>NZ_FNFO01000006.1 GCF_900100765.1 Catalinimonas alkaloidigena | reverse complement strand
ATCAGGTGGCAGCGCATTTTCAACAGGCCCGCCTCAAAGACGGCGAACAGCCCCACCGGGCCAGCGCCTACAATGCAAATATCGGTCTCGATCATGGCTTTACGCGATAATTCGGCCGCAAAGATACGCGACAATCGTTTTATAAAAATGGCAAACGTTGGTTTTCAGGATAGGCCCGTTCTTCTCAGGCATCTTTCCGTCGGCTCACGCATAGGGTCTACGTGCGGCTAAGGCGCGAATCGACTACCTTTACAATCGTCAACCCGCCAAATTGTTCATCGCGATGACGCTCCCGTTCCGCCCTGCACTCGTACTCTTTCTGACGCTAGCCTGCGCTGTTCTGGGCTACAGTTACTGGCTGGCGTCATCTGCGCCTTTTCTGGCGCATCCCGACCTGATGTCGTTTGCCATGACGGTCGATCTGTGTGTCGGCATTCCGGCGCTGTTTTATGTATTGGTGATTCGCAAATCGCGTCTAACGCCGCTCTCGTTGGTCGGGGTGACGGTGCTGACGATTGTGCTGGCGCACGGGATTCTTCCCCCTGCGCATCGGACGTATCTGACCTGGATGAAACAGGGCATGGGGCTGGTCGAAGTGGCTGTGATCGGCTGGGGAATGCTTCACCTGCGGAAGATTATACTACGCTACCGGCAATTGCAGCGGCATCAGTCGGATTTTCTGACCCATGCGCGGCGGGCCATTTGCGAGACTACTTCTCTGCCACAGAAGGTCGTCTACCTCCTGGTGGGCGAAATGGCGGTCCTGTACTACACCCTGTTGGGCTGGCGTCTGTCGGCGGAGGCGAAACCGGGGCAGCAGCTCCTCACGGCCTACCGCGAAAACGGCTATGCCGGACTCTGGGGCGTGTTTGTATTCCTGGGACTTCTGGAAACAGGGCTGATTCATCTGCTCGTGGCGCATTGGTATCCTACCGCCGCCTGGGTGCTGACGCTCATCAGCCTTTACTCGCTGCTGTTTCTGATAGGCGACTTTGTCGCTTTGGTCAAACGCCCCACCTTGCTGACCGCCGAGGCGTTGCAATTGCGGGTAGGCCTCCGGTGGCAGGCCGTTATTGCGCGTGACGAAATCCTGGACCTGACGCTGGTGCAGGACGTTCCTCCCCAAGCCCCCGATCATCTGTCGACCGAACTTTTCGGCACGCCCAACGTGCAACTGCGACTGCGCACACCCCGGCCGGTGGAAGGTCCCTACGGTTTGCGGAAAACCGTAAGCCTGATAGCGTTTTGGGCCGACGATCCACAAAACGTGATGCAGTGGTGGCAGTCTGCCTCACCAAGATCTTAACTACACGATATGTTGACAATCCGCAGGGCGGAAACCGCCGACTTTGCCGCCATCTGGCCCATCTTCTACCGGGTGGTCGGCGAAGGAACTACGTACGCTTTTGCACCGGATACCTCCCGCGAAGAAGCACAATGCCTCTGGATGGGACCGGGGCTGCATACCTACGTAGCATTAGAAGACGAGCGGGTAGTGGGAACGTACTTTTTCAAAGCCAACCAACCCGGCCTGGGAGCGCACGTTGCCAACGCCGGCTACATGGTCGATCCGGACGGCAACCGCCGGGGTGTCGGGCGAGCCATGGGCGAACACTCGCTGCAAGAAGCGAAGCAACAGGGATTTAAAGCGCTTCAGTTCAACTTTGTCGTGAGCACAAACGAACGCGCCGTTCGCCTCTGGCAAGCGTTAGGATTTCAGATTGTGGGGACGGTGCCCCAGGCATTTCAGCACCGCACGCTGGGTCTGGTCGACGTGTACATCATGCACCGTTTTCTGTAGGTCACAGACGTTCTGCTTCCGTAGTCGGCAGCATGCGCACACCCGTCCCGTTTTCCTGAGCGTAAACCACTTTTCCCTGCTCAAACCGGACTCCGGAAGCCACATCGGTGCGCAGAAGCATGGGCGTATCCAGGTCGGCAAAATCGAGGACGGGCAACAGTTGCGCCGCCGCCGAAATCCCTACGGTCGATTCGGTCATGCAGCCGACCATCACTTGCAACCCCAACTGCCGGGCCTGGGCAACCATGCGGCGGGCGGGCGTTAGGCCCCCGCATTTCGCCAGCTTGATATTGATACCGTGAAAGTGGTGGGCACAGGTAGCCACGTCGGCTTCGCGCTGGCAGCTTTCGTCGGCCATCAGCGGAATCGGCGAGCGTTCGAACAACCAGCGCGCGCCTTCCAGGTCGGCGGGCGGCAGGGGCTGTTCGATCAGCTCCACGTTCAGTTCCTGAAACGCCCGGATGTTGCGCAGAGCCTGGTCGGGTTGCCAGCCGGCGTTGGCGTCCACCCGCAGGGGCACCTGCGTATGGCGACGGAGTTCGCGGACCATGGCAATGTCGTCGGGTGTGCCGAGTTTGATTTTGTAGACCGGCCACGGAAAATCGCGCATCTTCCGGACCATCACCGGAATTTCGTCGATGCCGAGCGTGTAGTCCGACAGCGGCAGCGTATCGAGCGTATATCCCCACCGCTGGTACAGCGACTGGCCGAGTCGCTTGCCGTAGAGGTCGTGCGCGGCGCAATCCAACGCGCACAGCGCAAAAGGCATGGTAGCCAGCCGGGGGGCCATCGTTTCCCAAAACGCTTCGGGAGTGGTGTCGGCCGGATTCCAGGCTTCGATGGCGTCGCGGTGTTGTTCCAGGGCATCCTGAAATTGCTGTACCGTCACGCCGTAATAGAAGATGGCCGGGGCTTCGCCGAACCCACTGTGCTGGCCGTCGTGCAGCGCTACGATCAGCGTTTCCTGGTGGGTACGGGTGCCGTACGAAACGGTGAACGGCTCGAGCAGAGCCAGGCGAAAGGGGTGAAACCGAAGTTGAATCATGCAGTCAGGGAACAGAGGATCGCTTGCGTGGACAAGGGAAGCGTTAGCTTGTTTTGATGGTGGAATTGTAATTGTATAACTGGCTCATAGCCAACGCTTTTTCTGGAAAAAGATCAGGAGTGCTACGGAGATGGCAATCATCACGCCCCAGACCGCCGGATAGGCCCAGCGTTCGTGCAACTCGGGCATATGGTCGAAGTTCATGCCGTAGATGCCGGCAATGAACGTGAGGGGGATGAAAATCGTGGAGATGATCGTCAGGACCTTCATGATCTGGTTCATCCGGTTGGACGTGATCGACAGGTAGACGTCGAGCAGGCCCGAAAGGATGTCGCGGTACGTCTCGATGGTTTCGATGATCTGGATGGTGTGATCGTAAACGTCGCGCAGGAAGGGCTGCAGTTCGGGGGTGAGCAGTGTGTTGCTGCCGCGTTGCAGTTTGCTGAGGATTTCGCGAACGGGCCAGACCGACCGCCGCAGCAGAATCATCTCCCGTTTTAGTGAATAAAGTTCGTGGGTGGCCTTTTCGTCGGTTTCTTCGATGATGTTCAGCTCCAGTTGTTCAATGCGGTCGCCCAGTTGCTCCAGCACGGCGAAGTAATGGTCGACGATCGTGTCGATCAGGGCATAAAACAAAAAATCAGGACCGGAACGGCGCAACTGGCCCGAGGCGTTTTGCAGTCGGGTGCGGATGGGCTCGAAAATGTCGACGTCGCGCTCTTCCTGAAAGGACAGGACGTAGCCGGGGCCCAACACCATGCTGACGTGCTCAAAATAGAGGCGGCTCTTCTCGCGGTTGAACTGCGCCATCTTCATCACCACGAAAATGGTATCGTCGTAATAATCGATCTTCGGTTTTTGTTCCGTATCCACCACGTCTTCCTGCAACAGCGGGTGGAGGTGGAAGGTGTTGCCGACCGACGCCACCACTTCGGGTTTGTGCACGCCGTCGACGTTCAGCCAGCTGATCGGGGCGTGTTCGGTGCGTTGGTTAAAACGAATAAAGTCCTTGCGGGTCTTCCACGTTTTGGTCAGCAGGGATTCTTCGCCGTATTCGGTGAAGGTGAGCAGCACGTCTTTCAGCTTGCTGCGGCCGACGTACGTGAGGGTGCCCGGCGATTCTCCGGTTTTACGAACGGTCTTTTTGAGCGACGCTTCTTCCATCAGACAAAGGTACGGGACGTAGGGCTTACCCGGCAGGCAGGCAGAAGCCGAAACCGGAAATAAAAAGCGGTTGCCGCGCGTTCAGGAAGGCGTCTGCGTTTTGCTGTAGGACTTGTAGGCGGCAAACAGGTAGAGCAGTCCGGCCACCACCCACACGTACGGCAGGCCTTCTTTGTCGTCAGTATAATAGCTGTATGCGGTCAGAAACGCCACCAGCGAGTTGCCCAGGTTCAGCCAGGTATGGGTATGGCGTTTGAACCGCGCGTACATCGGAATGGCGAGGAGGTTCAGAATGCCCAGCGACAGCGAAGCCACCCCGACGGCGAGGTTCCCGTTGGCGATAAGGTCTGGCCCCGCCAACAACAGCGGCAACGCCCCCAGCACCAGTTGTATCTGATCTTTCTTGGTTAATTCCATGGCAGCAAATTAGCCATTACCCGTTTCCGCAAAGAAGAAAAATCGAGGCACGATAGCCCCTCAGGCGTTTGCGTGCGCTTGTGTGGCGCGTGCCGCAGGGGTACGTGCCGGTGCCGTAAGCTTCGGCTCCAGCCAGAGGAACGTAAGGCAACCCAACAGGACCAGAAAGGGCCAGATCGGAGCGATGGGCTCAGGCTGGTACACCACCGGACGGGGCGGTGCCGGTTGCCGTTGCACGGTGTACCGCTCGTTGGAGCGAATGCGCTGAGCACGTTGCAGCGACGACCAGGCCGAAGCCGGAAACACGTAACACGGCTGCGAAAGGGTATCGCCAGCGAGGGCCAACTGGTGCCAGCCGGCCATGATGGGCCAGAGGGTTCCGTGCCAGTGGTCGGGCAGGTAGGGGTCCTGTGCCAGATAAAACGGCGTCGACTCTGCATCGTGGCGAGAAAAGCGTCCCACCGGCACCGTATCGGAGAGGGCCTGGCGGAGCGTCAGGGCCACGGGCTGGTCCACAAACGCCCAGGCGGGGTCCCACTGCGGCCGTGCCTCCGGCGATTTGGCCAGCGCCTGCACCCATCGGGTGTGAAGCATACGATACGCTTCCGTATGGCCTTCCAGCAGCAACGGATAGGTCTGTGTCAGCAACGATACGCCCACCTTGCCCAAGCCCTCATAGCGGTAAGCGGCCACCGCCTGCGAAGCGCTTTCCGGGAGCAGAGGGTACGTGCCCAGGTCAGTGCTGACAGCGTAGGGGAGGCGCGGCAGCGCGGTCGTCTGGGCCGGTGTATAGGTCTCGGCGCGGGTACGGGTTAAGGTAAATGCATCCAGGGGCCAGCGTCGGCGCTGGGCGGCATCGTCCATCGTCACCCACACGCCCAATCCGTCTTCCTGCACGGCGCGTCGCAGACGAGTGCGGTCGGCCCCGGACAGCGCTTGCAGCGAAGCGCCATCCAACATCACCAGATCGGTTTCGGCCAAAAGCGCGTCGGAGAGCGAAGTCAATGCCACCTGTGGCCGGTTCAGAAACTCCCGCTGAAAACGGTCCCGCGAAATGCGCGTCCGCACCGCCACCTGATGCCCGTCCTGCGCCAGCCACGCTTTCAGGTAGCGGGTCTCAAACTGCGGAAAATCGTTCAGAATCACGATGCGCAGCGGTTGCCGGGGGAGTACCTGTACGGGCACCTGGCCCAGCGTATCGGCTTGTCCGGTGGCATCGTGGGTCATCAGGGTGTAGAGAAACGCCCCCGGATTTTGCACAACCGTACGCAACGCAACTTCGGCCACACCGGGTGCCGTCAGCGAAAGCGAATCCAGTTGCCCTTCCGGCCCGGCGAGGAGCAGGGCAGTCGAGGTCGTATCGGGATGGTGAAAAGCCCCCTCTATCCACAGCGTATCGCCCTGATGTACGGCCTCGGGCAGCGCGAGCCGGACCAGTCCTGAGGGGAGGGGATTGAGAAGGAAGGTCGTCTCCAGCGAGTCGGCTGTAGTACGATCTTCCGCCGTCAGTCCATCGCCGACCACGTACAGGTGCTTGACGTGCGGCGCCTGTTGTACCAGGTACCTCAGGTGAGGAAGGAGTGTCGCTCCGGGAAAGGTGTCCAGCGCAAACACCGCGATCCGGGGATGCGCCTGCCGGAGACTGTCCACCACACCCGGGGACGCGTGCGGCGTCACCAGAATCGCATCGAATGGCGTACGCGGTTGTGGGAGCGCGGGACGTAACAGAAGTGCCAGGAGGGCCGTGAGCGCACCCAGTACCGCGAGGAGACGCCCCGCCAACCTGTGCCGGTTGGGCCGCCGGATTTCCCGCCAGCACGCAAACGCCAACACCAAGGTCGCTACGCCTGTAACGATCCAACCTGACGTCGGAGCAAGTGGAAAGGTGATCATTCGTTGGGCGAAGTCAAACGTTGTAACTCTCTTATATACAGTGTGTTAATCTTGTTTTGTGCGGTTGGGCGTGCGGTGGGAGATTGGGCAGTATTGGGCAATGCGGTGGCCAGAGCTTGTTGCAATACGCCAAGTTCCGGCCGCGGCAACCGGTTGCCTTCGCTGAGTGCTTTCAGCGTCTGCAAAGCCGGCAGGAAGCGGGCGGCGTCGGGGCGCTCGCGCAAAAGTTCCGCCAGTTCGCCGCCGGCCGCTTGCAATACCTGTTGCTCCGCTTCGGTGGGAGGGCGCAGCTTCAGGGTTTCCAGAAGCGCAACCGACCGGCGCAGGTGCGGTGACGCGGGAGGCTGGGTGAGTGTTTCGGTACGCTGGCGACTCGCGACTTCGTCCAGTTCGCCGGTGAGGCGTTTCTCCGCTTCTTTGATGGGCGGTGGCTCGAAGCCCACGCGCTCCACGTAAATCCGATTTTGCTGCTGAATGTCCTTCAACAATTCCAGAATTTCGTACTCGACCGGCAGGGCCTGTCGGGGTTCGTTCAAACGGAGGTGCAGTTCCGAGGTCCACATCAGCGACAACGCCCGCCGTAGCTTGGTTTTGGTAGCATCGAAAATGAACGTGGCTTCCTCTTCCGAATCGTGGGCGTGTACCAGGTCTTCCGGCACTTCCGCGCCGTTGTTCAGGGTCGTGGTGGCGCCTCCGGCAGGGTTGTGGGTTTCCAACACGCCCCGGTCTTGTGCATCTTCGTTGTCGTGTACGTGCCCGAATTCTTCTGCGGCCGCTTGGGTCGGATCAGGTGACGCCTCGCCGGCGTGTTCGTGCCCTTCGCCGGGGCCACCGCCCTCCAGCGAACTTTCGAATTCCTCGCCCATAAATTGCCCGTAGCGCAGGCGCAATACCTTCTGATCGTGGGCCAGGTCGTTGCTGCGGGTCTGAAACGCCTCGGACGAGAGGCGCGGCTTTTCTTTGATCAGTTTTTCGGTGTCGATGATGAGCTGGCGCTGGCTGCGGAAATAGGCAGGCATCAGGTCGACGGCGACCCCACCCTCCACCGAAATGGTCTGGGTCGTTGTGTCACGGATCACGACGAAATATGTTTCCGTACGGCTCTTTTGCGGTTGTGGCGCGCGGTTGTCCCATACTTCGGCGTAGAAATACAGTTCATCGCCGGGGGCCATGCCCAGTTGCCGGAGGTCCAGCGTACGGTGAAGACGCTGTTGCCGCCCGCGTACCGCTTCCTGAAACGGGAGTTTTTCTTCCCGAAATTTGACCGACTCCCCCGAGCCTTTGCTAACCGTGGCAATCAGGTACGCGTCCTTCAGACCGTAATCGTCCTGTACCTGGGCAGTGACGGAAAGGGGCGTCAGCGCCTCGAAGTCCAGTTGCTGCCAGGCGGGCACGTCGGCCAGCGTCACCTCGGGTGGTTGGTCGGGCTGGGCTTCCAGTCGATAAAAGTCTGTGCAGGTGCTCGTGGGCGCGTTGGTCTGAAAACACAGTTGGTAAAACCCATTTTCCTGGAGTGAAAAGCGGGTCTGAAACCGAACTGAGTCTTGTGTGGTGAGTAGGAGCGTGTCGCGTCCGGACAAAATCACCTGCGCCTGCGTTACCGGCGCGGTGAAGATCGCCTGCACAGCGATGCGCGAGCCTTCCGGGGCCTGCACGTGCAACTGGCGGGCAACATACGGCCGTTGGCCGGTATAAGCGGGGGGCGTCACCACGACCTGCAGCGAATCCAGTTCGGGAGGCAGCACGACAGCCGGTGTCGGTGGCGACAAAACGGAAGCGGTGCCGGACGTAGCCGAAGGCGGGGTGTCCTGAGCGGAGCGCAGCAACGGGACGAGGAACCACACTGCCAGTGCCAGCCCGACGAGCAAGGCAAACACGCCACCCGCGCGCCCCAGCCGGTGGGGCGGCCGCAAGTCGTGCTCCAAGGTAGACAGGCGCGTAGCAACCCGCTCCCGTTGCAGACGCGCCAACAGGGGCAGGTGCTCGTCGGGTTGCAGCAGCAGTTCCGCTGACGATTCCAGGGTGGGGTAACGTTGATTCAGGTAACGCGCAATCTCGTGTGGCGAAAGGCGAAGCCCCCGACGGATGATTAGGCCGATCACAAACAGCAGCGCCGTCAGCGGAAGCACCCAAAACCAGGAAAGGCTCCAGCCCATCAACTGCATAATAATGGTAAGAAGCAGCCCGGCCAGCCCCAGCGCGTAGAGGCCTACTTCGCCCATCTGGTAGGCGCGCCACTGGTTGCGAAAGCGAGTGAGGCGTGTCGTTGCGTTCATGTACGGGTCGCCAGCCATCGTTCAAATCCAAAAATGAGGAGAAGCAGACCGGCCAGCCAGAGCGGCGGTGCCTGCGGTCCGGTCGAAGCGGTTTGTCGTGTTTGTACCGGCGCTTTTCCAAGGCGTACTTCCCGTTGGGTCGGCGCAATCGCCCGGCGGTCGTGGGTCGCCAGTCGCTCGTCGGTCGACACCGGCACGAAAAGTAATTCCAGCAGCCGCTCGGGCAAGCGCGACACGTTCGGGTCATCCAGCTTGCCTTGCAGGACATGCACCACATGGTGCTGTTCCACAGTCTGGATATGCCTCAGCGGACCCGGTGCGCGACGAATCCGGACAAGCTGGCCGGCCGGAGCGTCGGGGAGGGACGTGTTGCCCAGCAGCACCGTCCAGTCTGGCGTACCCGTAGTGTCCAGCGCCATTGGCCACGCCTGGTACTGACTCGCGGCCCGCAACGCCGCTTCCACGTAGAGGCGTATCTCTGCCGCCGCCGAGGTGGCCTGCAGCCGCACCCGCAATGTATCGGTAGGATGTAGGGGAACTTCGTCGCGATACGCCGCGGCGGACAGGCGTTGCCGTTGCAAGCGCGTGCCCGCTTCCGTGCTTTCAGCGCGTAGGACAAGGACACTATCGCGGCCCACCGGTTGCGCGGCCGCAACAAAAGTCCCCTCGCCGGAGTCGGGTAACGTGATCCACGCGACGGGAAATGGCAGGGACGGGCGCGTTCCGCCAAACTCCCGCAGTTGCCCCCGGTGGTAGACCGTGACCCGTTCCGGCCGCGGATTCGCGTAGGCCAGCCCTTCCAGTTCGTGCCACAGATGCAGCGGCGCCATCACACGAACGTCCCAATAGCTGTCCTGTAGGGAGTCGAGCCGTCGTTGGATGAGGGGTTGCCGCCACAGTGCTGAGTCGATCAGCGCCAGAGGACGAGGTGCCGGGGGCGCGGGGGCGTTTGCCTGCCGCAATTCCACCAGTACCAGCACGACCAGCGTGAGCAACAGAAGGCGCGTGAGGAGTAGGGGCCATTGGTGCAAGCGGAGCGAGCTTTTCTTGCGGCTCGTCGAGGCTTCCAGCCACCGGATGCTCCCCACCTGAATGCGACGACCTTCGCGCCGGTTCCAGAGGTGAATCGCCAGCGGAATCAACAGTGCCCACAACGCCCAGAGATATGCAGGTGACAACATAAAAAGTGCAGTCTACAAATGCTAACGTGCTCAGTTCGAACGGGTGGGACGTAAGATTAGGCTGAGCAAATGACCGGATCTGGTCTAAACCTTAAACTTACAACAATACACGGCACCTTGCCAGCACGGGCGCTCGCTCCGCTCCAAAAGTGACGAGAAACCCAGGCGCGCTGATGACCGGCAAGCGCTTCCGGAGAAAAGCGGGACCGAGTGCGATTTACCCTCAAAGTAGCTTTTACATATGAAGATAGGTCAATGCATCTAAATTATAAGGTTATATTGGGTAAGTTTCTGTGTGTGAGTTGTTTGGGTGGTAGTGTAGATGTGACACAAACACGTGTAGTAAAACCCCGGACTTGTGCCGGATTTCTTTTAAAATTCCCGCTACTTTTGAACCTGCACAATCGGAAAAACTCCTGTGTATTATGGTGCGCAATGGCCCTGTCATTTTCAGTGAAAAGTACGTAGAGATAGCGTTTGATGCCGAGAATCAAATCATTATAGCTGTCTGGAAGGGGTATCTGCAGCTTGACGATGTCCGGCAGGGGTGCGACGTACTGATCGAATACATCCGGCAGCACCGACTGATCAACCACCTGAGCGACCAAACGGAGTTGCGGGAACTCTCGCCCGAAGTGCAGAAGTACTTGGTCGATGAGGTGTTCCCGGCGATGGGCGAAGCAGGCCTGCGCAAAATTGCGATTCTGGTATCGGCCGACATTTTTGCCCAGGCTACGGTAGAAGAGGTCAACCACGACACGGAATCGAAAGTAGGCTTGATTGAGTTTAAGACATTTCACACGCCGACAGACTGTTTGTTATGGTTAAACGACTGACCAACAGACTATTGGCTGTAAAGAATAGGTTGAGGTAAAGTAAGGTTGAGTAAGCGAGGGGTGAAAGAAGCAACACCTTCTTTCACCCCATTCTTTTTCGGAGCTTCAGAAACGTGCTGAGGGCTTCGGCCAGCGGCTCGTTGATCAGAAAACGTGCGTAGCCGATACGCTTCTCCAGCAGGTCTTTGCGCAACGCCTCCAGGTAAGCCTCCAGTTGGCGTACATAGGCCGCCCGGGCCTGCGCGGGATCCACTTCCACAAATGCACCGGTTTCCAGGTCTTCGAACGTAGTGGCACCTTCATACTCGAGGGTGAGTTCGTTTTTCCCCAGGAGATGAAACAGAAGCACTTCCTGGCGCAGCGCACTCCGTTCGGCCAGAAACCGACTGATTTCGCCTTCCTGTTCGTACATATCACTCAGTACAATCACCAGTTCTTTCGAACGCCGCGCCGCGTTAAGCGTTTCGCCCGAGGGCCAGCGCCCTTCGGCTTCCAGTTGGGTGAGTTCGTGGAGAAAGTGGTGAAAAAAGCGAGGAGACGTGCGAGGCGTCAGGTGGTGGACGCGACGGTCGTTCAGCGCGTGCAGGCCGAGCGCATCGCCCTGTTTCCGAGCCAGGTACCCCAGGGAGGCAACCAGCGCCCGGGCATAGTCGAGCTTGCTGAGTGCGCCGTCCCGGTGGCGCATGGAGGCACTCGTATCCAGCACGAACTGCACCGTCAGGTTCGTTTCTACCTCCGATTCTTTGATGTAGTACCGATCCGAGCGGGCGTACATTTTCCAGTCGAGTTGCCGCAGGTCATCGCCTGGCTGGTAGGTGCGGTACTGCCGGAATTCTGCGCCCGTCCCGCTGCGCGGACTTCGGTTGGCGCCTGCCAGAAAGCCTTCCACTTCGGAGCGGGCCAGCAGTTCCAGCCCTTCGATGGATTGGAGAAGATGGGGATCGAGCATAGACACGCATAAACGTACAGGTTTTTGACCAGTTCTCCCGCCTCAGCAGAGACAACCGGCAGCCGCCCTGTCACTGGTCTGCAAAATATTTCCGATTCTGACGGAAGGAGGATACTCACCGGCACAAAGTGCGTCTCGGCCGAGGGGTGGTTAAGGCAGCGACGCGCGTATCAGCCGAACGGGGCCAAGCAGCCCGGAGGGTTCCAGCTTCCAGGCGGGGGTAACGGTGATGTTTGTGTTAGTAAGTTGTTGATCTTTAGGTTTTTTGCTGTCGCCGATTAAACGATTTCGCCAGGTGTTGACCACTTCAATTTCCAGTTGATTGCCTTGCTTTTTCAGAGGAGGTACCGGCACCCGGAACGGCGGAGCCCACACCAGCCCGAGGTCTTCGCCATTGAGCCGCACACGCGCCACGCCGACATCTTTCACGTCTCCCAAGTCCAGGTAGAGCGAGTCGGAAGCAGCGGGGGCATCAAACTTTTTCCGATACGTCGCCACGCCGGAGTAGTACCGGAGGCCCTCCTGCGGCAGAGTCGTCCAGGAAACCAGCGAATCGAACGTGACGGAAGTTGGTGCATCTCCGGCGACCCATTTCGGGTCGAACGTCACTTCCCACGGTCCCGACAGTGTACTGACGGGCGCATACGAAGGATAATTGGCGGGAGCCGTTCCCTGTTCTGGGGACGGAATGGACTGGCGGAATACTACGAATACCGAACCGTAAGGGGGCATCGTCAACGGCAGCGTCGTCTGGCCGCCTTTTTCTCGAAAGGCCCGGGCCGGGCGGTGGGTTCCGGTGGTGGCATCCCAGAGTTCAGGCTGACGTTCGCTGACGCGAAACGTGGCCATAAGTTGGACGGTTTCGGGGGTCTGGTTGCTCACGAAATAATAGTCGTCGCCGTTCCAGGTCTTGTGAAAATAGTCGAAGACCTGCCCGGCGGTGCCCTTCAGCACGGCATCGGGCTTCACCCCTTCGGCCAGCAGAACCTCCCGGGCGGTTTTGCCCCAGACCACGCGTCCTTTCCCTGTTTTCTGTTCGCCCTTCGCCGATTCGCCCGTACCCCACAGGCGGTCGGCCAGTGTTTGCAACTCGGTGACACTTTCGGGGTAATCCACCAGGCTGGCGGTCGAGCGGGGTTTGGGGCCCAGAACCGTCGCGCCGGCCTCGACCAGTTCGGCCACTTTCCGCAGGGCCGCCAGCGAGAGGACCCGGTGGTCAGGCAACACGAGGAGGCGGTACGAAAGCACCTGGGGGAGGACAACGCGGCCGTTTTCTACGTCAAGGTCCAGGAGCCGGTCTTCGTTGATAACATCGTAATCGAACTCGGGCAGGGCCTGGGCCGGATCGTCGGCCTTCTGACGGGCGATGTTCGGGACATGGTCGCCGTAATAGTACAGCACATCGGCCGTCGATTTGCCTTCCTGCAACAGGTACTGGCACCGTTTTAGGTACTTGATGAAGCCGTCGGCGTAGTTCCACCACGTCACGTTCGGGTTGAAGTGGGTACCCGCAAAGTATTCTTGTCCAGGGAGTCCCATCGCTTTAGGCGAGGCCGTGAACGTATGCAGAAAAACGAGGTTCAGTCCTGCGCAAAATTCGTGGTCGGCACTGGATTTCATGTCTTTCCAAATCACATCGTTCCAGTGCGGACCGATGGTCGTGAACGATTCGGCTCCCACCAACTTCTTGTCGTAAATGTGTGCGGCACTGGCTGCCTGCTTCACAAAAAAGCGGTTGTGCGGAAGCGGGCGGTGTGGCGACGGTGCCCAGAACTCACTCATCATGATTTCGCTGTAGCCGTAATTCTTCAGGCCGTCGAACGGCCCGGCATGCGGTCCGGCCGATTCGGGTTGCAAACCGATGCCGTACTGCCGGGCACGCTCGGCAAAAACGGCGTAATGGTTTTCGGCTACGCAGTCGCTGATGGTTTTGCGCAAGTCGGCCAGAAACCGGTTGCTTACGTCCCGGTTCTCGACCAGTTGTCCCGCCACCACCGGCAGGTAGGGCCACAGGGAATAGCCCCGCCGTTTTTCAAACTCCTGGGCGAAGGTTTCGGTCCAATTGCAGCCGCCCGCTTCCCAGCTGTCGGTTTGCAGGTACTTGAGGGTTTTGCCTGCCATCGGCCCGATGAGTTTGAGTAGCGGCTCCACGTGCGTATTCCAATATCGGTTGAACTTGTCGGCAGAAAGCGGATCGAGCACCCGTCCCTGCCATTGCCCGCTGGAGGTCGATACTTCCGCGCCGGTGGGCGTATAGCCAAACCGCATGATGGTCCATTCTCCCTTCGGTACTTTCCATTCCAGGCGGCCTTGTGCATCCATCCGGTCCGTCAGGTTCACGATCTGCGCAGGCTGTACCGCCGCCTCTTCTCCCGCCACCACCGTATCCGTCAGTAAAAAACGGGTATCCGGTGCGGACCCACCCAGCTCTACGATGCCCGCTTTGGCCGGCAAATGCTGAATGGGCACATGCGCCGCGGGTTTAGGAAAGGCCATCACCGTGATGTCGCGGTAATACTCATCCTTGCTCGGTGGCCCGTGCAATACCGCTTTGTACCGCATCGGTCCTTTGACCGTCACTTCCGACCACGTGAGTTGCTTGGCAGCTTCGGCGGGCGTAACGTCGGGGCCGCCCAGGTTCCAGCCGCTCTGGATGCTCATGCTCAGCACCAACCCCAGCCGATTGGCTTCCTGCACAGCATGGAGGTAAAGTGCCTGCCACGCCGGAGACCCGAACATCGGTCCTTCCGGAACTTGCGCGTTGCCCCGCTGTTCGGCCCCACCCGCGTCGAAGATGCAGGCGCCGCTAAACCCCTTGGCCTTGATCGCCTCCAGGTCGCGCGTGATGACCTCCTTCGTGACGTTTCCGTTCAGCCACCACCACCAGCAACGGATGCCGTATTGATCGGGGGGGAGTGTAAAGGTGCTTTCCGACAAGGCTCCCTCCGTGATGGGCTGGGCTTGCAGCGGCCGGAAAGCAATAATAAGGAGAAGCTGAAGTAAACAAAGGCGAAGGGGCATGCAGCAAACGGTACGGTGAAACATATAGGGACTACTAAAACAGGGCGGCAGCGTCTAGCTTAGGCTACTGGCCGGTCAGTTGGGTTTCGCGTTGCGGGTAGGGATAGAGTAGCCGGATTTGCGCATAGGCCGACGGCACCAGGTACGACTTCAGCGCCTTCTCTTCCTGCGCATGCGCTTCCATCACGGGGACAGCCTGTCCGGTGCGAAGCAGATCGAACCAGCGGTGGTCTTCAAAGGCCAGTTCGATCCGACGCTCGTGCGCCACGGCCGCCCGGAAGGATTCCTGTGAGTCGGCGACCACATCGGGCAACCCGGCGCGGTTACGTACCTGATTGATGAGATTGAAGGCTTCGCCGCCTTGTTGAAAGCCCACTTCGTTTAGCGCTTCGGCCAGCATCAGCAACGCATCGCTATAGCGGTAGATCGGAAAATTGTTACCCGTCTGGTATCGTACGGCGTGGGAGCTCTGGTACTTTTTCACGTAGGGAATTACGTCACCACTGGCCGAATCGGTGTAAAAGCCGACGGAAGCTTCTTTGCGCAGGTCGCCTTCTTCGTACGAATCGAGCAGGTCCTGCGTCGGGATGTTCCACCCGGCAAATGCGCCACTGGCTACCGCAAACCCGGCGACGGCATCGCCCGAGTTGTAAGGGGCAAACGTGTAGATAAAGCCGCTGTATTCGCCGTTGGGGCCTTCCATGTACTGCACTTCGAAGATCGATTCGACGCCGTTTTTCATGGCAACGGAGAAGTTATCGGCATAAGAGGCATACAGTTGATACTGGTTTGAGGCTACCAGCGCCTGCAACTCGGTGACCGCATTGCTGAACTGCTGTTGCGTCACGTACACTTCCGCCAGCAGGCATCGGGCAGTCCCTTGCGTTGCACGTCCTAGGTTGGCTGCGTTGTAGCTGAGGGGCAAATTATCCCTAGCCTGCATCGCATCTTGTACAATGGCGGCGTAAACCTCAGCAACCGACCGGCGCTCAGCCGTGTTGAACGATTCAGCTACGCTTTGGACCTCTGCCAACACCAGAGGGACTTCACCGAACACACGCACCAGGTTGAAGTAGTAAAAGGCACGCAGGAAATGCGCCTCACCCAACACCTGTTGGCGGGTAGCGTCGTCGACCGGCGCGTCGGCTATACGTCCGATGATCACGTTGCAGCGCGAGATGGCCTCGTAACTGGCCGAAAAGAATGAACCGAGGTAGGTATTGTCGGGCAGCTCTCGGAACGTGTCGATCTCTTCCAGCGCAAAGCCGGAGCGGTCGCCGGTATTGTACTGGTACGACGTATTGTCCGAACGCATCTCGGCCAGCGCCCAGAACTGATTGTTGTAAATTCCCTGCAGGGGCTCGTATGCAGCATTAAGGGCCTGATTGAATTGCTCGGGCGTCTGGAAGAAGTTGTTGCCCGACTGGTACGTCTCCGGCTCAATGTCGAGGTAGTCGTTGCCGCACTGCCAGCAGAGTCCGGCCGCAGTAAACAGAAGAATATAAGTAAGTTTTTTCATGGCGGGTAGGGGTTAGAAACGTAGGTTGACACCGATTGTATACGTGCGCGCCACCGGGTAGCTGGTGTAGTTGACGCCGGGAGCGAGGGAGTTGCTGCCGTTGTAACTCACTTCGGGCCAGCCGCCGTGGTAGGGCGAAAACATCAGCGCGTTTTGTACACTCAGGTAAGCCCGGATGCTGCTGATCGCCTTGGTCGTGAGGGTGTAGCCCAGCGTCACGTTGCGTACTGATACGTAAGAAGCATCTTTCACCCAAAGTGAATTGACTTCCCGTGCCAGGGCCGTGCTGGCCACTGTCGTCGGCAGCAAACCATTGCCCGGTTGTTCTGGCGAACGGTAGCGGTCCATCACTTCCGCTTCCACATTAAATACGCCGTCCAGGTTGGTTGTAAAGCGTTTGTAGAGGTCCATGATCTGCGCCCCGTACGAACCGTTGGCCAGAACCGACAGGTCCCAGTTTTTAAACGTGACCCGGTTGGTCAGCCCGAAGGTGAACTTCGGGTACGGATTGCCGATTTGCGTACGGTCGAGGGTCGAGATGGTGCCGTCGCCGTTCACGTCGCGGTACTTGACCGTCCCGACAATCTGCCCCGACTGGTGCGGCGAATTGTCCAGCTCCTGCTGGTTCATGAAAATGCCTTCGAACTGGTAGCCATAGAACATGCCCATGGGGTTACCCACAGTCGAAATGTTGGTGCTTACGTCGCCGGAAATGATCTGCTCGCGGTCGCCCAGGTCGAGGACGGTGTTGCGGTTAAAGGCAATGTTGAAGTCGGTATCCCATTTGACCGCCCGTTCGGGCGTGTTGCGCGAGCTGATGGTGATTTCTACGCCCCGGTTCAGCACGTTCCCAATGTTGGAAATGATGCTGCTATAGCCCGACGAAGACGGAATGCTGATCTGTTGCAGCATGCTCTGGGTGTAGCGGCGGTAGTATTCGCCCACCAGCGAGACGCGGTTGTTGAAGAAGCTGACATCCAGCCCGATGTCCAGTTGCTTGGAGCTTTCCCAACCCAGGTTGGCGTTCGAGAGAGAGTTGAGGTAAAAGCCGTTGGCCAGCCCGCCGCCCAGCACGTAATTGTCGCTCACGATGCCCGGAATGTAGGTGTAATTCCCGATCGAGTTGTTGCCGGCCAGCCCATAGCTTGCCCGTAGCTTCAGGTCGCCAACCCAGGGGTTGGTCGGAAAGAAGCTTTCCTGCGAGAGGGTCCAGCCCGCCCCGATGGAAGGGAACGCCGCCCAGCGGTTGTTCGGGCCGAAGCGGGAAGAGCCATCGCTCCGAATGGCAGCGGTCAGGATGTACTTGCTCTGAAACGAATAGTTGACCCGACCCAGATAAGAGAGGAGGCGCCACGCCTGCACATCGGCCGTCGCCGTTACCTGATTGGCGGCGTTGATGGTCTGCACCACGTCGTTCGGGTAGCCCGTGCCCGAGGTCGTGTTCGACTCCATCCGCTCGTTCTGAATGGTGTAGCCCACCAGCGCGCTCAGTTCGTGCTTGCCGAACGTCCGGTCGTACGACAGCGTGTTTTCGTTCAGCCAGTTGAGGCGCTGAGAAGATCCTACGTTGCCGGTGGCCAGTTGGGGCGGTGGGCTGCGGAACGACCCGACGTAGGAAGGTAGGAAATAATTGGAGCGATCGGCATTCAGGTCGACATTGAAGGTCGACTTCAGATGCAGCCCGGTAAGGATTTCAACGTCCGCGTAAATGTTCGACAAAATGCGTAGTGAATTCTGGTTGTTGACTGTATTGACCAGCGCGTTGACGGGGTTAGAGTTGGCGAATACATCGGTCGACGTAATCGTGGGCGTAAAGCTTCCGTCAGGCTGGTACACCGGCGGCAGGGGACTGTTGAGCAACCCTTGTGTCAGGAGCGCACTGTTAAAGTGTCCTTCCGTATTGGCAATTTTCCGCAGCGTGTACGAAGGGTTCATGTTGACGCCTACCGTGACGCGTTCGTGCGGATGGCCCTCGAAGTTGACCCGGAGCGAGTACCGCTCGAACGAAGAGTTCAGTACGGTGCCTTGTTGGTTGAAGTACCCGGCTGAGACCAGCGTGCGCCATTTTTCAGTGCCGTTGGTCAGCGTCAGGTTGTAGTTCTGCATGGGCGCCACGCGCGTCATTTCTTCGAACCAGTTGGTGCCGGCCCCCAGGCTGGCGGGATTCTGGTATTCGGCCGGAACGGTGCTCGGGTCGAAGGGTACACCCTGGTAGGCCGCCATGTCTTGGCGGTGCTCTACACGCCATTGGGCAAACTGTTGGGCGTTCATCATCTTGATCTTGTTGCGGTCGGGAATTTGTTGCAGCCCGACGTACGAGGAAAACTCGATGGACGAGATCCCCGCTTTTGCTTTCTTGGTCGTAATGAGGATGACCCCGTTCGAGCCCCGCGAGCCGTAGATGGCCGTCGACGAGGCATCTTTCAGCACGGTAATCGATTCGATGTCGTCCGGATTGAGGGTGCTGAGTGGATTGGAAAACTGGCTGTAGTTGTTGGTGACCGGAAATCCGTCGATGACGTAAAGCGGATCATCGCCCGCCCCGATGGAACCCGAGCCCCGCACACGAATCACGACTCCGCCGCCGGGCGCGCCCGTGGCTTGTTTCACCTGCACCCCGGCCACCTGTCCGGAGAGTTTCTGGTCGGCGCTGGTCAGAGGAAGGTCTTTGATAGCGGCTGTTTTCACCGTAGCAATGGCACCCGTAACGTTCCGGCGCTCCTGGTTTCCATACCCGACGATGACGACCTCGTCCAGGGCTTTTACATCGTCCTCCAGCGTAACGGAAATTACCGATTGCTGGCCGACGGCAACCTCCTGCGCCAGGTACCCGACGGCACTGAAGACCAGTACGGCGTTTTCCGCCACGTTTAACGTAAAGTTGCCTTCTACGTCCGAGATGGTGCCGTTGCTGGTGCCTTTCTCCAAGATGTTGACGCCCGGAACGCCTTCGCCCGAGGCATCGACTACCCGACCACTGACCCGCGCTTCCGGTCGGTGCAGGACCGGCAGAGCAAACGCAGGCGGACGTTGCTGCAGGTTCAACTGTTCTTCGAACGACTGCCGCTGCGGATGTGGATACCGGTGTGGCGTCGAGGGCTGCGTCTGCCGCACAATGACGTAATAATGTTCGTCTACCTTGCGGTAGCTCAGGCCGGTTTCCTGCAGAAGTTCTTTCAGGATTACCTCCACGTTGTTTGACTCACGGGGGTGTACTTGAACTTTTCGCCCTTCCAACAAGTCGGACACGTAAGTGAATGTGATGTTAAATCGTCGCTCTAGCACCTGCAATTCGTCCCGTAACGATCGCGCATCGGGCTGTGCAAGCGGTGACGTGGTGGGCGGATGGGCATTGGCCATCACGAGCGACTGAGCGTGGAGGGGAAGGGCAGTGCTCATAAGCATGAGCAAGGCACAGACCTCTCTTGTGAAACACGGTAGTGCGTACTTCATGGTAGGGGTGTTTGAGATAAAAAGGAGTTTGCCGCTAATGCAGCAGAATCTGGTCTTTCTGTTGTTCGACCTGCAAGCCGGTGGAGGCCGAAAGAACGTCCAGGAGTTTCGTCAGTTCTCCGGTCGGAAAGGTGCCGGTCAGTTGCAGGTGAGCCGTGGCCGAATCGGGTAGTCGGACCGGCAGGCCGTACAACTCTTCAATCCGCCCGGCAATTTCCTGAAGCGATGTATTGTTTAAAATCCACTGATGTTGTTTCCACGACGAATAGCGTTCCGGATTCACGATGCGCTGCTGGACTTCATGGGTGCGCGGCAGCACCTCCACCAGATCGCCGGGCTGCATCAGAATCTCGTGCGGGTGTTCCTTCACGCGCAACCGGACCGACCCTTCTTCCAGCATCACCTGGGTCTGGTCACGACGCTGCCGGACGTTGAATTCCGTGCCCAGTACTTCGACGTGGACGTCTTCGGTATGCACGACAAATTTTACCCGTCCTGTGGCAGTTTGTTGCTTCCGCACAGAAAAGAACGCTTCGCCTTCCAGGTGCACTTCCCGCGTGGTGCCTTCTTCCCAATCGGCCGTGTAGGTCAGCGAAGAGTGGGCATTCAGAGTAACCCGGGAACTGTCGGGCAACCAGAATACTTTCGTTTCGCCAAAAGCCGTTTCGACGCGCACGGTTTGGGCGTGCAGGAGCCAGAAAAGCGCGCTGCCCACCACCATGATGCCTGCCAGTACGGCGGCCACGCGGGGCAGCCAGGGCCTCAGCGAGTGCGACCGGGCCGTCTGATCACGGCGTTGCCGAAGTTTCGTTTGCAGCCGGGCGACCTGCCGGTCGATTTCCGCGTCCGAAACCTCCCGGTCGGAGGGCAGCGCTTCCTGAAACCGTAAGCCGGCCAGCGGATCATTCGTGCGTTCTTCTTTCCGGCGTTTAGGGCGGAAGTCCCAAAATAGAGAACGGCGGGAAGAAGAGCGGTCGGCTTTCATCTGTGCAATAGGCTTTCAGAGAAGGGATACGGGGATCTTCTTTTTTACCCAGCTTTTCAGAAAAAAAATTAAAAAAGCTGTTTTAGTGCAAAAACCACCACAACAGGGGCAGCGCCAGACTGGAAAGTTCCAGGGCAATGCGCAGGGCCTTATCCTGGCGAAGCACGGCAAAAGCGCGTTGCAGGTGATTGGCCACCGACTGGTAGTTGATGGAAAGGGCCTCGGCAATTTCAGGCAGGCTCAAGTCGCGGTAGTAGCGCAGGTAGATGATTTCGCGCTGGCGATCGGTCAGTTGGTTAATGGCCTGCACCAGCCGTTCTTTCTTGGCCTGGTCGTGTTCTTCGTCGATCAGAAAATCCTCGGGCGAAAACGTAAAACCCAGTTGCGGCAGGGCGGTCACTTCGTTCAGGCTTTTCAGCGGATATCGTCGGGCCGTATCCAGAAAACGCAGGATGCGGTGGCGGTATGCTACCAGCAGGTAGGCCCGGACCGAGTGGACGCTGGATAGCTGAGCACGCTTGTCCCAGAGGTCCAGAAACAGTTCGTGAATAAGATTCTGGGCTTGGTCGTCGTCGTGCAGAAGACGGCAGCCGTACTTGAACAGATCACGGTAAAAGGCTCGGTAAAGGCTTGTGAACGCGACTTCATCACCCGCTAAAAATGTCATCCACAGCGCTTCGGGACTGGCGGTACTCATGGTGGTGGGAGGGAATAGGTAAGCTTTGCCGCTCAAGCTAGAAAATTCCTGCCCGTTCTCCAAAACCCCCGATAGACTTCCGGCACCAGGCGTTATCCCAGCGCCGACGTGGGCGGCTTCACTTCCGCCAGAAGTCGCTCGGTTACCTGATCGGACAAGATGCCCTCGGCTTCGGCCTTGAAGCTCATCAGCAGGCGGTGGCGCAACACGGGGTAAGCCACATGCCGAATGTCCTCGGGCGTGACGGCGTAGCGTCCGTGGAGCAAGGCACGTGCTTTGGCCGTCAGAATCAGGGCCTGGCCTGCGCGTGGCCCCGCGCCCCATTGCACCCAGTCGTGTACGAACGCCACCGCCGTCGTGGTCGGGCGCGTGGCGCGGACCAGGTGCGTCACCCAGCGGATCAGGTCCGGACTGATGGTCACGTCGCGTACCAGTTGCTGCAGTTGCATCAGGTCTTCGCCGGAAAGGACGGAGCGGACGTCGACCCGGCGGCTGCCGGTGGTTTGGTGCAAGATGTTGAACTCTTCTTCTTCGCCGGGGTAGTCGAGGCGGATGTAAAGCAGAAAGCGGTCGAGCTGGGCCTCTGGCAGCGGAAACGTACCCGACTGTTCGATGGGGTTCTGCGTCGCCAGGATGAAGAACGGCCGGGGCAGGGGGTAAGTCTGTCCGCCATAGGTTACCGAAAATTCCTGCATGGCCTCCAGCAGCGCCGACTGCGTTTTGGGCGGCGTCCGGTTGATCTCGTCGGCCAGGATGATGTTGGCAAACAGCGGCCCCCGGTTGAATTTGAAAAAGCGTTTGCCCGTCGTCGCGTCCTCTTCCAGCACCTCCGTCCCGACAATGTCGGTCGGCATCAGGTCGGGTGTGAATTGAATGCGCCGGAATTCCAGGTGCGTCGCCTCCGCCAGCGTGCGGATCATGAGCGTCTTCGCCAGTCCCGGCACGCCCTCCAGCAGCGTGTGCCCCCCGGCCATAAACGTGATGAGCAGTTGCTCGATGACTTCTTCTTGTCCTACGATCCGCTTGCCGATTTCCTGCCGCAGCATCGCCAGTTTTGAGATCAGTTCCTGGATGGTTTGTTCTGTGGTTTCCAGTGGGTTACAAGTTTAGGGTAGTAGTGATCGTGGATGGGTGCAGTGGTTACTAGGTTGCAGGTGTAGAACGTTGGAAGGTTAAGGAGTTCAGACCGGGCCGCCAGGCAGTTTAAACCTCAAACGCTCTGCTCTCCGCTCCATGCGCTCTGCGCCCTCATTCACTCATTCTGTAATTCACTCATTCGTTCATTGTCACGCCCCGACCATTGCGTACATCACGATGTTGACGCCGAAGCGGGTGTTGTCGACGGCCAGCCAGCGTTTGTTCCGAAAGTCGTAGTCCCACTCGCAGCCGTAGTCCTTGTTGCTGTACAGCACGCCGATGCGGCCGTTGATCTCAATTGCCTTCAGGTAGTCGTGGACGAGGTCGTCGCCCCAGCCGTTCAGCTCTACGGACGTGTTGGGCGGCCCATCTTCGAACTCGAAAAAGGCACGGTAGAGGGGATGGGAATTCGGGATTTTCTTCAAGGCGTTGGGACCGAAGATTTCCGCCATTTCCGCCTCGAACGACTTGGCAAACAGCCCGTCGATGTCGTGGTTGCAGTCGTCCACGAACACAAACCCTCCCCGGTCCACGTACTGCTTGAGATTCCGGCGCTCCTGCGGATCGAACTCCACCAGCTTGTGACCGCTCAGGTAACAGAACGGTGCTTCGAACAGCTTCTCACTGCTGAGCGGAATCACGTTTTCCTGCGTGTCGACCGGCACAGTCGTGTACTCGATCAGCGAGTTCATCAGGTTGGAGGGCATGCGTTGGTCCGTGTTCCAATCGCCCGAATTGTACTGCAACCGCGTGAAGAAAAACCCCCGCGGCGGGACGAGGGCGTGTGTGGCCCCCCGCGCGAAACGTTGGTAATTCCCCAATTTCGGGTTGATCGTACCGGCCATACGTGACAGGTGTGAAATGGCAAAGTGGTGAAATGGCGAATGCAAAAGAAGTGCGTGGTCATCGGCAACCATCACTCCATTGCCACACCACCACCTCACCACATAAAATTAAACTGCGTCGGAGAGGCTGGTGAAGGTAAAGTCACGGATTTTCATGACCGGCACCAGGTTGCCGTCCACACGGTACTGCTTGCCGAGGGCCTCCAGGTTGTTGAGCATGATGACCGGACTCTCGTTGAAACGGAAGTTTTTCAGCGGATACTGAATTTTGCCGTTTTCGACGTAAAACAGCCCGTCGCGGGTCAGGCCCGTGTAGAGGAGCGTCTGCGGATCGACCGTGCGGATGTACCACATGCGCGTCACCAGAATGCCTTTCTGCGTATCACGAATCAGGTCCTCGATGGTGCCCGAGCCCCCTTCCATGATGAACGAACGCCCGAAGGCGACTGGTTCAACGCCTTGTTGCTGAGCCCAGTACCGGTCGTAGAACAGGTTTTTTACCACCCCGTTGCTGATCAGGTCCATCTTTTTGACCGGCAGGCCGTCGCCCGACCACGTGGCGGTCGGCAGGTCCGGATTCTGAGGATCGATGTAAATGTGGACGCGTTCGTCTAACAACTTTTCGCCCTTCCGGTTTTTTCCGGGCTCGCCCTTTTTGCTCAGGAAGCTGCGGCCTTCGTCGGCGGTGCGAGCCGACATGTTGAAGACCATGTTTTGCAGCAGATCGACCGAGGCGGCCGGTTCCAGAATCACGGTGTATTTGCCCGGCTCGATGGCCTTGGCGTTGCGCGATTGCAGCGCCTTTTCGATGGCGATCTGCGACGCCTCGGCGGCGTTGAACTTACGGACGTCGTTGTAATCGCGGCTGACCCAGCCTGAGCCGGTGCCGTCGTTGGTGCGCATCGTGACGGTGAAGTCCATGCCCGTCTCCTGGTTGTAAGCAAACAGCCCTTTCGAGTTCATCATCGACGAGAACCCGGCGGAATCCTGCAGGAAGCCGGCCGCCGTGACGTCTTTTTTCCGGGCGGGCTCGATGCTGCTGGCCGCTACCTGCGCACGGTAGTCGGGCGTAATGTCGGCTGTGGCCTGCACGAACGTCGGCGACTTCTGGTACTGTTGCGGCCCCAGCACGGGCATGTACTCCGGATTTTCCGGAGCCAGCTGCGCCAGTTCCTCCGAGCGGCGGACCGCTTTTTCGAGCGAAGCATCGTCGAATTCGTTCACGGTAGCGGTGCCCGCTTTCTTGCCGAAGGCCGACTGCACTACCAGCGACGTGTTGGTTTCAGAGCCACTGGTCGACACCGTGTTGCGGGCGTAACGGATGTTGCCCTGCGTGCTGCCGTTGAGGTTGGCTTCGCACTCGTCCGCCTTCGAAAAGCCGATCACTTTCTGAAGAATCTGTTTCGCTTCTGCTTCTGATAATATTGCCATGATAGAAAAGTATTCGAATGGTAAAGAGGTGAAGATGAATGACTTGGTTGGCGTTGGTTTCGCCGTTACTGGAAGTTAAATCCTCCGTTCGGTGTTGATCACGTTGACGCCGTCGAAACGGGCGGTCGAGCTGCCGTGCGAAACCGAACTCGACTGGCTGGGCTGGCCCTTGCCGTCGAAGAACGAGCCTCCCATCCGGTAGTCGCTCTCGTCACACACCTGCGAAAGCGAGTTCCAGAACTCTTTCGTGTTGGCCTGATAGGCCACGTCGCGCAGCATGCCGGTGATCTGTCCGTTCTTGATTTCATAGAACAACTGGCCACCGAACTGAAAGTTGTAGCGTTGCTGGTCGATGGAGTACGAACCATCGCCGATGATGTAGATGCCGTTCTCGACGCCCTTGATCATGTCGGCGACCGAGCGCGTTTCCGCGCCAGGGGCCAGCGAGACATTGGGCATGCGCTGAAACTGCACGCTCGACCAGGAATCGGCATAGCAGCAGCCGTCGGATTCCCGTTGGCCCAAAATGTGCGCCTGATCGCGGATTTTCTGATAATCGACCAGAATGCCGTTCTTCACCAGATCCCAGCGTTTCGTTTTCACGCCTTCGTCATCGTAACCGACGGCCCCGAGTGAGCCGGGCTGCAGCTTGTCGGCAAAAAAGTTAACCAGCTTGCTGCCGTATTCGAACGACTTGGTTTCCCACTTGTCGAGCGTAGCGAACGAGGTGCCGGCGTAGTTGGCTTCGTAGCCCAGCACGCGGTCCAGCTCCAACGGGTGGCCCACCGACTCGTGGATCGTCAGCCAGAGGTGCGACGGATCGAGCACCAACGTGTATTTGCCCGGCTGCACCGTTTTGGCCGTCAGGGCTTCGCGCGCCTGTTTGGCCGCGGCCACGGCATCGTCCACCAAATGGTACGTGTCTTTGTACACCACCACGCCGCCGGGCAGGGCCAGCCGATCCTGTGTCCGTCCGTCGAGGTATTCGTAGCCCATGCCGACCGGGTTGCCCAGGCTCTGGCGGGTCTTGAATTTCCCTTCTTTCGGGTCGATGCACGTCACCGTGAAACTGGGCCAAGTGCGATGTACGTCCTGGTCAATGTAGCTGCCGTCGGTCGAGGCGAAATACTTCTGTTCGTTGACGAGGAACAGGCGGCTGTTGACGTAGTTCGCGCCCGCTTCCATGGCTTTGGCATTGGCACTCAGCAGCAAATCGGCCTTCTCCTTAACCGGTACTTCAAAGGCGTTTTTCTGAATCGGGGTTTTCCAGCTCACTTCACCGTAGCCTTTGACGGGCACAAGTTGCACTGGCTCTTTCTGGATTTTGGCGTTGGCCTTGGCAATGGCGATGGCCTGTTGCGTGGCTTTCTTCAGCCCGTCGGGCGTTACGTCGTTGGTGGCGGCAAACCCCCAGGTGCCGTTGGCGATCACCCGAATCCCCGCTCCGAACGACTCGGTATTCACCACATTTTGCACTTTGTCCTCCCGGGTAATCACAAACTGGTTCAGGTAGCGCCCGATGCGGCAGTCGGCGTAGCTGGCGCCCATGCCTTTGGCCTGGTTGAGCACCACGTCGGCCAGCGCCTTTTTCTGCGTTACGTCCAGGAGGGGTTCTAGTAACGCTTCCGGTGCCACCGATTGCCCCATCACGGGCCAGGGTACGAAGGCCGCTCCGGCCCCAAATCCCGCCAGGCGGGTAAAATCGCGTCTATTCATGGTCTAAATTTTACGGGCCGTGTTGATGACATTGATAGCGTCGAAGCGCGAAGTCGGGCTGCCGTGCGAGACCGAGCTGATCTGCGAAGGCTGGCCTTTTCCGTCGAAAAACGAACCGAACAGACGGTAATCACTCTCGTCGCACAGTTGCGTGAGTGAGTTCCAGAACTCTTTCGTATTGGCCTGATAGGCTACGTCTTCGAGCATGTTGGTGACTTCGCCGTTCTTGATTTCGTAGAACAACTGGCCACCGAACTGAAAGTTGTAGCGTTGCTGGTCAATGGAGTAGGAGCCGCGTCCGGCGATGTAGATGCCGTTCTCGACGCCCTTGATCATGTCGGCGACCGAGCGCGTTTCCGTGCCGGGGGCCAGCGAGACGTTGGGCATGCGCTGAAACTGCACGCTCGACCAGGAGTCGGCGTAGCAGCAGCCGTCGGATTCCCGTTGTCCCAGGATGTGCGCCTGGTCGCGGATTTTCTGGTAGTCGACCAGGATACCGTTTTTGATGAGGTCCCACCGCTTGGTTTTGACCCCTTCGTCGTCGTAGCCTACTGCACCCAACGAACCCGGTTGCGTTTTGTCGGCGAAGATGTTGACCAGCTTGCTGCCGTACTCGAACGACTTGGTTTCCCACTTGTCGAGCGTAGCGAACGAGGTGCCGGCGTAGTTGGCTTCGTAGCCCAGCACGCGGTCCAGCTCCAGCGGGTGGCCCACCGATTCGTGGATCGTCAGGCCCAGGTGATTCGGCTCCAGCACCAGCGTGTATTTGCCCGGCTGCACCGATTTGGCGGTGAGTTTGGCTTTGGCCTGTTGGGCCGCCGCGACCGCATCTTCCACGATATCGTACGAGCGATTGTAGAGAATCAGGCCGTTGGGTCCGGCAATTTTATCTTCCGGTTTTACGTCGAGGTATTCGTAGCCCATGCCCATCGGGGCGCTGAGCGCCTGCCGGGTACGGAAACCGTCTTTGCCCGTCGCCGTGGCGGAAAACGTTGGCCAGATGCGATGGATGTCCTGGTCGATGTAGCTGCCGTCGGTCGAAGCAAAGTACTTCTGTTCGTTGACCTGGAAGAGGTTGCTGTTGATGAAATTAGCACCTGCCTCCATGGCTTTGGCGTTGGCGTTCAGCAATAAATCGACCTTCTCCTTAACCGGCACTTCAAAGGCGTTCTTCTGAAGTGGGGTTTTCCAGCTGACCTCCCCGTAGCCTTTGACGGGCACGAGTTGCACCGGTTCTTTCTGGATTTTGGCGTTGGCTTTGGCAATAGCGATGGCCTGTTGCGTGGCTTTTTTCAGCCCGTCGGGCGTTACGTCGTTGGTGGCGGCAAACCCCCAGGTGCCGCTGGCGATCACCCGAATCCCCGCTCCGAACGACTCAGTGCTGACGATGTTCTGGACACGATCTTCGCGCGTAGAAATAAATTGATTCAGGTAGCGCCCGATGCGGCAGTCGGCGTAGCTGGCCCCTAGGCCTTTGGCCTGGTTGAGCACCACGTCGGCCAGCGCCTTTTTCTGCGCCACGTCCAGGAGGGGAACCAGGGCCGCGGCCGGATCGATGGCGCGGCTAAACGCAGGGAGTGGCACCATGAGTGCGCCCAGACCAAAACCGGTCAACTGTACAAAATCTCGTCGATTCAAGGGAAAGAAAGGTTAGCGTAAAAAATTGACCACGTAATATAAATAGTACATTTAATCAAAACTACACACGGCGGCGAAGTTCTGCAGGCTGAGTGGAAAGTTGATTAGCGGCGTGTGGTAGAGGTGCAGGTGCCGGTCATCGGGAAACGTGGTGGAACCCGTTAAAAATAGCGTAACTTTTCCGTAATAAACTTACGCCTCCGAAAATAGTACGAAAGCCCAAGTCAGGCAAGATGGCGTCTGAACTTTTGTGCACTTGAGCAAAGGCATCTCTCTTTTCCGCAAAGAATTCTACTTTACGTCGCATGCACCACCACCCTCGCCATTTCTTCCTTTTTATCCTGTTGACAGGTTGCCTTTGGAGCGGCTGTCAATCAAGTCAAAGTGTTGATCATCAGCGAGATATATCGGGTGACTCTATTTCTCCTTCAACCGCGTCCCGCTACCACATCCTCTGGATTACGGCCGAAGACATGAGTCCGCACCTGGCGGCGTACGGCGATTCTACCGCGCATACGCCGAACCTCGACCGCCTCGCCGCTGAGGGGGTGCGGTATACGAATGTGTTTTCGGTATCGGGTGTGTGCGCGCCGAGCCGGTCGGCGTTGATTTCGGGCATGTACCCGACCTACATGGGAACCGACAACATGCGCACCATGCCCGTAACGGACGATACCGACCTGGAAGCGTACCGGGCGGTGATTCCGGCCGAGATCCGGTTGTACCCGGAGATGCTGCGGGCGGCGGGGTGGTACACCACCAACAACAGCAAAGAGGATTACCAGTTCGATGCGCCGCCTACGGTGTGGGACGAGAGCAGTCCCCGGGCCCACTGGCGCAACCGCCCCGTAGGTGCGCCGTTTTTTGCCATTTTCAATGCGATGGTGACCCACGAGTCGCAGATCTGGGCACGGAAAGACTGCACGCTCTACGTCCAACCCGACCAGGTGCCCGTCCCGCCGCTGTACCCCGACAACCCTGTAATTCGGCAGGACCTGGCCCGCAACTATTCCAACATCGTGGAACTGGACCGGTTTGTGGGAGAGCGCCTGCGCGAGGTGGAGGAGGCGGGTCTGCTCGACAGCACGATCATCTTCTTCTATACCGACCACGGCTCGGGACAGGCGTATTACAAACGCGAGGTGTACGACCGGGGGCTGCGCGTGCCGATGATCATCCGTTTTCCCGGAAAAAAGAACGCCGGTTCGACCGACGACCGGCTGATTTCGTTCGTGGATCTTGCACCGACAGTGCTGTCGCTGGCGGGGTTGCCGGTGCCGGACTGGATGCAGGGACAGGCTTTTCTGGGGCCGCAAACTGCCGCCCCGCGCAGATATATCTATGCCGCCCGCGACCGCATGGATTCCGAGTACGACATGGTGCGCACCGTGCACGACGGACGCTACCAGTACGTGCGCAACTTCCAACCCGAAAAGCCGAACCTCCAGAACATTGCCTACCGGGAAAACATGCCGATGATGCGCGAGATGCTGCGGTTGCATCGGGCGGGCCAGTTGAACCCTGAAGCGGAGCGGTGGTTCCAGACCAAGCCCGAAGAAGAACTCTACGACTATCAGGAAGATCCCTTTGAGCAACACAACCTGGCGACCGATCCGGCTTATGCCGAGAAGCGGGCGGAGTTGCGGGGTGCGCTGTACCGCTGGATGTTCGCGACGGGCGACAAAGGATTTATTCCGGAAAAAGAGCTGCGCGAAATGATGTGGCCCAACGGGCGCCAGCCCGTTACGGCGGCTCCCACCTTTGCGCAAGAAGATGGACGGTGGACGCTGACGTGCGCCACGCCCGGTGCGTCCATCGCTTACCGACCTACGGGAGAAGCACGCTGGCGCGTCTACCAGCAACCCTTTGCCGCGGCCGAACCTGCGGCGTGGGAAGCTGTCGCGCTGCGCATTGGCTATACCTTGAGCGATACTACCCGATTCCGCTAACTTTGAACGCACCGATGCACCCGCGCATCTCCATTTTTAAACCATACCGATGAAAAAACATTTCACGTCTGGCCTCGCCCTCTGCCTGTTGGCAACCCTGTGGTTTGCGCACTGCGCTCCCCGGCCGACACAAACCGCTTCCACCCAAGCAAATGCCGTCGCCAAAACGACGGGAGAACCGGCTCCGGCCGACCCCGCACGGTTCGAAGGCGAAGTGGCCGCTTACGAAGCCATTGACCAACAGACTGACGCTACCGGCGGCATTATGCTGGTGGGGAGTTCGAGCATTCGGAAGTGGGAGACGATGGAACAGGACCTGGCCCCGTTGCCCGTCATTCCGCGTGGCTTCGGGGGATCGACGTTCTACGACCTGCTGCATTTTTACGACCGCCTGGTGGTGCCCCGTCGGCCGGACATCCTGGTGGTGTACGAAGGCGACAACGACATCGCGCGCGGCGAATCACCGGCCTATGTGCTGGAAAATGCCAGAAAGTTTACGGCCCTGACCAAAGAAAAATTACCGGATGCGGAGATTTACTTTCTGGCCATCAAACCGTCGGTGGCGCGCTGGCAACAGTGGCCGCAGATGGAAGAGGCCAATCGGCTGATCGAAACGTTTACCAAATCGGACCCGGCGTTGCACTACATCGCCGTCGACGAAGTGATGATGCAACCGTCGGGCAAAAAGGTGCGGGACGATATTTTTATCGAAGACAACCTGCACATGAACCCCACCGGCTACGTGCTCTGGACCGATAAAATTAAGCCGGTGCTGGAAAAAGCGTATCGCGACGTGGCGCACTAACGACCCTATTTCGTCGGAAAACAAAAATCCCCGTCGCAGTGCCACGGGGATTTTTGTATAAAAGAAGGTTTGCTTCTTAGGCTTGCGTGCCGCCAAACAGCCTGCGTTTCAGGAAGTAAAACACCCCGGCCACCCCGGCCGCCAGTACTTTCCAGAATTTGAGGAGCAGCGCGAAAAAGCCGGCTTTTGCCAGAATTTTTCCGGTGATCAGTCCCCCGATGCCGTACGCAGCCACTTTGTCGAGTTCCGGATTGAAATCGGCGTACCGGTTGCCCTCCGTAAAGTCGACGCTGGCCAGAATTTTATCGGCGTCCTGTTGCACGGCCGGCAACGCATGAATGTTGCCGATCGCATTGAGGACCAGATACCCACGACGGCCCAGCACCCGAATGTTGTAGTTCAATGTATTTTGGTCCATTCCTTCGAAGCGAAGTTCTTTGGCCCAGTGTAGCTTTTTGTTGGCCAGATCGTAAAATGGCGGCGCGGCCCAACCGACTAGCTCTACCGTAGGGTAACCCGCTTCCTGGCGTTGCTGATTTGCGGTTCGGGCGTCTTCCTGCATCTCTTCCAGCAGGTCTTCGTAATCCAGGTCTTCGGCGTCTTCGTCCGAAATGTAACCTTCCTCCGAATACGAAATTTCCACCGCGAACGGCATGTCGTCGCTGGCCGGGCCGTAGCCGTCGGGGACCAGCATGCCGAGCGTCGACTCGTCGGGCGGATTCCCCCACAGGTCGCTCAAGACGTACTTACTTTGCTCGGCGTCCAGAAAGCGGTAGCCCTCCGGCACCTGAATGCGGGCGAGGTCGTCGCCGATGGTGACTTCGCCGGTTTCGTAGCGAAACGACTCGTTGATCTGCGCGATCTGCAGGGCGGTTGAATCGACCTCCGGGACGTCCGGTTCGGCGAAGCCATAGGCCGAAAAGCCACCGGTGCACAACACCGTCGCGAAAAGGCCCGAAACGAACATGCCCGTGCGGGAATGTGTAGAAAATACCATACGAATTTGTTAAGCGGTTAAAAGATGAACACAGATGAGCGTATGTAGTAACTTTCGAATATAGTAGTTTTTTAGACAGATGCTGCAAGATTGCCCGCGTACGCATTGATTTTTTCGATGGGTAAGTGCTAACTGACTCACCCTAAGGCACAACAAAAAAGGACGCTCTCAGAGCGTCCTCGTGACCTAAATGTAAAATCTATGGGTAATTAGTGTTCTTCTACCTTGCGTTCCGGACCGCGCGGGCAGTTCGGCTCGTGTGGCTTTTTGCACGCCTGCAACGCGTTGGCTTGACAACGGGGGCAGGTTCTGGGCGTTTCCCGAACACTCTTGTCTGTCGTTTTCATGATCGTGAAAGCTTGGTTATGGTTGATTGTAAGAGACTTAGGGGATTTTGGTTTCAAAAAAGCCTTAATTTAAAATCGATCTGAATAATTTCAGGAACGTTTGCAAGCCGATCCGGCTTGTAGGTCGGGAGCCTTTTTGGGGTAATATTGTGGAACTCTGTATGCAGCCCTATGCACGACGACCCGGTCTGTAGGGCACATGATCAATTCGTATGTTCAAGAAACTCAAGCAACTTTTTTCAGGGGAACGGCCGCAGCACCACTTCCCCGAAGTGGTCGTCAAGCGCATTGTGCGGGAAACGTCCGATACCATTAGTTTGTATTTCGACCTGCCCGAAGGCTATACCTATAAGCCGGGGCAGTTCATCACGTTCGTGTTGCAACTGGACGGCAAAGAAGTGCGTCGCTCGTATTCGCTTTGCACGTCGCCGCACGTCGATGCCGAAGCCGGCGTCACGGTGAAACGCGTGGACGGCGGGTTGGTCTCCAACCACCTCAACGAACACCTGAAGGAGGGAGACCGCCTGCAGATCATGGCGCCCGACGGGAAGTTTACGTTGGCGCTGGAGGCCTCCAACGCGCGGCACGTGGTGATGTTTGCCGGAGGAAGTGGCATTACGCCGCTGATTTCGCTGACCAAATCGGTGCTGGCCCAGGAGCCGCAGAGCCGGGTGACGCTCGTGTACGTGAACCGCGTGCCCGACGCCATCATTTTCCGCACGACGCTGGACGAACTGGAGGCCATCTACGCCGACCGGCTGCAGGTCATCCACGTGCTGAGCCGCAGCAACGACCTGGAAGGCCTGACCCACGCCGTAGCGGGTCGCCTGTCGGGCGACGTGTTGCGGGAGGTGCGGGCGCGCATGGCCCCTCGTCCGGAGACAACGGAATATTTTGTTTGCGGACCCGACGGCATGATGAAAACCGTGCTGGAAGAATTACAGGCGTGGGGTGTTCCGAAAACGCAGATTCACCGCGAAAGCTTCGTGACCAAAACCGACGAAGTGGCCCTGGCCGCGGCGCAAAAACAAGCCGGTGCCGCCCATGCGGGGCGACAGCCGTACGTGGTGAAGGTCATTTTGGAAGGCGAGGAGCACGTCATCGAAGTGGCGGCAAACCAGAGCATTCTGGAAGCGGCGCTGGACCTGAACATCGACATGCCCTACTCGTGCCAGAGCGGCATGTGTACGGCCTGCCGGGGGCGCTGCCTGTCCGGCAAAGTTTACCTCGACGACGTAGAGGGCCTGTCCGAACAGGAGATGGCCCAGGGATACGTGCTGACCTGCGTGGGGCATCCGCTCAGCGAAGACGTGGTCATCGAGATCGGCTGATCGCGGTCGGAAGACAACAACGAGTTTACGCTACTGTGCGCAACGCTAACCGCTACTTATCACTCTCATGAGCGTTTTGAAAGACCGACACGTCGTCCAGAAGCGGCGTCATTACCTGCCGTCCGATTTTGAGATTACGTCCTGGAAGTCGGTAGAGTCCTTTTTTCAGGAACTGGAAGCGCGCACGATCGAATCGGGTGCGCAGTTGCGCCACTGGCTGCGCGATCGCAGTGAACTGGAGGCCGCCCTGTCGGAAGAGCTGGGCTGGCGTTACATCCACATGACCTGCGATACCAATAATCCGGAAAAGCAGAAGCGCTTTCACGATTTTGTCGAGCACATCGAGCCGAAGGTCGCACCCTGTGCCAACCGGCTGGACCGTAAGCTCTTAAACAGTCCGTTCGCGCACGAGCTGGAAGAAGAAGCGTTTCAGGTGCTGTTGCGCAACGTCAAGAAAGACTGCAACCTGTATCGGGACAGCAACATCGAGCTCAACATGCGCATCCAGATGGAGCAGCAGCAGTACGGAGCCGTGGTGGGGGGCATGACGGTGATGATCGGGGGGATCGAGAAGACCTTGCCGCAAGCGTCGGATTTGTTGCAGTCGACCGACCGTGCCGTGCGCGAGTCGACCTACCGGCAGATTATGGAACGGCGGGCTGCCGATTCCGACCGCCTCGACGAATTGTTCAGTTCGCTGATCACTATGCGGCACAACCTGGCGGTCAATGCCAACTGTCAGGACTACCGGGAGTACATGTTCCTGGCCTTGGGGCGCTTCGATTACTCCATCGACGACTGTTACCGTTTCCACGAGGCCGTGGCCGAGGTGGTGGTGCCCATGATGGACAAGATTCGCGCCCGGCGGAAAAAACGGCTGGGCCTGCAACAGCTTCGCCCGTGGGATCTGGCCGTCGACGAGCTGGGACGCGAGCCGCTGCGGCCTTTTCATTCGGTTAAAGAACTGGTCGACAAGGCCATTACTACCTTCGGGGACATCGATCCTTACTTTGCCGAGTGCCTTTTCACCATGAACAGCATCGGCCACCTGGACCTGGACTCACGAAAGGGCAAAGCACCGGGCGGCTACAATTACCCCCTCGACGAAACGGGCATTCCGTTCATTTTCATGAACGCCACCTCGAGCCTGCGGGACCTGACCACGTTGATGCACGAAGGCGGCCATGCGGTGCATTCGTTTCTGACGCGCGACCTGGAACTGACCTTCTTCAAACATCCGCCTTCCGAAGTAGCCGAGCTGGCCTCCATGAGCATGGAGTTTCTGAGCATGGACTACTGGCACCACTTTTTCGACGCGTACGATCTGCGCCGGGCGCGCCGTCAGTTGCTGGAGCAGGTCTTCGAAACGCTGCCCTGGGTCGCAACGGTCGACAAATTTCAGCACTGGATCTACAGCCACCCCGACCATCAGCCGCAGGAGCGCACCGCCGCGTGGCGCGACATCTTCGGGCAGTTCGACGGCGACGTGGTCGACTGGACCGGCCTGGAGCATTACCGCGACCTGATGTGGCAGAAGCAGTTGCACATCTTCGAAGTGCCGTTCTATTACATCGAGTACGGCATTGCTCAACTGGGTGCGGTGGCCATCTGGAAAAATTACCGGGAGCGTCCCCGCGAAGCCATGCGGTGTTACAAAGAGGCCCTCTCGAAGGGCTACACCATGCCCATCGGGAAGATCTACGAAGCGGCGGGCATCCGCTTCGACTTTTCGGTCGACTACATCCAGGAACTGATTGACTTCCTGTGGGAAGAACTGGAGCGTGACGACGCCTGATCTTTTTGGAAAATGTAAGCCGGGGGACAAAACAAATGTCCCCTTTTTTCTATTCTAGCACTTGAACCACATCGCTACTTTTATGAACAACACGTACTACAACCCCGCCGACCTGAGCAAGTTTGGCAACATCACCGAGTTTCAGGAAACGCTGGGGAAGAAATTTTTCGACTATTACGGCGAGGTATTCAAACCGGGGGCGCTTTCGGCGCGCGAAAAGGCGCTGATTGCCCTCGCGGTGGCACATGCCGTGCAGTGCCCGTACTGCATCGACGCCTACACCACCGATTCGCTAGAGAAAGGCGCCGATGAGGCACAAATGATGGAAGCCGTCCACGTAGCCGCGGCAATTCGCGGGGGCGCTTCGTTGGTGCACGGTGTGCAGATGATGAACAAAGCCAAGGAAGTAAGCATGTAGCGTTGGGCAGTGGGCCGTCTGCAGTGGGCAGTTGGCGGTGTACAGTTTGCAGTAAACAGTGCTTGCCGGAATCTCTGAAGCACGCGCCATTGCTTGCCAGAAAGCAGTAGGCCGCTTGTCTTGCGTACCAAGGCGTGTCAAACGCTCCGCTTACACCGTACGCTATACGACGCGCGGCCTGGCTTCACCTCGGAACTTTTAGCGCTCAACTTTTAACTCTCAACTCCTCACGCCTCGTTCAACCAATTTATGGCCAAGTCACTTCTTGCCCAGCAGCACGCGCTGGCCGATACCCATCATCAGCGGCAGATTCTGAACCGTCCTGATCCGGAGGGTGCATTTCCGTCCTTTGGCGAGCGGCTGGCGGCGGTGGGACATGCGCCGTTGCGCCCGGCGCGGACGGAGATTTTTCAGGTGAACCTGGGGAAAATGTGCAACCAGACCTGCAAGCACTGTCACGTAGATGCCGGACCGGACCGGAAGGAGATCATGACGCGCGAGACCATGCAACTCTGTCTGGATGCACTGGCGAAGTCCGATCTGCAAACGGTAGACCTGACCGGTGGCGCACCGGAAATGAATCCGGATTTCCACTGGTTCGTGGAGGAGATTCGTCGGCTGGGCCGGCGGGTGATGGTGCGTTGCAACCTGACGATCATCGTGGCCAATCCGAAGTACCACGACCTACCGTCGTTCTTTCGGGAACACGGCGTAGAAGTGGTATCGTCGCTGCCTCATTTTTCGGCCCGCCGTACGGATGCGCAGCGGGGCGAAGGCGTTTTCGAGCGCTCGATTCGGGCGTTGCGAATGCTGAACGAAGTCGGCTACGGCAAGGAGGGAAGCGGCCTGCGGTTGAACCTGGTCTATAACCCAAGCGGTGCTTTTTTACCAGGTGATCAGGAGGAACTGCAGCAGGAGTTCAAGCAAAAGTTGAAGCAGGAGTGGGGCGTCGAATTCAACCAGTTGTACGCCATCACCAACATGCCCATCAGCCGTTTTCTGGAGTATCTGTTGCGGAGCGGCAATTACGACGCCTACATGCACAAGCTGGTCGCCGCTTTCAATCCGGCGGCGGTGCCCGGCGTGATGTGCCGCAACACGCTCTCGGTCGGTTGGGATGGCTTTCTATACGACTGCGACTTTAACCAGATGCTGGACCTGACCACCGCTGACGGAAGTCCCCAGCACGTCCGGGATTTTGATGCGGCGGCCTTAGAGACTCGTCCTATCGTCGTGGGGCAGCACTGTTACGGGTGCACCGCCGGGGCGGGATCAAGCTGCGGCGGTACCACGACCTGAGTATTATCAGGATCACGCGTGAGAAGGGGGGACGAATGCAGGAGGTCTGCAGCGGATTCCTACTTTTGCAGATATCACCCGGCCTTGCAAACGTTCCGCTTATGAAAACCAAACGCATCGTTTTACTCAGCCTCGTCGCCCTGCTGGTGCTCATCCAGTTCATCCGTCCGGAAGCCAACGCCGGTGAGGAAAATACGCCGCGGGACATTACGCACGCCGTGGAGGTGCCCGACAACGTGATGGTCGCTCTCAAAACTTCGTGTTACGATTGCCACTCGAACCACACGGTGTATCCCTGGTATGCGCAGATCAATCCGGTCAGCTGGTGGCTTAATCATCACATCGAAGAGGGGAAAGAAGAGCTGAATTTCTCGGAATTTGCTTCGTACGCGCCCAAGCGCATGGACCACAAACTGGAAGAGATTGTGGAAGAAGTAGAAGAGGGGCACATGCCCCTTCCGGCCTACACGTGGCTGCACACCGATGCCAACATGACCGACGAGAAGATTGCGCTGATCAAGTCCTGGGCTAGTGCACAGCGACAAAAGCTGGGCGTGAGCGCTACTAACAAGTAAGCGTGCGTTATTTGGCCTTGCCGAGGCCGTGGCGGTCCAACAGATACACCAGCGAAGCCATGGCGGCGGCGCCTAACTCCAGTTCGCGTCGGTTGACCGCCTCGAACGTGTCGATGTTGGTGTGGTGGTAATCGAAGTACCGTTGCGGATCGGGCAGGTATTCCATCAGCACGGTTCCCTGCGCTTCCAGCGGCCCGATGTCGGCCCCGCCGCCCCCCGCAATCATCTCGTGAAGTCCGTAAGGTGCCAGCAGAGTCACCCAGCCCTGCATGCGTTTGAGTTGCGCCGGTGAGGCGTTGGTTTCAAACCCGCGGGGCGTAAACCCACCCCGGTCCGATTCGATGGCAACCAGGTGCTTTTCGCGGTTCGCCTGGGCGACTTCGGCGTACTTTCGTCCCCCACGCAGGCCGTTTTCTTCGTTCATAAACAGCACCGCCCGGATGGTGTGTTTGGGCTTGATTCCCAACGATTTAAGGATACGTAGTACTTCCATTGCCTGCACGCAGCCTGCCCCGTCGTCGTGCGCGCCTTCGCCCAGATCCCACGAGTCGAGGTGCCCACCCACCAGAATCACTTCGTTCGGAAATTGAGTGCCTTTGATTTCGCCGATCACGTTGTAAGACAAGACGTCGTCCAGCATCTGGCAGTGGGTTTCGAAATAGAACTTCAGGTCGGGTTCCAGCGTCAGTTGCCGACTGAGCCGGTCAGCGTCGTTTGTGCTGATCGCCACGGCCGGAATTTTGGGAACATCGGCTGCGTAGCGCAAGCTGCCGGTGTGGGGAACGTCGTCGAGGCGCGTGGTCATGGAACGGACCACGACTCCCACCGCGCCGTATTGGGCAGCGGCCGAGGCGCCTCCGCCCCGTTGGTCGACCGCGCCGCCGTAGGCTTCAAAGGTGTTGACCAGCGCAGGATCGAACGGCCGGTTGAAAAACACAATCTTGCCTGCCAGTTGCGCACGACCCAGCGCATCGAGTTCTTCCAGGCCGTGTACTTCGACCACTTCGCCAACCACGCCTGCCGGACCCGTGCCGATAGAATTCCCTAACGCACAAAGGTTGACCTCCTGACCCGCGCCGGAGCGCTGCGAAAGGATGCGCCCCTGTTCCCGCGCGCCCCGCACCCAGTGAGGCACCATCACTTCCTGTAAATACACCCGATCCAGGCCCAACGTATCCATTACCTGGCGTCCCCACTCAACGGCAGCGGCGGCTTGGGGCGAGCCACTCAACCGGGCCCCGATCTCTTTGGTCAGGAAGCGGAGGTTCTCGTAGCTCTGGCCGTTTTGCAAAGCCTCGTTGTAAATTTTTTGGATGGTGGCGGCGTCGTCGGTTTGCGCAAAGCTTGCGGTAACAAGTACAAAGAAGGAGAGGAGCCAGTAAAAACGAATCATAGTGAAAGGAAAACGTGGGTTAAAGCGCGACGAAGGTACCCATTGTGTGCAGAAAAATGGCAGGAGGAAGCGAAGTAGCTCTGCAGAGAATACCTGCGGCCTAACGGAGTAGGTCAGAGGGATGGAAAGCAAAAAGCCGCCGCGGAACCCGCGGCGGCTTTTTCGTGGGAAAAGCAGGAGTGCCTTTCCGTCATGCTAACCCTATTTTATCACCTTTAGCTCAACTCTTCGGTTCCGCTGGCGGCCCGCTTCTGTATCGTTCGAGGCTGCCGGGCGGGTTTCCCCGTAGCCTTCGGTCAGGATATGCGTGGCGCTGACACGCTTCTGCACCAGATACAGCTTGACAGCTTCGGCGCGGTCGCGGCTCAGTTTCAGGTTGGCCGCGTCGCTGCCCACGTTATCGGTGTGGCCGTCGATGCGCAGGCGATAGGCGCTTTTCTTGATCAGGATCTTGGCCAGATCGTCCAGGTTGGCTTTCGAATCGGCGCGGATCACGGCTTTGCCAGATTCGAACTCCAGGTGTTCGAAGGCGGCGCGCAACGTCTCTTCTTCATCCTGAGTCAGGTCGGCCAGCTGATCGGTTTCGGCCACTTTCACGAGCGGACATCCGTTGTTTTCCGGCGAACCGAATTGCGACGGACACTCGTCCTCGTGGTCGACTACGCCGTCGAAGTCTTTGTCGGGGCAGCCGTTCATCTTCGCCGAGCCGCGTACCGTTGGGCAGGCATCGATGTCGTCCGGCAGGCCGTCGAAGTCGGTATCCGGACAACCGTTCCACTTCGCAATACCCGGCAACTCAGGACACTTGTCGTCTGGATCGGGCACTTTGTCGCCGTCGGTATCGGGGCAACCCTGGTATTTCTCCGGACCGGCCAGCGTCGGGCACTTGTCGTCCTTGTCGGCTACACCGTCGCCGTCGCTATCGGGGCAACCGTTGGCCGTAGCCGAACCAGCCACGTCGGGGCAGAGGTCGTCGTGATCGTTGATGCCGTCGCCGTCGGTATCGGGGCAGCCGAACAGTTCAGCACTTCCCGGGATGTCTTTGCAGCGGTCTTTCGAGTCGATTACGCCGTCGCCGTCGCTGTCCGGGCAACCGCCCAGGTTCGCAGGACCTGCCAGGTTCGGGCAGCGGTCGTCGCGGTTCAGCACACCGTCGCCATCGGTATCGGGGCAGCCGCCGGTTTCCCAGGAACCCGCCGCTTCCGGACATTGGTCTTTGCGGTTCGACACGCCGTCGTTGTCGCGGTCTTTCTTACGCAGGTTGACGCGCCCGATCGGAATGGAAGCGCCCATGTAGAAATCCATGCCGTGCGAGCGACTTTTGCCCATCAGGCCCGCCAGGTTGTCCGAGCCGGCAAAGACGGGACCGAGGCGTACCATCGGACCGAAGTTGAAGTTGAAGAAGTTGTTGGTCAGCGACATGGGGAACGCGATTTCCAACCAACGGAATTCTACGCGAGGAGTCACGGCAACGTAGGTGTTTTCGCGCATGCCGACAAAATTGCGTCCCCGCAGGCTTTGCATCCAGGTCGCATTGATGTACAGGCGGTTGGCGACTTTAACGTCGGCCTGTAAATTCAGTGCCGTAGGCAGTCCTGCGTTAAAACGCTTTTCGCCGGGTGTGATGCCCAGCAACGAATCCACGTACGTTTTTACATCTTCGAAATCCTCAAACTCTTCGCCTTCCATGTCGGTCATGTAAGCCGAAGAAAGCATGCCCGTCTGGGCGGTGTAGGTCCGGACGTGGTCGCGGTTCGAATAAGAGATATTGCCGACGTCGAGCAACGCGGCGCTGAGCCGGAGGGTATACTTGTTTACTTTTCCATCGGTACGGGGTTGCCCATCCAGTTTAAACTGGTGGTCTTCAAAATCCGGGCGGTACTCGTACACCAGCCCGAGGTCGGCTCCGAAGCCACGCCCCGACGGAGAACGGAAAAACGAGTTGCCGTCGATCGTCTGGTTCTCGCTGGTATAGCCCATCGCCAGGTTGGCCTGATGGATTTCCAGCGAATCGGCCGAGTAGACGGTCAGGTCGGTACCCTGGTTGTGCATGTAGGCTGAGTAGACGCCGTTCAGCAACTTGAGGGTAACGCCCGATTTGATGAAGTGCGGACCTTCTTCCATGTACACGCGCGCGAACGTCACGCCATATTCGGTGTAGGCATTGACATTCGCCATGTACTGCGTATTCTCTTGTTTTACGCCAAACAGGTCTTCATGATCCATCTGGTAGCGGAGGGTACGCGCGAGGCTTTCCGTCATGTTGTTGACCTGGAAGGCGGTGCGCAGCCGCGTAGACAGGCCGATGCTGTTGCGCTGGTTCCAGGCAATGAGCAGCGAAGGGCCACGCACGTCTGCACCGAGGTGCATCATCTTGCTCCGGCCATTGATCTTCTCGATCAGGAACGTGTTCTCAAATTGTACTTTTCCGTCAGCGTTCAGGTACTGTTCCGGGACGCGATCGCGCAAAATCGCCCAGGGCGAGAAAGGCGCATTGTACTGGAAATAGTTGTTCGACAGGTTCACCCCGGCGGTGCCAAGGTTGAAGTGAACGAGATACCGCGAGTCGGCGGCATTGGCGGGATTCATGTAGATCCCGTTGGTACCTGCGTAGTTACTGTTCGCAATACCCAGGTAACTCTGGCCGTATAGCGGACCTCCGAGCAAGAGTGCCGCTCCCCAGAGCCATTGGTACAATCGTTTCATGCGTTAATCTTCAGGTGAAAATAGCGTCAGAGAATCAAGCAGATGATTCCGGAAACGAAAGTAGCAAGGCTTAAGAGTCTAGTTTTTATAATGTTACAATAATTGGTACATGACTTTGGTAACCCCGGAATGTAGGCTGAAAACACGCCGGTAGGCGTGGCGAACCACTAGAGTATAGCAAAGTTGCGGCAACAAAATGTCACCAATTCGGCAGGGTGCCGGTCCCAGCAAGGGGAGACGGGCGCTACTCGCTGAGCTCGAAAATGGGCAGCGGCTGCCAAGTGGTATACGGCTCGCCCAGCACCTGCAGATCGTCGCCGTGCTGCTTCAGGAACAGATTGTAAGACTTGGCCCATTCGTCGTACTCGTTGCGGTAGAGCAGAATGCTGTCGTCAGCCTGTTTGATCTCCCGCGCCAGGTCAGCTCCGTTCTTGTAGTTTTCGAAGCCTGGCGTCGTGGCGGCCAGCTGAAAAGCGCTCCGCAGCAGCGAGTCGGTCGCGGCGTCGTACCGGTCGATGGCGGCCGATTCTGCCATCGATTGCCGGTCGTACCGTTTCGACAGGATAGCTTCCTGTTGCATGCGTACCCGTTCCAGGGCAATGGGGTCGGCGCTGTCCGCGTAGGAAAGCTCCTGCAACAGTCGACCGACGTTGTAGGCCTTCACGTCGTCCGAAACCATCATCACCTGCCAGTAGTGGTCAAGGCTGTCGCGCAGCGAATCGGCCTGCGTTTGCAGTTGGGCCAACTCGGCCGGCGAAGAGGTCTTGTTACAGGAAGCGGCTCCCAGCAAAAGGGCGAGCATTAGAATGGAGAAGGTACGCATAGCACTGAGTTTGAGCTTCGAAAGTACCAAATTTGATCTAACCATACGCTTTTGAGAAGAAAGGAAGCGGGCCGAACAGGGCAACTTCTCTTCTTGTACGGACAAACGAAGCGATTATTTTACGTCGGCGAGCGAAATGAGTTGGGCGGAGGGTTTCAGGTGGACCTGGGCCATCAGCTCGCGGTTCAGTTCGAAGCGGACCCGGTCGGACTCTTCGTCCAGAAAGATGTGAATCATGCTGCCGGTTTGCTTGAGCGATCCCCAGCCGTTGCTGACCAGCAGCACCGGATCGTGTTCCAGTTGAGCGGCGATGGCTTTGAGGGAGCGTGTTTCGCGTTCGGCCACAAACAACAGGTGACAGGCGCGGATGGCCTCCAGTTGGCTGGCGTCGCCGATCTCCCGGATTTCGATTTGCCGTGCGCCCAGCTTGCGCGAGGCAGCCAGCAGATGCAACTCCGGCGTTACGTCGGTTTTGCCCAGTACCCCGATCACAAAATTGCCGTTGCTGGCCTGCGGCGGCCACTGAATATACTTGGCAAAGCTAAACACGAACACCGTCGTGATTTTGCTGTTAATCTCCTGTGCCTGAGCGTATCGGGTCTGGCCGAAGAGGGCGATGAGCATGGCCAGGAAGAGGGCGCGGTAGAGCTTGGTCATGGTGGCGGCTAGTTGAAATCCAGGGTGTACGAAAGGCGAACGACCCACTCGCGGGCGGTGCCGGGCAGGGGCGCGTGCCCACCGTCGTAAGGTTGCAGAAACGTGTAGCGCTGGTTAAACACGTCGTAAACGCCCACGCCGGCTTCCAGGCCTTTGGTAAGGAAGTGCTGACGTTGTACGAACACGTTCGCCAGGTAGGTGGGGGCAAAGCGGGCGAGCGATGCGTCGGCCAGGTAGGCGTAGCGCGCGCTCGACACGGAGGCCGTGGGGCTGAGCCGCCAGTCGCGGAACAGGCGAAAACTACTGTTCAGGTTCACCCGGTGCACCGGAAACGCCAGCCGGGCGTGTGGCTGGTCCGCTACCTCGTACGCTTCGGTCTGCTTTCTGCCGGCGGCCGAGTAGAACGCGTAGTTGAGGTGAATAAAACCCCACTCGGTCTTCACGTTGTATTCCACTTCCAGGCCCCGGCTGCCGGTCCGCTCGTAGTTGGTGTACCCTTCCGATTCAGTGGCTTCGTCGTAGAAATAAAAGATGGGGTCTTGCGTATTCATGTCGAACAGGTTGGCGGTCAGGAACATCGACTTCGACAGTTGCAGGCCCGCTTCCAGTTCGATCACCCGGGTACGCTCCGGCAGAATGTGGCCGTCGAGGCTCAGGTTGACGTTTTCCAGACCGGGGGCCCGGAACGAATTCCCGTACAACAATTTGCCGTGGAAGTTGCCCCACTGGCGGGTGATGCCCAGCCGGGGCACGAACGCCGATCCAAAGGCATTGTTGTGGTCGTAGCGGGCGCCGATCGTCACGTTGGCCAGCCGGTGCCGCAACAGCGCCTGGCCGAACAACGCTTCGTTGGTAAAGGCCAGCGTCGGTTGCTCGTTGTAAAACACGTCGCCTTCCAGACGACTGAGGGCGCGGTCGCGAAAAAACTCACCGCCCATGGTCAGGGCAATCTGCCGCGACGGTGCGTACGAAACGAGCACCTGCCCGCGTAACCGTTGCGCCGTGCGGTCGTAGGCGGTGTATTCGTCGGTTTCCTGGCGGTTGCGGTATGGCGTCTGCTGTTTGAAGTTCAGGCGCGGAACAATCTTGAGCTTGGACGTCACCGCCCAGTTGTACTTCAGTTCATGATAAAAACTGACAAAATCGTTGCGGTACGGGCGACTCAGGCTCACGCCGTAGCCGTCGCGTGTGGTAGAGCGGTAGTGGTCGGCAAGGGTCCGAAACTGCAATCCTTTGTAGTGAAGCGACAGATTCAGGTTCAGCGGATCGAGCCGGGCCTGGTCCATCATCGCAAACGTACCGGGGTGGTACAGCGTATCGAACCTGATGCTTTCGTGTTCCAGAATGGTGTCGATGCGGGCAATGGACCCTTCCACGCCCTGAAAAACGCCGTCGCTGCGGTGGCTCTGGCCCGCAAACAGCGCCACCTGCACGCCCACGTCACCCCACTGTTGCCCGCCGGATACGCTCACGTTGCGCCTGGCCGTGCCGCCACGGATGTGTCCGTAAGTGGTAGTGACCCGGAGGCCGTGCAGGTCAGCGGCGTCGTGGGTGATGATGCTGATCACGCCATACTCGGCGTAGCCCCCGTAAAGTGCCGAACCCGGCCCGCGGATGATCTCGATGCGTTTGATCTGACTGACGTCGAAGTGGTTACCCAACTGAATGGTGGCGTACAGGGTTTCGTTCATCTCCTGCCCGTCGAGCAGCAGCAGAATTTTGCCCTCGGCCGCCCAGTTACCGCGAATGCCCAGCCCCACCGTGTTCTGCACGTCGACTCCGAAGTCCATGCCTGGGACGAGCCGCAGGACGTCGATCAGGTCGCGGGCACCGGAAGCGGCGATTTCTTCCTGCCGGATGACCGTGATGATGCCCGGCGTGTTGCGGAGCGCGAGTGGTTTCTGCGAGGCCACTTGCGTCATGGCATTGAGCTGCTTTTCCAGATCGCTGGCCAGCGCCGAATTTTTCATGTCGGCCAGCTCTTCCAGCGGCATGGAGAAAAGGTCGGTCGTGTCGGCCGATTGGGCATACGCCAGCCCGGGTACGGCAAGAAGCGTTATCCAGAGTTGGAGGGCGCGTAAGTGGCTCATAGCAAGCGAGATGTGATGGCTTGTGTGGACAGTTGCTACAAATGTTGTCTTTCTGCAGAGCATTAATCTGTCGATTCTCCGAACGAAGCGTCATATGTACAGAAACGGTTGGGTTCAGCAAGCACAACAAAAAGGACGCTGGCAGAGGCCGGGAAGGTGCACAACTTGCTTGGGCGAGGGGAAGGAGAGTAAAAGGTTGATTACTAGCAAATTAACCTGCGTGATTTTCAGAGAGAGTTTCGGCCGGACCCACGAGGGAGTGGAGTGGCCTGCGTTACAGAAACCAGAGCGCGGGAGAGGAAAAGCGAGCTAAACCGTAGTAAATCAGCCACAAAGCGAACAGGCGATGACGCCAAAAGGGCTGGCAGCAAAGGCGTGCTCGCATCGTGTGCCGGCCGACATACTTACTTTTTTTCCGCACCTTCGTACCAAAGAAACAGCAACCGCTATTTGTATGAGTTCTTCTTCCGATGCTTCCGCTACTTTTCTAAACCGGCTCAACCTGATTTACTACGGCCTGCTGTCGATGTCTTTGATCGTCTTCATCTACAGCTATTTGGAGAATCAGGAGATGGCGCGGGTGACGGTGATCAATTACGAAAACGATCCGCACATGGCGTGGATTCTGCGGGCCACCATCGGCATCACGTGCCTGGTCGACGCCATTGCGGGCTACCGGATGTTTCGCCGCATGATCGGCCAGGTACGACCGGAGGCGCCGTTGCCCGAAAAGCTGGCCCGCTACCGTCGGGCTTTCCTGATTCGGATGATGCTTTACATCGCCGCTTCGCTGTTGCTGGCCATCTTCTACTACTTCAGCGACGACGGCTTCTTTGCCGTGCTGTACGTCATTCTGTTCGTGATCATCGCGGCCTGGCGGCCTACGTTGCAGGACATGCACAAGCGACTCTCCCTCACCGACGAAGACCTCGCGCAGTTGTCGCCGAGCGATGTCGTGACGTAAGAGCTACGCATCTTCCTCAAAACAAAAAAAGGCAACCTCCGCAGAGGTTGCCTTTTCAGCATCAGAAATACAAGGGGGTATCGTTAAAAGCTCAGGCGGATGCCACCGCTGATTGCCTGGAGGTCAGGACCAAACCCTTCGTTGAAAAGCGGGTTGAGGTCGTAGTTGGCAAACAACGTCAGGTCGCGGAACCCGATTTCGCCGGCCACGCCGTAGCGCCAGCTGTTCAGGTAGAAGTTGGTATGTTCCTTATCTTTTTCGCTTCTGCCGTTGTCGCGGTCGTATTTGATTTTGGAGTGGCTGCCCAGCCGGTAGCCGATGTAGCCTCCGGCGGCGATGCGGAATCCGCGGCCGAATTTCAGACCGACGCTGGCCGGTACGTTCAGGTACGAGGCCGTCAGCTTACTTTTCTGCAGGTTGCGTACGGTATCGACCGGGAAAGTCACCATCCGGGCCGCCGGATCTTTGATGATCTGCACGTTGTCCTGGAACATAAAATTGTACCAGCTTACGGAGAGGCCCGGTTCGAAGTACAGCGGGCTTTTCGGTCCTCCCATCCGTACGCGCCAGGAGTAGCCCAGGGCCACGTAGCGTGATCCCAGCGGCCGCAGGCCGTACGGTTGCCCCGTGGCGTCGGGCGTTTGGCCGTTTTCCAGGTAGTTATTCAGGCCCAGGTCCAGGATAAAATCTGAGTCGACCCGGTGGTTGCGCCGTTTGGCGTGGCGGTCATGATCATGGTCGTCGTCATCATCGTCGTCGTTGTCGGAGCGGTGGGCGTGATGAGATTCCTGGTACGTATCGTCATCGTCGTCATCATCGCTCAAAACCACGTCGTACTCGATGCGGACGCTGCCGTTGCCAAAGGTTTTGATGACTGTCCGGCGGCGCATGGACGTGGAGTCTTCGTCGTAAATCACTTCCGTGTCGTTGTTATCTGCGTAGAGAAGCGAATCGAAACGTTCGACCAGTTCGTCCATGTCGTATTGCCGCAGTTGCTCGAGGTCTTCGCGGCTTTCGACGTAGATGACCATTTTGCTGTTGTCGCCGAACTTTACGATGACGGTGTCGGTGTAGGGCTCAGAGAACGCCCGCGCGGGGGCCGAGAGGCTCACCAGGGCCAGAAGTGCGAAAATTATATAGCGTTTCATGGGTTTAAGCTTGGTTTAGTCTTGGTGTTTTTCTTTCCGAAACGGGACGTGCGCCAGCAAGTCTTCTTTGTCGATCGGAATGATTTGGTTTAGTTCAACTTTTTCGCCGCGAGCGGCTTTTTTCAATTGCCGGAACACACCGCCCAGGCCTTGCGCGGTGGCATCCTCGTCAGGAGCCGCCTGTGCTAACAAGCCAGCGTTTTCGCTCCGGCTCGGCCGCACCTCGATTTCCAGCGTAGTGCCGGTGGCGCGGGGTTCTACCGGAGCACGTTCGGTCGTGGCCGGGGCCGACGCTTCTTCCGTCAGGGCGAGGGCTTCGGGCTCCCGCGCCGGCATTTCGAACGGTTGAAGGGTCTTTTCCGGAACGGTGACCGGGGCGTTTTGCTGCCTTGTGCCGGCCGAGCGCTGTGCCAGTGTAGGTGCCGCCGCCGCCGCGGGCGCAGTGGCCGGTTGCGGCGAGGGAACCGCCGCGGGTACTGTGGTCTGGACCGCTACCGTCGGGGCGGTTTGGAGCCGGGGGCGCAGGGCCGTCGCTACCGTATCGCCGGGCAACACGGCATGGGCCAGCCCCGTGGCGGTGTCCGTCATTTCGGTAGGAGCGGTTGTGCCCGCCAGCCGATCGCCGTCCGACGCGTTTTGGTACGTCTGTACGCCCACCCAGACACAGAAGGGCAACAGCACGGCGGCGGCGGCGGCATACCACCAGCGCGGGTGCTTCCCGGCGGTCATCACTGGGGCCACGGCTGCCGATTTCTCATCGGCCAGCGTAGCTTCCAGGCGATTCCACAGGTGGGGAGCGGGCCGACGCGTGTGGTGGGCTAGCTTGTCGGCAAACAGCCGATCCAGTTCTTCGTCACGATTCTCTTGCATGGCTAGCTTTTTTTTTAGAGTACAGGTCGCTTTTCCGCAGGTATTCCTGCAACAGAACGCGCGCCCGACTGAGTTGCGATTTTGAGGTACTTTCCGAGATGCCGAGCTGGTCGGCAATCTCTTTGTGCGAATAGCCTTCGATGGCGTACAGGTTGAACACCGTGCGGTAACCGTCGGGCAACTGGCAGACCAGGTTCATCAGGTCTTCGGCTTCCAGCGAGGTGTCGACTGTCCGGTAGTCCGGCTGGTACTGTAGGGCTTCTACTTCTGTATGGACAAACATCAGGCGGCTTTTGCGCAGTTGCATCAGCGCTTCGTTTACCATAATCCGGCGGATCCACCCTTCGAAACTGCCGTTCCCTTCGTACTGATGCAGGTGTTGGAACACCTTCGTAAACCCCCGCACCAGCGCGTCTTCGGCTTCGTAGTCGTCGCGCAGGTAACGTTGGCAAACCACCAGCATCTTCGGCGCGTAGTGTTCGTACAGGTGCCGTTGGGCGGCCCGAACGCCCGCTTGGCAGTCTTGTACCAACTCCTTCTCGTGAGTATACTGGCGATCCGTACGAGTAAAACGCAGCTTCATTGTTTCCGAATTCAACACCAAGATGCAGGGCGGGGGAGGAAGGTTGCACGGCCCTGAAAAAAAATTGCCGCAGAAAGCCCTGATCTGTTACATGTCAATAGGGGGATATGTAAATTTATTTTCGTGATTTATCTGTATTTCAGTGTAATCAAATAACTTTACCGTTAGTCTTTTATCATTTATTTACCTATTATTTTATGAAAACCGGCAAAGTAAAATTTTTTAATCGTGAGAAAGGATACGGGTTTATCGTATCCGATGAATCAAACGAAGAGGTGTTCGTCCATTCCAGCGGCCTTGTGCACGAAATTCAGCAGAACGATCGTGTCACGTACGACCTGAAGCAGGGGAAAAAGGGCTTGAACGCGATTAATGTTGAGAAGATTGCGTAACGAACGGCTTAACTTCTAGAAGACAGCTAATACCACTTTACACGATACAACACCTTTTTTAAGTTAGTTTGTATGTAACAAAAATCCCCGGTCTGGACCACCGGGGATTTTTCGTTTTTCGGCTTGTAGCACCTGCTTTAGTGGAGCTTCATGCTGTCGATGATGCCCTGAACGCGGTCGTCGAGCTGCTTGGAGACCTGCTCGTACGCATCGCGGCTTTCCAGTTTTTCGCGGACGCTGAAATAAAACTTGATCTTGGGTTCGGTGCCCGACGGGCGTGCCGAAATTTTGCTGCCGTCTTCGGTGATGAACTGCAACACGTTCGACTTCGGCAGGCCGGTGGGGCGGGTTTCGCCCGTCAGCAGGTTGCGGTCCTGGTCCATTTCGTAGTCGATCAGGCGCACCAGCTTCGACCCGTTGATGGTTTCCGGCGGGTTGGCCCGCAGGTCGGCCATCATCTGCTGAATCTCTTCCGCGCCTTCTTTGCCCTTCCGGGTCAGCGAAATCAGCTTCTCTTTGTAGAAACCGAATTTCATGTAGATCTCCAGCAGCAGATCAAACAGGCTGAGGTTTTTATCTTTGGCGTAGGCCGTTACTTCGGCAATCATGGCGCAGGAGATGATGGCGTCTTTGTCGCGCACAAAATCGCCCACCAGGTAGCCGTAGCTCTCTTCGCCCCCCGCGATGAAGGTCTTCTTGCCTTCGTTTTCCTTCATGATGGCGGCAATGAACTTGAACCCGGTCAGCACGTCGTAGACCTCCACCCCGTAGTGACGCGCCACGTCGGCCAGCAGGTCGGTCGTCACGACGGTTTTCACGATGTACTCGCGTCCTTCCAGCTTGCCGGCCTGTTGCCAGGCTTCCAGTAGGTAGTAGAAAATGAGGGAGGCGGTCTGGTTGCCGTTCAGCAGTTGCCACTCGCCTTTGTGGTTTTTCGCGGCGGCGCCCACGCGGTCCGAGTCGGGGTCGGTCGCCATAACCAGGTCGGCGTTCAGGTTTTTGGCCTTGGTTACGGCCATGCTCATCGCTTCCGACTCTTCGGGGTTGGGGTAAATCACCGTCGGGAAGTTGCCGTCGGGTTGCGCCTGTTCTTCCACCACGTGTACGTTCGTAAAACCGACGCGCGCCAGCACCTTGGGGACCATCGTGATGCCGGTGCCATGGATGGGCGTGTACACGATGCTCAGATCTTTCTGCCGTTGAATCACGTCCGGAAATACCGAAAGGCCGGCAATGCGGTCGAGGTACTTCTGGTCGATGTTTTCGCCGAGGTAATGCATCTTTGACTCGTCGCCCGTAAACTTCACGTCGCCCGGATCTTTGATGTTTTTCACCTCCGCGATCACGTTCTTGTCGTGCGGTGCCACCATCTGCGCGCCGTCCTGCCAGTAGGCTTTGTAGCCGTTGTATTCCTTGGGGTTGTGCGAAGCCGTGATGACCACGCCGCTGTGACAGCCCAGCTCACGAATCGAAAACGACAGCTCCGGCGTGGGGCGCAACTCGCGGAAAAAGTAGACCTCGGCGCCGTTGGCCGTGAAGACGTCGGCCGTCACGCGGGCGAAGTAGTCGCTGTTGTTGCGGCTGTCGTGGGCGATGGCCACCTTGATGGTTTCGCCGGGAAAGCTTTTCGCCAGGTAGTTGAACAACCCCTGGGTGGCCATGCCGACCGTGTAGCGGTTCATGCGGTTGGTACCGGGGCCCATCAGGCCGCGAAGCCCGCCGGTGCCAAATTCCAGGTCTTTGTAAAATGCATCGATCAGGTCTTTTTCAGAGCCGCGCTCCATCAGGGAGCGGATCTGCCGTTTGGACTCTTCGTCGTAAGCGCCGTGAAGCCATTGGTCTACGCGGCTTTGCGTGGTCATATCCATGTCGATCAGTTATTCTGTTATTGGGTTTAGTACGTGTTGGTTAAAGGGTTGTGTGCTGTTTTGCAGCCGACAGGTGTAAGGTTGAACGTGGAAAGGAGCGCAGAGTTAACCTTCGGGTCCGGCTTCTTTTCATCGTTCTACGGCCTGGGCGGCGGGGCGCGGTGTGCTCGTTGCGGCGGCAGGTGGCGCCTCACAAACTTAATTTCATTTTTTAGATAATTCACAGCACGCCCGCTAAACCGCAAAATCTTGCTCGGGGCGCCGTTGCTGGAACGCACATGACGGGAAAAGCCACCGCTGTCTGCACCAGCCCAACGGCCCACGACGACGGTTGGTGGGCGGTTTTCGGCCGCTGGGCAGAAATATTTTTGCAAAGATGCGGTAGTATTTTCAGCTTTGTATTTTGTAACCCTATTTGGAATATATATGAATACCAATCAGCTCGACAACGACCTGATAGCGCTGGTGGAGAAAAAAACAGAACTGAGCCAGATGCAGTATAACGACGAGCGCTACGACGAAGTGGAAGACGAGCTCCATCAGATGGAAGACGAATTTCTGAGTCACTACGGGACCTACCTCGAAGAAGCTTTTCATGTAGTACACGACGAATTTTGCCCTGACAACGACGTGCTGCTGCCCATCGCTTACCTGGCGAAAAAGTACCAGAAAACCAAAGAAAAGCGTAACGGCAAGCCTACCTACGACGTCAGCCAGAACGAAGGCGTGCTGGTAGACGCCGACGACTATCCCAATATGATCACCCGATTGGTGCTGGTGCCCAACCCGACACGAATCCTGCTGCTGACGAAAAGTGGTACCAAAGAAGTGGTCTGGCAGGTTGAGTAAATCACGTTTTTTCCGGCCCGTGCCGTACTGGCTTGCGCTTTCCGGTGTGTTGGCAGGCATCGCTTGCCAGCCCTCCGGAAAGCCGCAGGACCGTGCCACTACCCCTGACGTCGCCTCCGATACCGCCGCGCCGGTGTCCGTGATTTTCGATACCGACTTTGGTCCCGATTACGACGACGTGGGTGCTCTGGCGCTGTTGCATGCGCTGGCCGACCAGGGACGCGTACGCATTTTGGCGACGGTGGCCTCCAACCGGCATCCGCTGGTAGCGCCCAGCATCGACGTACTCAATACCTATTTTGGCCGTCCGGATTTGCCGATCGGCGCGCCGCCGGCGGGCAGTGTCAACTTGGGCGCTGTCCAGTACTGGCCCGATACGCTGGTGGCCCACTATCCGCATGCCGTCGCCTCCACCGGCGAGGTGTCAGATGCCGTTACGCTCTACCGCCGCGTGCTGTCAGCCCAGCCCGATACCAGCGTCATCATCGTCTCCGTCGGTTTTCTGACCAACCTGCGTGACCTCCTCCAGTCAGCTCCCGATTCGCTGTCGCCGTTGCCGGGCGAAGCTTTGGTCAAACAAAAAGTAAAACAATGGGTGGCCATGGCCGGGCGCTTTCCCGAAGGGCGGGAGTTCAACGTCTACACGGACTCGACGGCCGCGCGCGAAGCAATCGAGCACTGGCCGACGCCGATTCTGTTCAGCGGGTTCGAAATCGGGCAACGCGTCAAAACGGGCCTGCGGTTGGTGGCCGATGGTCCGGCCGAAAGCCCTGTGCGCCATGCCTTTGCCATCAGCATGCCACTGGCCGAAGAAGATTCGGCCGGGCGGATGAGTTGGGATCAGACGGCAACGCTGGCCGCCGTGATGAGCCCTGCGCCGTTCTATCGGGTGCAGCGGGGGTATTTTGTGTCCCAACCCGACGGCAGCAACGGCTGGCGTGACGATCCGAACGGCCCACACGCCTACCTGGTCGAAAAGACGGCCCCTGATTCGGTGGCCCGGGTGATCGAATCCCTGATGATGCACCAGCCCGATACCAACGGACGGTGATGAAAAGCGGGCGGATGGCTCAGACGTTGGCGACCCGGTAAGGTTTGATCTCGTACGTTTCCCAGACGCGCCCCGCCACGTAGGGGTCGGTGCTCAGAAAAGCTTCCAGCTCTTCCTGCGTCGGAAAGTCGAAAATGGCCACGGAGCCGTTCATCTTGCCTTCCGCATCCAGCGTTGCGCCCCCAATCACAAACTTGCCGTCGGCTTTCAGCTTGCGAACATTTTCCAGATGAGCTTCGCGCACGGACATGCGGCGTTCCAGCGCCTGCGGGTCGGTGTAATCGTGGGCCGTTACAATGAACTGGGGCATAGGGGAGTGGGTGATTGGGTTAGGAGTTGAAACGTGTAAAGCTCAGCGTTGAAAGTGAAGCGTGCGTCTCATGTTCTGTTCCGCGCTCACGTTTTCATACGCGGCCCGCTGTTTTCTGGTCGATGTTCTCGCCGAGGTAGTGCATCCGATGCACCACCACCTGCCGCCTGGCTACCGAAAACTGCTCACCGACCAGCGCGCCGCGCCGATGCACTTATTTAAAGGCCTGGATGCCGGTGATTTCCTGACCGAGAATGAGCAGGTGGATGTCGTGCGTACCTTCATAGGTCACAACCGATTCCAGGTTCATCATGTGGCGCATGATGGGGTAATCGTTCGTGATGCCCATGCCGCCGAGGATTTGCCGGGCTTCGCGGGCGATGTTCAGCGCGATCTCCACGTTGTTGCGTTTCGCCATCGAGACCTGCGCCGTGGTGGCTTTTCCGGCATTTTTCAGTTGGCCGAGGCGCAGCACCAGCAGTTGCCCTTTGGTAATTTCGGTCAGCATTTCCGAAAGCTTCTTCTGCACCAGTTGGAACGATGCAATGGGTTTGCCGAACTGATGGCGTTCCAGCGCGTAGCGGCGGGCCGTGTCGTAACAGTCCATCGCCGCGCCTAGTGCCCCCCAGGCAATGCCATACCGGGCGGAGTCGAGGCATTTGAGCGGTGCACCGAGGCCGTCTTTGCCGGGCAGGACGTTTTCTTTCGGGATTTTAACGTTGTCGAAGACCAGTTCGCCGGTGATGCTGGCGCGGAGCGACCACTTGCCGTGGATTTCCGGCGCCGAAAAGCCTTCCATGCCTTTCTCCACAATCACCCCTTTGATGCGTCCGTTGTCGTCTTTGGCCCAAACGACCGCCACGTCTGCTTTGGGCGAGTTGGAGATCCACATCTTGCTGCCGTTCAACACGTAATGGTCGCCGGCGTCGCGCAGCGTAGAGCGCATGCCGCCGGGGTTGGAGCCGTGGTCGGGTTCGGTCAGACCGAAACAGCCGAGCCACTCGCCCGAGGCCAGTTTGGGAAGGTATTTCTGCCGCTGTGCTTCCGAGCCAAATTCGTAGATCGGGAACATCACGAGCGACCCCTGCACCGACGCCGTGGAGCGCATGCCCGAGTCGCCGCGTTCGATTTCCTGCATGATGAGCCCGTAGGCAATGTAATCGAGTCCGCCGCCGCCGTATTCCGTCGGAATGGTAGGGCCGAAGGCACCGATCTCTCCAAACTTGCGCACGATCTCGTAGGGGAAGTGGGCACGCTCGGCACAATCTTCGATGATGGGCGAAATTTCACGTTTCACAAACTCGCGCATCGTGCTGCGAATCAGCTTGTGCTCGTCGGTCAGCAGATCGTCGAGGTCGTAAAAATCCGGCGACTCAAACAGGTCTGGGGCCTTGCGAGTGCGCTGGGTATCAGGTGTTTGTGTAGGAATCATGCGGCAGAGTTGGAATTAGCTCAATCTATGCTCAAATTTACGCATTTATATCGATCGTGTCGGGGCCCATATCCCGGCAAAGAAGCGGCTGTGCCGCGCTAATATTCCCCTTATGTCCGATCCGAAACCTAAGTCTTCCGGCACTCCGTCGGCAGCTTCTTCCGAACTTGATCCTGATCTGCTGGACAAAATCCGGGCACTAAAAGAGAAGTATGGCACCACAGGACAGGATTTACCCGCCTACCTGGAAGGCCTGCTTTACACCGACTACCTGAATTACTGGGACTACATTCACCTCGATGCGCTGTTGGGACTCCAGACGCCCCGTACGGAGTTTCCCGACGAGATGGTGTTCATCGTCTATCATCAAACCACGGAGCTGTACTTCAAGCTGGTGCGCTGGGAACAGGAACAGCTCGCCGACGATCCGCACCTGACGGCCGAGACGTTTCTGATGCGCCTGGAGCGCATGAATCGCTATTTCAAGATCCTGATTACCTCGTTCGAGGTGATGGTTGAGGGCATGGAGCCGGCGCAGTTCCGCAAGTTCCGGATGGCCCTGTTGCCCGCCAGTGGGTTTCAGTCCGTGCAGTACCGGTTGATCGAACTGGCCTCGACCGATCTGATCAACCTGGTGAACCGCGACCAGCGGGAGGGCCTGCGCGGCGCCTCGCTGGAAGCGATGTACCAGGAAGTGTACTGGAAGCGCGGCGCGACCGAACTGGCCACCGGCGACGAAACGCTTACCCTGCAACATTTCGAGCGAAAATACCGCGACGAACTGCTGCGGACCGCCCACCGCTTCCAGGAAAAGAACCTGTGGCAGAAGTACCTGACGCTGGACGTGGACGATGTTCAGCGCGAGACGGTCAAAGTTGCCATGCGGGCCTTCGACCTGAGTGTGAACGTTACCTGGCCGATGGCGCACCTGCGTTCGGCCGGCAAGTACCTGCATCGCGAACCGGAAGTGATTGCCGCCACCGGCGGAACCAACTGGCAGAAATACCTGCCTCCCCGCTTCCAGCAGCGCATTTTCTTTCCCGAATTGTGGGAAGAATCCGAGCGCAGTGCCTGGGGGACGCGCGCCATGTCGAACGAAAAGCGCAACGGATATGTCGCTTCTTCGGAAGAGACTTCGCCCAAATCTGACTAACTTACAGCTACTTCGCTCACCCAATACCGATTCTGATGCGCGCTAGTTGGCTATGGTGTCTGTTGACCTGGGGAATGCTAACGGGAACCGCGGCGGCGCAACAGCTCACCACCCGTTGGTACGACGACGAGCATACGCATCTGAAATCCCGCTTTTTTGTGGCTCCCGACGGACAACTGTGGGGCAGTTACGAGCAATACTATTCTCATGGCCTGCTGATGGTCAAAGGCCAGTACGAGCGCGGCGTCGCGACCGGCACCTGGACCTGGTACCACGAAAACGGCAAACCCCGCATGCGCGGCTTGTTGCGCGCCAACCAGCCCGTAGGGCACTGGCAGTACTTCGACAAGGAAGGCCGGCTGGAACAGGAAGGCAACTGGGAGGCCGGACGCAAGGTCGGCGAGTGGCGCTTCTACCATCCCAACGGCACCCTCAGCGAGCGAGGCGTGTTCGCGGGTGAAACGCGCATCGGAGTCTGGCGCGGGTACGACGCCGAAGGCAATCTCCTCAACGAACGAACCTATCAGGGCGACGTGGCGCGCTACGTAGGGTATTATCCTTCGGGCGAGGTGCGTGCCGAAGGCTGGTTGCACCACGAAGCCAGCGACAGCCTCTGGCGCTATTATCACGAAAACGGACATTTGCAGGCCATCGGCGAGGAGGCTAACGGCCAGCGCGTAGGGCCTTGGCGCTTTTTTCACCCGAACGATACGCTGGCTGCCGAAGGCGGGTACCGGCAGGGGGCCAAAGACGGTACCTGGGTGTATTACCACGAAGACGGGTCGGTCAGTGCACGGGGCACCGAACAAGCCGGATTGAAAGAAGGGGCGTGGGAGATGCTCTACCCCAGCGGGAAATTCAAGGCGCAGCTGCACTTCAACAACGGCAACGGTCCCTACGAGGAGTACTATGAGAACGGGATGCTGAAAATGCGCGGGCAAATGCAAGAAGGGGTGCCCGCTGGTGCCTGGGAATTCTTCAACGAAAACGGCTGGCAGGAGGGCAAAGCCCAGTACGAACAGGGGCAGGGCCACTACGTGGGATTTTATCCGGACGGCAAACTCAAAACCGAAGGCGCCATGGAAGGGTTCGAGCGGGTCGGCGAGTGGACGTTCTATACGCCCGAAGGTCTGTTGGCCGGCTATTATCAGGCGTACCAAACGCCGTCGATAGAAGCCACGCTGGCCGTGCGCGATTCGCTGGGCCCGGTCGATAAGCCCGATCTGATCTTGCGTCGCCGTCGTTTGCGCTACTTCCGCCCCCGGGTGAACGAACTGCGTACGGTCATCGTCAGTACCAACCCGCTGGCGACCGCGTTCGGGCAGCTGCCGCTGTCGATCGAGTATTACCTGGAAAACCGGCTGGGCTACGAGCTGGGCATCAACTGGCTACGCAATCCCTTTTTCTACAAACCCTCCGACGCGTACCTGAATCGTCCGTTCCGCACGGGCTATGCTGTCGAGTTGCGGCAAAAGCTTTACCACCCTGGCGGTCTGCTCGACGTGTGGTATTGGGGGCAGGAGTTGCAGTACGTGAACCGAACGCACCAGGCTTTTGTCCGCGATTCGGTGGGCCAGCTCAGTTCCCCTCGCCTGCTGGCCGCCCGCGAAAAACGGTATGCGCTCTCGTTCCTGATGGGCGCACGCCAGTTCTGGCGATGGGAGGGGGCGCATCTGGCGCTTGATTTCTACGGGGGCGTCGGCATTGGGTACCGTACCATCGAACGCGACTGGGAGATCGAGAACCCCGAGTGGCGGTCGGTCTTCAAACGGCAACTGAACAGCCGTGTCATTGTGCCGGTGCGGGTGGGCGTCACGGCCGGGTACTTTTTCTAGCGCCGCTCAGGCGCAGCGAGTCTGCCCACATGTCGGGAATCTCCAAGGGCAAGCGCCGGGTTCGATAGAGATTTGCGCCATGAAGACGCTTTTTCTCCTTCTGCTGTCGGGCCTGTCGTTCCACGCTTCGGCCCAGGCATTTTCCCGCCCCTGGAACCTGGACGTGCACCTCATGCCGCTGACGTACCTGGACCCGCTGGCGCGTCACCGGTTCGGGGCGGAAGTCAGCACTGTGCGCTGGGGAGTAGCACTGGATGTGGGTACCGGCCACGGCCTTACGGCCCGCGGAATGGGCGTGGCTTCGTCGTATCATTTTCTGGAAATCCGCCCGCAGGTGAAGTACTATGTTCCGAATTCGACCTCATACCCGACGCGGATGTACGTAGGGCTGGAAGGATTTGCGCTCCAGAGCCGCGCCACGTTACACGATGGGCAGTACGAACGTTGGGAGGGCCGTCACTACGAGGGCATGATCGCGTTCGAACGGGCCGACTATCATCGACAAAAATGGGGTGTGCAGGCGCTGGTCGGTGTGCAATACACGTGGGCGCGGCTGCGGGTAGATGGCTACACGGGGGTAGGCTTTCGGCAGCGGCAAACCACCTTTGGACACGTGCTTGGTCCGCGAGAAGAGGCGGCCGTCAACGACTTTGATGTGCTGGGACATGACCGATCCGGACGGGCCGCCGGGCTTAACCTGGCGCTGGGCGTCAAAGTGGGGTACGTCGTCCGGCAACGCTTCTGACCCTTTGGGGAATTGCGGGGCCGGGAAATGCCTGATCAGCACCGGAAGAGTTCGTACCTTTGCACTTTACCGTTTTAAGGATCACTACCTTACCCGGATGCACCAGCAACATACCCTCATTCTTCCGCCGGACCTCGCGTACCAGGAAGACGCCCTGCGCGACGAAGTACGCCGCCGCTTTTCCCTTTCTTCTGACACCGCCGTGCGGGTCGCCCGCCGTTCCATCGACGCCCGCGGACGTCAGGTGCGCGTCAACGTCACGGTAGACGTAGGCAATGCATTGCCGCCACTTATTGACTTCGTCAAAGACTATCCCGACGTCTCGCAGGCCGATCCGGTCGTGATCGTGGGGGCGGGGCCAGCCGGGTTGTTTGCGGCCTTGCGCCTGATCGAGAAGGGCCTGAAACCTATTGTCCTGGAACGGGGGCAAGACGTGCGGATGCGGCGGCGCGACCTGGCAGCGATCAACAAAGAACACGTCGTCAATCCCGAATCCAATTACTGTTTCGGGGAGGGCGGGGCCGGCACGTATTCGGACGGAAAGCTGTACACGCGCTCCAAAAAACGCGGCGACGTGCGGCGTATTCTGGAAATTATGGTCGCCCACGGCGCTACGTCCGAAATTCTGGTCGACGCGCATCCGCACATCGGCACCAACAAGTTGCCCAACCTGGTGATGGCGCTTCGCGAAAGCATTCGGGACGCCGGGGGCGAAGTCCATTTCGATACGAAAGTCACTGACCTGCTTTTGCAGGAAGGCGAGCTGCGGGGTGTGGTCACCCAGGCGGGCGACCGGATCGAAGGGTTGGGCGTCATTCTGGCGACCGGCCACTCGGCGCGCGACGTCTTCGAACTGTTGCACCGGCGCGGCGTCTACCTGGAGGCCAAACCGTTTGCAATGGGCGTCCGAGTGGAGCACCCGCAGGCGCTCATCGACCGCATCCAATACAACTGCGAAGACCGGGGGCCGTACCTGCCCGCTTCGTCGTACGCACTGGTGTCGCAGGTCAATTTCGAGGGACTGAAACGGGGTGTCTTTTCGTTTTGCATGTGTCCGGGTGGGTTTATCGTGCCCGCGGCCACCGCTCCCGGCGAGGTTGTCGTCAACGGCATGTCGCCTTCCCGCCGCGATTCCAGGTACGCCAATTCGGGCATTGTGGTCTCCGTAGAGCCGGAAGATTGGCAACGGTTCGCAGACCTCGGACCGCTGGCCGGGCTGGCCCTGCAACGCGAAGTCGAGCAACGCGCCTGCGCCGTGGCAGGGGGAACGCAAAACGCCCCGGCCCAACGCCTCGGCGATTTTGTGCACCGCAAAGTCTCTTCTTCGTTGCTCGACACTTCCTACCAACCAGGCCTGACTTCCGTGGTGATGGACGACGTGTTGCCTCCGTTCATCAGTGAGCGGCTGCGCCGCGGCTTCCAGGATTTTGGCCGGAAAATGCGCGGCTATTTCACCAACGATGCCCAGATCGTCGGGGTGGAGAGCCGTACGTCGTCGCCGGTGCGCATTCCCCGGGATAGAGAAACCCTCGAACACGTTCAGCTCAAACGACTTTATCCCTGCGGAGAAGGGGCCGGGTTTGCCGGAGGCATCATGTCGGCCGCCCTCGACGGCGAACGCTGCGCCGAAGCCCTGGCCGTGCTGTATGCGAAAAAAGCTTAGAGCGCGAAGGTTCTTACGGACCAGACCTTACATAGAAACTCCTGACCAGCTTTTGCCGATCAGGAGCTAATCCAGTGAAGCCGACGTAGGCGCTTATTGAATCACGACTTTCCGAACGGCCCGACCTTGCTCGGTTTGCAGTTCGAGAAAATAAGTGCCTGCCGGCGTCTGGCGTACGTCCAGCTGACCGTGCGGTTGGGTCAGCGTGGTCTGCTGCATCAGCTGCCCCGTGAGCGAAAAGAGCCGGACCTGGGCCTGGTACGTCTCCCGAGGCAGCGCAACGTTGAGCGTACCCTGCACCGGGTTCGGATACGTGTGCCACGTGTCGGTGGTGAGTGCATTGCGCTGCGAAGTCACTGCGTTGTAATAATCGTACGATTTGAGCCAGAGCGCCCACTGTTCTGTTTCCTGATCCCACACATACTGGGAAACCGCGTTGCGTTCGCCGGTCTCGTGGTAAGTGAAGCGATACTGGGACAGCTCTGCCCACACGCTATCGTATGCATACCAGACGTATTCGGTGGCTTCCAGTAGTTGGCCGCTGGGGGTGTACGCATAGGTAATCTGCATTTCGCCTGTCCAGTCGTCTTTTGCATCATCCCATTTGTAGCTGGTCCACGAGGCCAGGTGGTCGTTTTCGTCGTAGGTCACGTGCTGTTTCGCGATCGGCTCCATCGTCTCGGTAGCACGATCGAGGAGTGTCTGTACCAGCGTAACGGCACCTTCTGCCTCGTACGTGACCTGACCTTCTACGTACCCTTCGACCAGTTCGTCGTCGAGCCAGTAGTCGCTCGTAAAGCCTTGCCAGGTGCCGTCTTCCTCGTACGTGTAGTTGACTCGGCTGTAGAAACGGTCCTGCCATTGGTGCTGATAACTGTTCCAGGAAAACAGGTTGAGTTGCGTGAGCTGACCAGCTTCGTTATATACATTCGCTTCTTTTCGAATCCCGGTCCAAAGGCTATCGTCTTTGTCCCAATTATAGGATGCATCGCCGAGCCACAGCGATTGCACATGGGCCGGGTCATGATACCCTCTGGTGAGGTGCCAGATTACCTGCGTAGAAGGGGATGGGGCCTCCGTGGGCCGAGATTGCGCTTCTGAACGGGTGTAGTGTACCCAGTTTTCTTCGGTTGCATTCCACTCGTACCCATTAAGTAGCTGGGTAGAGGTTTCGCCCTGAGTGGTTACGGTAGGAATGTATTTAAGACTCTTTACCGAATCCTCCGGAGAGTGAAATCGGTAAGCTACCGTGCTGTCTAACCGAAGCGGTGCCTCGGCCGGCGGAAGCGCCAGCATGGGGTGCTTTGGGCTCGCCGACGGCGGCAGATCGGCCGTTCTGCCGTTGGAGAGGTGCGGCTGGGTTTGGGCAAACGCCAAACCGGTAGCGAACGAAAGTGCGGAAAACGTAAGGGTACGAATCATGTACGGAGCGGTTTAAAGAGGGGATTGAGAAAAATAGAGATGCGTGCGTCAGCGAGCTGCTGCCAACGTGCGGGTAAATGTAAGAACCGCAGGCAGGCAACCGACGGTAAAATCGACGCAGAGCTTACATGGTGGGGCGTGATCCTAAAACGAACGCAAAAGGCTCGGGGAGGGCCAGGAGGGAAAGGCGCTGGGGAAACGGGGCGATCTTCACCGACGAATACTACACCAAAGGGCGAGCGGGTGCAGGTCCTCTTCGCCGGTGTAAAAAAAGAAATCCCTCCCGCCACCACGTAGACTGCCGTCAAGTTAACAACAGCCGACACGGCGCGGGAGAGATCTGAATAGTTTGAAGAGAAGTCGGTTTACCGCTCGAACTGAATCGTGCGCAGGGTAATGATGTCTTCGTTGGGTTTGTCGCGCTTCACGACGACGAAATAAAGGTCGTGCCTGCCCTCAATGGGCTTGTCCAACACACTCGTCACGGCCCCGGAGCTTTCGCCGGTGGGCGTGTAGGCCACGCGGCTGATTACCGGCCCGGCGTACGAGTCCATCCGCACCTCGATTTCTCCGGCTTTGTTCCACGACGAGTAGCCGTAGGTGAACTGTTTGAGATGCGTCAGGTCGATGTTCCGCAGCATGATGTACGATTTGTGATCGCCCTCGCCCAGGCGGCCGCCCCAGTTCGTAAAGCCCTTGTATTCGTCGGCATCGGCGGTGTTGAGGCGGGCAGGGCGCAGGGTAATGACCTCCGCACCGGTCAGCGGTCCGACGGCCGTGCCGCCCTGGTCGGTGTAAGTCGCCACCAGCGTATACCGACCGCGCGGCTCTTTTTCCGCGTTATGATCGCGCAGCGGCAACGCACCTTGGGCGGGCAACAGCGCCTGCGCTTCCTTCGGTTCGCCGAGCGAGAAAATGTAGCGGACCATCTCTTCCGCATCTTTTTGGGAAATCTGCGGGTGCGCACTCATCACGTACTGCGTGCCCCAGTTGCCGCCGCCGCCCTGAATGATCTTCTGTGCCAACATGGCCTGTGCGCCAGCCTGGTCGTGGTAGCGTTCGGCGACGGCCGTAAACGACGGACCGACCGATACTTTGTCGACGGTGTGGCAGGCTTTGCAGTCGCTGCTGGCGATGAGCGTTTGCCCCAGCGAGGCAGACGCTGCCGTGGGTGTTTCCTGGTGCCCCAGTTGAGGGGCCTGCGGCAGAAGGCTCGGCTGTGGGTTGTAAGAGTACGTAACCTTGATGTTTTTCGGGTCGATGGAGGCGTCTTCCGGGTCGGTTACCTGCACGGAATAGTGAAACGGTTCGCCTTCCCAGTAGAACGATTTGTTGTTGGGCGTCCGGATGGTGACGGTGGGCGTGGTGTTACCCACTTTCACGGAAAGGGTGTCCATCGCCACCGCGCCGTCCTGGTCGGTGACCTTCAGAATGGCTTCGTACGTGCCGGGCTGGGTGTAGGTATGCGTGGCGCGTGCCGTGGTGGCTCCTACCGTTTTTCCGTCGAACAGCCACTGGTACGTCAAACGGTTGTCGTCGTCGGGATCAGTGCCGCGTCCCGTAACGGTCACCGTCAGCGGCGCTTCACCGGTTCGTTCCCGTAGGACCGTCGTGTGGTAACGCCGGTCGGAGGTCAGGTACGACCGTGATTGCGCCAGCGCGGTGGCAGTCGAGTCGTAGATGCTCGCACTGGCCACGGGCGGGCGGTTGCCCCGGTTATATTCGATCTTGACCAGGCGGGCGTCTTCGTTGTCGATGCCGTAGATGGACCCGTATTCCAGCATGTACATCACGCCATCCTGACCGAACGCCAGGTCGATCGGGCGCCGGAAATCGCCGTTCGACGCCATGAACGGCTCCACGCGCAGGTAGTTGTCGTTTTCGTCCACCCGCAGGGCCATCACCCAGTTGCGCATCCACTCGAAGATGAACAGCGCGCCGTCGTAGTATTCGGGGAATTTGGTCGGCGAATCGGAAGTTGGATCGAAGGTGTAGAACTCACCGGCCATCGCGCTGCGGCCGCCCACGCCCAATTCGGGGAATTCTTCGGAGGCGGCGTAAGGATAGTAGAGCATCGCCGGTTGGGCCGGGGGTAGTTCGCGCAGGCCGGTGTTGTTGGGTGATTCGTTCACGGGCGCCTGGGGATTGAATTTGGGACCGGCTTTCTCCGTCGCGAAATCCCAGTCGGCGTAGGCGTAATTGTTCCCGATGAAGTAGGGCCACCCGAAGTTACCGGCTTGCTTTGCCTGGTTGAATTCGTCGTAGCCACGCGGTCCCTGAATGCTGTCGTTGCCGGCGTCCGGTCCGATTTCCCCCCAGTACAGCACCGACGATTTTGGGTTCACGGCGATGCGGTAGGGGTTGCGCAGCCCCATCGTGTAGATTTCCGGACGGGTCTTGTCCATCCCTTTCGGAAAGAGGTTGCCTTCGGGAATCGTGTAAGTGCCATCTGCCTCGGGATGGATGCGGAGAATTTTTCCTTTCAGGTCGTTGGTGTTGGCGGCGGAGCGTTGCGCATCCAGGCTGTAGTATTCGTCGCCGGGGCGCTCGTCGATGGGCGCGTAGCCGTTGGAAGGGAAGGGGCTGGAACTGTCGCCGGTCGAGAGGTACAGGTTGCCTTCTTTGTCCCAGGCCAGCGAGCCGCCGTGGTGGGCACCGGAGTTTTTCTGCACCGGCACGGTCAGAAGCACCTTTTCGGAAGCGAGGTCGAGCGTGTTGTTGGGTTGCAGCGTGAACCGCGACAGCCGGAAGTCGATCGGTTCGCGGTCGGTCGGCGGCGTGTAGTAGACGTAGAGCCAGTGGTTGTCGTCGAAGTGCGGGTCGAGCGTCAGGCCGATCAGGCCCGTACCCCCTTGCAGTGCTACCGGAAACTGATGCACCACCGAGGCGCTTTGCGTGCGCGGATCGTACATCGACAGCTTGCCGTTTTTCAGTTCCGTGTAAAACACCCGCCCGTCGTGCGCCACGGCCACTTCCATCGGGTTGTCGAGGTCGTTGACCAGCACCGTCTTCACGAAGCGATTCTCTTCCGGCATTACCTGCGCGTAGGCTTTTGAGTAATCCAGCTGCGGCTGCCCGTCGGAGGTGCCTTTTCCCATGGCGTACTGAATGCCCCCCATCAGGTGTTGCAGGAACTGCGGTTCGGTATAGCTCTCTTCCGTGTGGCCGAGTCCGGTGTAAAATGCCCGCCCCCCGTCGAAGTCGTGGTACCAAGCAATGGGGTGGTTTGCGCCGTTGGTGCCGCCCTCGTACGTGTTTTCGTCGAGGTACATCAGCACGCGAATGCCCGGGTAAAACGATCGGTAGCTGTACCACTCGTCGCTGCGTTCCCAGTGCGCGGGCAACCCCGCCGTGGCCGGATGATTCGGATCGACGACATCGACCGTGGCCTTCCGCACGTTCGGGTCGCCGGGGTGGTTGGCGAAGTGTGCGCCCACCAGCTTGTCGTACCAGGGCCACTCGTATTCGGTATCGGCGGCGGAATGGACCCCGACAAAGCCGCCCCCCGCCTGAATGTAGCGCTCAAACGCGGCTTGCTGTTCAGGATTCAGGACGTTGCTCGTCGTGTTGAGGAAAATCACCGCCCGGTAGTGCCACAGGCTGTCTTCCGTAAAATAGGCCGCGTTCGTCGTCGTATCGACCGCAAATCCTCCTTCGCGTCCCAGTTGTTGCACGGCCGCGATGCCGTTCGGAATGGAAGAGTGGTGCCAGCCCCGCGTTTTCGAAAAGACGAGCACGCGCGCGCCGGCAGGGGAGGCCGTGCGGGCAGTCGTGGCCTCCTGCGCATTTCGGCAGGCATTCAGGGTGAAGAAGACGCAAAGGGCACCGAGCACGGCCCGGCGGAAAAATGTGGTGGACATAGGGGTGGGTTACGTGGGTTGTCGACCCGGCGAAGGCAACGGTTCGCCTTCTACACAAGTCGGGTTTTTACGAGGTAAACTAACAAAATCGTAGCGAAGCCCGATGGTACGGGCGTTTCGAATAATTTCATACGGGTACGGAATAAGGGCCTCTGTACCCAAGAGAGGTTTCGTCACCAAAACTTACTCTGTCGGGTAGGGCGCCATGCGACCACGCTTCAAAATGTACCGGATAAATCTGAAGAAAATTGGTGCGGAGCCAAAGGGAAGAGGAACGGCCGGTATCGCTGGCAACGTCCATCGCCAGGGCGAAAAAATTAAGGCACAACCTGGAAAACCGGTGTCGATACGTTGAATCGCTCCTGTTGGGTAGGCCCTTCCGCATCGATCCACAGGCGAATTTCACCCGTCTGTGCATGCGCGGGTACCCGGACCTGAAGGGAATCCGGGGTGCTTCGTACGAGCGGCTCGAATGGGCTGGCACCCGGTTCGGATTGATAGAAAGATCCGTCGGGTTCCATGAACGCTACTTTTACATGATCGGCATCCTGACCCAAATGTGCTCCATAGAGGGTGATGAGTGTGCCTACTGATCCGGAATCCGGCACGATACGGGTGACGACCGGAAGCGGATTTTCCGTGACCCGAAACAGGAACGTCGTCGGCGCAACGTCTTGGCGGCTCAGCGTGACTTCGTGCTGGCCAAACGGAAGGCCGGTGGGTACTTCTACGGTGAGTCGGGTGGGCGTGGCCTGCGTAACGGCGGCCCGCACCTCGCCGAACATCACCACGTTCTCGGCAGCCACGGCGCTGAAGGGTGAGCCTTCGAGCACAAACGTAGAACCCTTCTGGCCCGCTAGTGGAGTGATCGTATCGAGCTCAAAAAAGAGCTGAGGTTCTTTAGGCTCGCAACCTAGTGCAAAAGCTAGCAGAAGAATGTAAAGGGGCCATCTTGGTTTCATTGGCGTACGAAGTAGAATGGGAGTGACCTTTCATATTCAAACGCAAATAAAGCACAAAAAGCGTTGTGCTTTGGACGAAATTTTTGCGGTTCGGCGGGCCGTTGCGTATGCAACACAACCATAGACAAGAAACAACTTGTGGGTTACTGAAACGGGGCCGTTTCGGCTAGGCTTTCCGCCGGAGTTCCAGCACGGTGATTTCCGGCCAGATGCCCACGCGGCCCGAAAACCCTATGAACCCAAAGCCCCGGTTCACGTAGAGGTAGCGCCCCGTATCCGGGTCCTGCGCCAGGTCGGCCCAGTGCGGATAGCGGTACTCGACCGGACTCCAACGCACAGTCGGCGTTTCGATGCCCATCTGCATGCCGTGCGTGTGGCCCGAAAGCGTCAGGTGCACGTGGACCGGATGTTTGCGGACGATTTCGTCCCAGTGCGAGGGGTCGTGCGACAACAGGATTTTAAACGAGTCGGGGTCGACGCCTTCCAGCGCCTTGTTGAGGTCGCCCTTCTGAATGAAACCCTGTCCCCAGTTTTCTACGCCCAGGAGCGAGATTTTCTGCCCGTCTTTTTCCAGTGTCACGTTTTCGTCGAGCATCAGGCGGTAGCCCAGCTCCTGGTGGTGATTTTTCAGGCGGTTCATGTTCGCCTCCCGGTCGGCTTCGCTGTCCCACTGTACATACTCGCCGTAATCGTGGTTGCCCAGGATGGAGAACTGCCCGAAGGGCGCGCGGAGTTGTTGGAAATGGTTGATCCAGGGGACGATCTCTTCCGCGACGTTATTCACGATGTCGCCCGTAAAGACGAACAGGTCGGATTGTTGTGCGTTGGCCAGCTCGATGCCCCGCCGGACGGCCTCCCTGTTGTCGAAACTTCCGGAATGGATGTCGGACAGTTGCGTGATCGTGAAGCCGTCAAACGCTTCGGGCAGGTCGTCGAAGTAGATCGTTTTCCGGTGGACCGTGTAGTCGTACTTGCCCTTCACAATGCCGTAGAGAAACGAAAAGAACGGCAGCGCAGCCAGCCCCATCCCGACCTGACTCACGAACCGACGCCGGTCGGGCAGAAACTTGCCGGACGCGCGGCGGCGGACCAGACCACCGATCAGCCGGGTCAGGTCTTCGAACAGGAGAACCATTCCCCAGACCAGCTTGGTGATGAAAAACGTCAGGAAAATGCTGAAGACCCAGTAGGCCACCCCACCCAGCGAGCGGCGGTCGCCCACGGAGAAGAGCAGGAGCAGGGAGATCGTGACGCCCAGGGTTACGATCCAGAAGCCCCAGCGCACCGCCCGCTTGGCCCGTTCGGAACGCCAGTTGCGAATCAGCACGTCGATCGAACGCGCCACGTACCGATCCAGAAGCAGAGAAAGGGAAATGATGATTACGACCATCATCAGAAAGCCACCACGCATGTGAATAAACTATTTTTCGGCAAGTTAACCGGAGAATGTAACCCGAAACGGATAAAATTGGTTGCAGAGGTGGCTCGTCGGGATAAAAGGTCAGAATGAACTTCCTGAGGGAGGAGCCGTATTTACCAATACATTTTTAGAAAGAAACCCGTGCCTCCGGGCCGTGGCTATTTTTTATGAGACAACCCAAAAAAACCGTCGTGCTGGGCGCGACTCCCAATCCTTCGCGCTATGCCTACCGGGCGGTGCATGATTTGCTACGCAACGGCCACGAAGTGATTCCCGTCGGGCTGAAGCGTGGCACCGTGGCCGGCCTTGAAATTCAGAACGACCAGCCCCACATCGACGACGTCGATACCGTGACGCTCTACGTGGGGTCGCGAAACCTTGCCCCGCTACACGACTACATCCTGGGCCTGAATCCGAAACGGATCATCTTCAACCCCGGTACCGAAAACGACGAGTTGGAACAGAAAGCCCAGGAAAAAGGCATCGAAACCGTAGAGGGCTGTACCCTCGTGATGCTCTCGGCAGGAAGCTACTGAGCGTAAGGAAATGAGTGAATCAGTGAATTACTGAATGAGTGAATAGCGCAGGGCGCGTGGGGCAGAGGACAGTGAGTGAGATAGCGATTGAGTGAATGCGTGGATGAGTGAGTAGGCGCTTGGTGCATGGAGCGGAGGGTAAGAATGACGTCCGATGGCGGGGCCGGAGGAGCGTCCCGCCGGGGAACCGCTCCCGCCTAGGCTGGTCATCAAACGCAAGCGGCCGTCGGTCGGCTGGCTGGGCACAAGAACCGTCTGTAGTGGGCAGTCGGCAGTCTTTGTAAACAGTGCTCAAGGGGAGTATGGCGCATCTCCAACGCTATCTGAACTTTCAGCTTTAAACTCTAAACTTTGAACTCTTCACTCCACCACTTTTCAACTTTCTAACCCTTCAACTCTCCACTTTTTAACGCTTCATTTTTCCGATTCAAACCCGATGCGGACGTGGCGCCGGTGCAGCTGGCGGAGCGTTTCTTCGAAGGGCGGAAACCACGGTTGCGTGCGGTCGATGGGGTTGTGAAACAGGTAGAGGCAATCGAGGGCAGAGAGGTGGAGCAACGCCGACGGAAATTCGGTGATGTCGTTGTGCGAGACGTCCAGGTCGCGTAGGGCGTGCAGGCGCAGAATGCCCGGTGGAAAAAAATCGAAGAGGTTATGCTGCAGGTGCAGCACTTCCAGGTGGTGCAGGCGTTCCAAACCCGATGGCAGGTCCACCAGCTGGTTGTGGTGGAGGTACAGCTTTTGCAGGCGGGGCAGGTGTGTAATCGACTCGGGCAAGTAGGGCAGGCGGTTGTGCGAGAGATACAACACTTCCAGGTGCTGTAACCGGTCAATGTCCGGGGGCACTTGCGCAATCTGATTGTAGTAGACGTCCAGTTCCCGCAGGCGGTCCAGTTCCAGCACGCAGGGAGGAAACTCGGTCAGGTGGTTGTGGTAGAGAATCAGCGACCGGAGCGAATCGAGTTGTCCCACCACCGGGCAGACCTCCGACAATTCGTTGTTGGCCAGCGAAAGTGCCTGCAGGTGGGAGAGGAGCGTCAGTTCGGCGGGCAGCTCCCGGATGCCGTTACGCACCACATTGAGCGACCGGAGGTGCGACCCCAGCGCCCGCAGCGGCAACTGGCGCAGGTCGGCCAGTTGATTGTCGTTCAGGTGCAACTCCTGCAGCGCGCGCATGCGCCCTACGTTTTGGGGCAGGGCGGTCAGCGCATTGCGGTTCAGGAACAACGCTTCGAGGCCGCGCAGCCGTGGGTAGCGCCCGCGCAGGTGCGTCAGGTCGTTGTCCTGCAAATACAGCGTCCGGAGGGTGCGGTTCCGGCGAATTCGCAGTCGTTTGCCCGCCAGTTGATTCTTCGACAGGTTGAGCGTGTGAAGCGAGTCGAGGCGTTGCAACCGCCGGGGAATGGTGCGAATCGTATTCCCCGCCACGTTCAGTTCCTGCAGGTTCGGAAAACGGTACACCACGTCAGGAATCCGGGTGAGTCCTTCGTCGCGCAGCACCAGCGTGGTGACGGTGTCGGGCCGGGTGGTGGTACGGGCGGCTTCCCCGCCACGGAGCGTGCCGTGCTGCTGTGCCTGAGCCAGGCCAACTGCCACGAAAGAAGCAAGAAACCAGACAAACGCGCGCATACAAAAAGGGTCCTGACCAAAGATAGTCAGGACCCTTCAGGTTGTCAACTAATTGTTTAGTTGTTAGGCTGTGCTTTTAAGGTCAGCCGCTGTGTCGGCGTTGTCGGGTCGTTCGTGTACAACACCACCGAATAGCTACGTGCGCTGGCTTCCGGCGCTTCATTCATCGTAACCGACAGCGTGGTGCTCTGCCCGGGGGCCACTTCCTGCGACGTCACTTTCGGCGTCAGGCAGGCGCAGTTGGTGCGGATCTGGTGAATTTTTAGCGGCTTGCTGCCCGTATTTTTCAGCTGGAACGTGGCCGGGGCACCCTCGGCCAGCGGCTGGGTCATCTGGTCCAATTCCAGGTGGGCGTGCCGTTTGGCTTCTTCCGGCGTCATGTCCCGCGCTTCGTCTTCGATGGAGCCCAGCACAAACAACGGCAGGTAATTATACTGATCGCCTTCGCGGTACGGAAGTGTCAGCGAGTAGTTGAAGTAGCCGTAGCCTTCGCGTTTGGTGCCGTCGAAAACCACGTGGACGAAGCCCGTGTCATTCGGTGCCAGGGCCTGGGGCGTGACCGAAATCTTCGCCGGAATGACGCCGGGCGGCACCGGCTGGAACCGGATGGTGTCGTTGCTCTGGTTGAAAATCCGAAATGTGCTTTCCTTCTGCCCGGTTTTGGGCACCATGCCCAGGTTCAGGTAGCGCGAATAAATCCGCACGTTGCCCAGCTTGTCGGGAAAATAATCTTCTACCGTCCGTTCGCGCGGAATTACGTTGCCTTTGATGTGGAAGAGGCGGCGCACCGGATCGGCCGTGGAGTTGACGATGAGCGGGCGGTTGAAACCACCCGGCCGCCCCCGGGGGCTGAACGTCACTTCGATTACGCCTTCTTCGCCCGGAGCGATGGGCTTGCGCGGAAAGCGCACTTCCATACAGGTGCAGTCTTCTTCCACGTCGAGAATGTAGAGCGGTCCGCTGCCGGTGTTGGCAAACGGAAAACGGGCCACTTGTGGGCCGTCTACCTCCTGGATGGTACCGAAATCGTACGTGAGGTCAGTAACTTGCATTGTGGGGTATTGCGCCCACACAGAACCGGACCAGAGAAGCAGGAAGAAAGCAAAGAAAGTGCGCATGCAGGGTGTAACGTCTTGTAAGAGCGATTGAACAAAAATAGGTGTCACTTGAATAAAAGCAATATTATGCCGGTTAATATTTCCCGACGGGCGGTTTTCCTTCTCCGCTTCGGCCGATCCGTTACTTTTGCGCGCATTTAACCATCGAAATTCCATCATGTCGAGAATCCTGACTGGCATTCAAAGCTCCGGCAAACCCCACCTCGGAAACCTGCTGGGAGCCATTTTGCCGGCCATTGCGCTGTCGCGTCAGCCCGATGCACACGGGCGGTTGAACGAGTCGTTGTATTTTATTGCCGATCTGCATTCGCTCACGACCATCAAAGAAGCCGACGTGCGGCAGCAGAACACGCTGTCGGTGGCAGCGGCCTGGCTCGCGTGCGGGCTGGATACGAGCCAGCACATTTTGTACCGGCAGTCGCGCCTGCCCGAAGTGTGTGAACTGACCTGGTACCTCAATTGCTTCACGCCGTTCCCCATGCTGGCCAATGCGCATTCGTTCAAAGACAAATCGGATCGGTTGGCGGACGTCAACGCCGGGCTGTTTACATATCCGGTGTTGATGGCGGCGGATATTCTGCTATACGACGCCGAGGTGGTTCCGGTTGGGCGCGATCAGCGTCAGCACCTGGAAATTACGCGCGACATCGCCCAGGGTTTTAACAATCGCTACGGCGAAGTTTTCGTAGTGCCTGAGGCTCAGATCGATGAGCGGGTAATGACCATCCCCGGCCTGGACGGACAAAAGATGAGTAAATCGTACGGAAATACGATCGACGTGTTCCAGCCCGTCAAAAAACTGCGGAAAAACGTCATGCAGATCGTCACCGACAGCACGCCCCTCGAAGATCCGAAAGACCCCGAAACCGACACGGTCTATCAACTCTATTCGCTGCTGGCCACGCCCGAACAGACCGCCGAAATGGCGCGCAAGTACCGCGCCGGCAACTACGGCTACGGGCACGCTAAGCAGGAACTGTTCGAGTTGTTCGAGGCGCATTTCGCCGAAGAGCGCGAAAAGTTTGAGCATTACATGAATCACCCGGAAGAGGTCGAACGTATTCTTCAGGAAGGGGAACACCGCGCCCGCCTCATCGGCCAGAAGGTGCTGGAGCGCGTTCGCGGGGTGTTAGGATTTGCATAAAATCAGGTCACCTTCGGGTGACTTTTTTGCTTTCTGCCCGATACATGGCTGAAACCCAGTCCCATCGGGGGTGGGTGTGCTGGAAATTCCTGTTGAACGACCGAACCGCAAGCGTATGACACAGAAACTACTCTTATTCGTGCTGGTATGGCTGGTATGGGCCACCCCGGGGCAGGCGCAGGACCGCTCCCGAACCAACAACAACCTCCTGGTAAATGTCTCCACTCCCGGCAGTGCTTACGAGTACCAGTCGCGGAAAATGACCGGGAAATTTAACAAGAACCTCGACCGCTTCGAGTTCGAAGTGCCTCTTGTTTCGTTTCTGAGTCGTAGTGCGCCTCCGTTGTCGGAGTTGCTGCTGCCTGTGCAGGAACCGCTGTCCGACCAGAAGCTGTTCATCAACCTGAAACTGCCGGACCGTGCCCTGAACCTGGGTGATTTTCGGGGAAACCGGCGGCTGGAACTACAGGGTGAAGTGCGCGTGGGCGACATCACATTCAACACGCCGGTCGAGGTAGAAGGCCTGTTCCGGAACAATTCGGAGATGATTCTCAGCTTCGACATTCCCCTCACCGGCGAAATTCAGGCCCTGCGCGACCTCCACCTGGAAGAGATGCACCTGATTGCGCAGGATGTGCGCCTCTACTACGTCGTGTTCGACTGATACAACCGACGTTATCTTCTTAAAGCCGCGTTTCCGAAAGGGAAGGCGGCTTTTTTATGAAAAGGGAGTACCCATCGGAGTTTTCTGCCGTAGAATACTCCATGACACAGAAAAACCCAACCTCAACCAAAAAACCTGAAGTTGTAGTAATCACCGGAGCTTCGGCTGGCGTGGGACGCGCCACCGCCCGGGAATTTGGCAAGCGCGGTGCGAAAGTAGCGCTGCTGGCCCGCGGCGTGGACGGCCTGGAAGGGGCCAAACGCGATGTGGAAGTGATGGGGGGAGAGGCGCTGGTGATTCCGACCGACGTGGCCGATGCTACCGCCGTGGAAGCGGCCGCGCAGCAGGTGGAAGAAACGTTCGGACCAATCGATGTGTGGGTGAACAACGCGATGAACAGCGTTTTCGCCCCTTTTAAAGAAATTATACCCGCCGATTTTAAGCGCGTCACCGAAGTGACCTACCTCGGGCAGGTCTACGGCACCATGGCGGCACTGAAGTACATGCAGACCCGCGACCGTGGCACCATTATCCTGGTGGGGTCGGCGCTGGCATACCGCGGCATTCCGCTCCAATCGGCGTATTGTGGGGCCAAGCACGGCATCCAGGGCTTTTTCGATTCGCTGCGGGCCGAACTGAGCCACGACAAAAGCAACATCAACCTGACGATGGTGCAGCTCCCCGCCATGAATACCACGCAATTCGGCTGGGTAAAAACCCGCTTGCCCCACAAACCCCGCCCGATGGGGACGATCTACCAGCCCGAAGTGGCCGCACGCGCCATCACTTACGCCGTCGACCATCCGCGTCGCGAGTATTTTGTGGGCTACCCGACGTTTCAGGCCATCTGGGGCGACAAAATCTGGCCCGGCTTCCTAGATTGGTACTTAGGCAAAACCGGTATCAAGGGACAGCAAACCGATCAGCCCGAAGCACCCGATCGCAAAAACAACCTGTGGGAACCGGTACCCGGCGATCACGGTGCGCACGGCGATTTCGATGCCGAAGCGTGGGAATATTCGCCGGAAATGGCGCTGAGCCGCAACCGCGAGTGGATAGCGGCCGGACTGGGCTTTGCCTTGGCGATGGGAGCCGTGCTGATGGGCGTTAAAAAAGGACGCTAATATTATTTTTTGATAAGTCTAAAAATATAGATTTGGTGCGCTAAATTTGTGCAGATTTAGCAACTAACGTATGGCGCTGTCTTTTTCGGACCAGTCTTCGCTCCCGGAAGGGGGGGCATCGCTGGAAGAAGTACACGAAACGGTCGAGACGTCGGAGAAGAAAGGGTTTTGGCGAAAGCTGATGGCCTTTGTCGGACCGGCTTACCTGGTGAGTGTAGGGTACATGGACCCCGGCAACTGGGCAACCGACCTGGCCGGTGGGAGTCAGTTCGGGTACAAGCTGATCTGGGTGCTCTTGATGTCGAACCTGATCGCACTGCTGTTGCAGAGCCTGAGCGCACGCCTAGGCATCGTGCGGCGGCGCGACCTGGCACAGGCTTCGCGTGAATCGTATCCGAAGCTGATCAATTACTTTCTCTATTTTCTGGCCGAAGTGGCCATTGCCGCGACCGACCTGGCCGAAGTCGTCGGGATGGCCATCGGGCTGCAACTGCTGTTCGATTTGCCGCTGTTGATCGGCGTCAGCATCACGGTGCTCGACACGTTCCTGTTCTTGTTTCTGCAACGGCTGGGCATCCGCAAAATGGAAGCCTTCATTCTAGCACTGATCGGCGTGATCGGTCTATCGTTTCTGATCGAAGTGGTGCTGGCCCGCCCCGAACCCGCCGAAGTCGCCAAAGGCTTTATCCCGTCCCTGCCGAACGAGCAGGCGCTGTACATCGCCATCGGCATTATCGGGGCGACGGTGATGCCCCACAACCTGTACCTCCATTCGGCGCTGGTCCAGACCCGGAAAATCCGGCGGACGCCCCGAAAAATGCGGGAAGCACTGCGCTTCAACGTGATCGACTCGCTGGTGGCGCTCAACCTGGCCTTTCTGGTCAACGCGGCCATTCTGGTGCTGGCGGCGGCTACCTTCTTCCAATCGGGCATGTTCCATGTCGCCGAGATTCAGGACGCACACCAGTTGCTGGAGCGGTTTCTGGGGACCCAGTGGGCACCGATTCTGTTTGCCGTGGCGCTGATCGCGGCTGGACAAAGTTCGACCATTACCGGTACGCTGGCCGGACAAATCGTGATGGAGGGCTACCTGAACCTGCGGCTGCAACCCTGGCTGCGCCGCCTCATTACGCGGCTGATCGCCATTGTGCCGGCCTTTCTGGTGATCTGGCTGATGGGCGAAGAAGAAACCGGCCCGCTGCTGGTCCTGAGCCAAGTGGTGCTGAGCCTGCAACTGGGCTTTGCCATCATTCCCCTGATCCATTTCGTGAGCGATCCCATCACCATGGGCACGATGGTGATCAACCGGGGCGTGAAAATTCTGGCGTGGGTGTCGGCACTGATCATCGTGGTGCTGAACGCCAAGCTGACGTACGAGGAGATCTCGGCATGGATGGTGGCGGCGGGCGACCAGGCCATCTGGCTCTGGCTGACCGTGGTGCCGCTGGCGGTTTTTGCGGGGGGCGTATTGCTGTACATCACGTTTCAGCCGCTGTTTCAGCCGCAGCGCAAACCTTATTCGCACATGCCGCACGGGGGCGACCGCCCGCTGGTGCACCTCCCCGAATTGCACTACCGGCGCATCGCCATTGCCCTCGACTTTTCGTCTGTCGATCCATACGTACTGCAGCACGCGCTTTCGCAGGGCGAACCGCACACGGAATACCTGCTGATTCATGTGGTGGAAACCGTCGGAGCACTGGTGATGGGCCGGACCATCCGCGATCTGGAAACCGCCACGGACCGGCAGTACCTGGAAGCCTACGCTGAACAACTGAAGGAGAAGGGGTACAAAGTGCATTTCAAACTCGGGTACGGCAGCCCGAAAACGGCCATCGCCGACCTGGCGCAGGAATGGGCCGCCGATCTGCTCGTAATGGGCGGACACGGCCACCGGCTGTTCAAAGACATTCTGTTCGGTACCACCATTGAGGACGTGCGGCACCGCGTCACGATGCCCGTGCTGGTGGTACGCGAGCCCTGAACATGTAAAATCGTGTAACGTTTTCGGAGGGTTGTACGAATGTAAGAGAGGAAAAAGACTAGTTACCTGATAATCCTCCTTTCGTACATGACGACGTTACAGCACTCCCTGGGCAAACTGGGCTCCATTCTGGGACGGGGCATTCTGGCCGGATTGGCCGGTACGGCCGCGATTACGGTCTCGCAGATGATCGAAATGAAACTCACGCACCGCTCGGCCAGCGAAGCCCCCGTGCGGATCGGCAGCGAAGTGCTGGGCGTAGAACCCACCGGCAAACCTCATCCGCTGCACGAAAAACAGTACGGCAACAAAGCCACTAAAGACGCCCACACGGCCCGTTTTGCGCAGATCATGCACTGGAGTTACGGCACCAGCCTGGGCATTTCGCGCGGCTTCGTTGCGGCCACCGGCCTGAAAGGCTGGCCCGCCACCGCCGTCCATTTTGCCATCGTGTGGGGCACGGCGCTCGTTATGCTACCCAGCACCAAACAGGCCAAACCCATTACCGAGTGGCCCCCGGAACAGATCGCCATCGACTTCTGGCACCACGCCGTCTATGCCCTAGCGGCCGGCGCGGCTTACGACGCCATCGACGTAGACTAAGCTACCTCGGCGGGCGTAGGCAGATACAAGAAGAAGCCTCTGTTATGCAATGGAGAAAGATTCTCTGGTGCTCACGACTCAAGCGTTACGAGCACAGATAGAAACAATACGGTCAGCGACAGGAACCTCTGCCGAGATGGCGCTTCTGTTGACGGAGATCCAGGAACGACTCAGGGCGTTGGAGCATGCGTTAGCGCTGCCACCGGTAGCTCCTGACAAAGGGGCCGAATTTGCCGCACACTTCAATGTAGGCGCGCTCAACCTGGCAATTTTGCTGGTGCGGGAAGACCGAAAAGCGCTGGTACCGCTGGCCGAACGCATTCGTCTGTTGTCGGAACAATTGCGGGCGTTTTTTCCGGACCCACCGCGCCCGAGCCGTTTTTCGCGTTGGAAAGCCCGGCTCGGGCGGCTTCTGTCAAGAAAGTCGTAACTTTTGCAGGGCGGCGCACGCCTCCTCCACTGTAGCCACTCTGCCGTATGCGTTTTTCCACTTCTACTCTTTTTCAGGCCCCCACGTCCGACCGACCGCATTTCTGGTTCGGCCTTTTTGCGTTGGTGGCCGCAGGGTTGACGGTGGGGCAGGATTTTCTCCACGCAACTTACCACGCCTACGCGTTTTACCTCTCCGAATCGTTCCTGTTCAGCAGCTTCTGGGGCCTGTTTTTCCCCCTGTTGTACTTACAAACCCACCTCGCTCGAAAATACCAGACACGGAACGGGAGGCACGTGGGCGTGATGCTGGCCCTTGTGCTGCTGCACTTGGCGCTGGCCCCGCTGGTCATCACCGTGCTGTCGGGTATGCTCCTGGACCATACGTATGACTACACCACGGGTCTGCGCTACACCCTGGCCGAGGATGTCTACAAATGCCTGCTGGTGTACGGGCTGGCCGCGTGGGTACACGTTTGCGACCGGTCTATTCCTGCGGCCGCTGCCCGTACGACGGAACCGCAGCCGGTGCAGCGCCTCGCCGTGGGAACGGGACAAAAAACGCGGGTCATTCCGGTGGAAGACATTCTGTTCATCAGTACCGAACGGCCCTACCTCGTGCTACACACCGCCGGAGAAAAGCACCTCCACGCGTCGTCGCTCACGCAGCTGGCGGCGCAACTCGACGCCCGGCAATTCGTTCGCGTCCACAAATCCACCGTCGTGAACCTAAAGAAAGTGGTATCGTACCAATCGCGACGGAACGGCGACTACGACCTGACGCTGCAAAACGGCGCGGTGGTGCGGATGAGCCGGCGGTACAGCGGCGACTTCAAAGCCCGGATGGGGTAGCCCTTACGCCTCCGGTCCGCCTAAAAACGCCACCGGTCCGCCCATTTCCCGCCCCCGGGCGTTGACAGCGTGCCGGGGAAAGGGGATTTTCCGGACATGCTAGATCGTCACTCCCTTCTCTTTTTTTGCTGCCTTTGCCTGAGTTTCACCCAATGTCAGGGACAGCCCCCCCGTGCCGCCGTGACCGGAGAGCGTATCGGCGGACCTTGCGAAACCTGCGAACTGATGTACATCGCTCCACCCGACCAGATCGACGCGGTCGATACCAGCGCGGGTTGGTGGGAAGCGGGGCAGAAGCTTCTGGTGACCGGTACGGTCTATCAACCCGACGGTCGTACGCCCGCGCCGAACGTCCTCCTGTACTACTGGCAAACCGACCACCGTGGCTATTATGCGCCTAGCGACGACATGCCAACCAGCACCGCGCGTCACGGGCACATCCGCGGCTGGCTGAAAACCGACGAGCGGGGGCATTACGCACTCTACACGATTCGTCCGGGGCCATATCCGAACCGCGACATTCCGGCGCATATCCACGTGTTGGCGAAGGAGCCCGACCTTCCGAACGAGTATTACATCGACGAGTGGGTCTTTGACGACGACCGCTTGCTGACGGGTGCGAAACGCCGGGCGTTGGAAAACCGGGGCGGCAGCGGCGTGCTGCGCGTGGAGGAAACCGACGGAAGGCAAGTCGCGGAGCACAACGTTGTGTTGGGGCTGCACATTCCCGGTTATCCGAAACGCGGCACCTCGGAAGGCGGGGCGCGGTCGGGACTGCACATTGGCGAGGACCAGCCGTCGTTTACGCCATTCCATGCGTGGGGACCCGACCGGGGCACGCGCACCTGTCCCGTCTGCAAGTACGGCCGCCACCAGGGCATCCTCTACTTTGTGGGCAACCACCCCGATTGGGACGAGATACGCCTGTGGTTGCAATTTCTGGAAGCAGAAAGCGTCCGGCGAAACGAATTTCTGAAAGTCTACTTCGTGTACGGCAACGAAAACGGCTATGAGCAAGCGGCCCGCGTGCGGGAATTGTCTGACCTCGGCGAGGCGCTGTCGCTTCAACACGTTGCCCTGACCTTCGTGCCTTCCTTTGCCGATACAGCCTCCGACATCCACCTCAACCGCCTCAACCCGGACGTCGGCAATACGTTCGTGGTGTACCGCCGCAGCAACATCGTGGAGAAGTGGATCGACCTGAAACCCACCCCGGTGAATTTCCAGCGCATCAGCCGCCTGCTCGACCGGACCCGCAGTCCATCCGTCGCACTGCCTGACCCGGCGATCCGGTGACCCGGCGGCGCACGGAGATGATAAAGTTGCACCACTCCGCCACCCACGAGGGGTATAGGGTAGAGAAGTGCCTGTGTATCAGCGCAATCGTCGGATTTCTACAACGTTTTTTGGGGCTATAACGGCCTTCTTTGTCCCCGTAAATAAAGGACTTATGAAAACGTTCGTTGAATCGATCCAAAGGCCGGTAGGCATGTGCTTGCCAAAGCCCCTCCTTACCCTGTTTGTGGTCATCGTGGCCGTGAGTGCCATGACGAGTTGCACCCCCCACGAAGATCCGGTAGACCCCACGCCACAAACCCAGGTGCCCGACGAACTGGTGGGTGCGTGGGACGACGGCAGCCTGGATTTTGTTCGGTGGGAAAACTATCCAGCAGGCTACTGGGCCGGACGCAACGCCGTCCCGACCCGAGAGGCCATGGTGTTTCAGAAGAATGGGGAGGCCAGGTTTTACCGGTATGAGCATGCCGGCAACCTCTATGAGGAACTGATCGACTGCTCCGGCACGGTGGCGTTCCACGGAGATGGAACCTTTACGTTCTACCCACTGCGGGGACGCAAGCGGTTCCACACGTTTCTGCATCCGGAAGATGATGTAGACCGCGCCCTCACCAGCGAAGAGCTGACCCAGCCGAAGCTGGCCGGCAAGCGGGCGTACGTATACGACGGCTCGACGACGCCCCCGATCGTGCGCATCACCGTGCCTGGTTCGGCACCCTACAATTGGTACAAGAAGGAGTAATCCGGCGAGGAGGCGGTGCATTTGTAGCGAGAATCCCGTAAACTGCGGTCACTTTTATCCCACTAACCCATACGCCACCATGGATTACCGCTACCTGGGCCGCTCCGGCCTCAAAGTTTCGACCCTCACCCTCGGCACGATGACCTTCGGAGGAAAAGGCAAATTCGCTTCCGTCGGCAATTCGGACGTCAACGAGGCGCGCCGCATCGTCGATGCCTGCGTGGAGCGGGGCGTTAACCTGCTCGACACGGCCAACGTCTATTCCGGCGGCGTCTCGGAAGAAATCATCGGCGAGGTGCTGAACGGCAAACGCCCGAACGATTTGCTGATCGCCTCGAAGGCCCGGCTGCGCAACGGCGACGGCCCCAACGACAGCGGCTTTTCGCGCTACCACCTGATCCGCGAGTGCGAACGCAGCCTGAAGCGCCTGCGCACCGACGTGATCGACATTTACTTCATGCACCAGTGGGACGGCAGCACGCCGCTGGACGAAATGCTGGAGACGCTCGACACGCTGGTGAAACAGGGGAAAATTCGTTACATCGGGTGCTCGAACTTTTCGGGGTGGCACATCATGAAGGCGATGGAAACCAGCCGCGCGAACCACTGGCAGCGTTTCGTCACGCAACAGATTCATTATACGTTAGAGGCCCGCGAGGCAGAATACGAACTCCTGCCGATTGCGGTCGATCAGGGACTGGGCGTGCTGGTGTGGAGTCCGCTGGCCGGTGGATTGCTCTCGGGCAAGTACCGCCGCGACCGGACCCAACAGGAGGGAACCCGCTTCACCGGAGGCTGGACCGAACCACCCATCCGCGACGAAGCCCGCCTCTGGGACATCGTAGACGTACTGATGGACATCGCCGACAACCGGGGCGTCTCGGGGGCGCAGGTATCGCTGGCGTGGTTGCTGACCCGCCCGGCGGTGTCTTCGCTGGTGATCGGTGGGCGGAACATGCAACAGATCGAAGACAACCTCGCCGCGGCCGAACTGCAACTCACCGACGAAGAACTCACACGCCTGAATGAAGTGAGTCAGCCGCCGCTCATTTATCCGTACTGGCACCAGGCCAACCTTGCCAAAGACAGCTTCCAGGCCCCTGACCAGGCCCTGCACCACCGGGTGTAAGCACCGGGATGGAAGGTATCCCGCATCGGATCAGCTCGCTGTCTGCGGTTCGTTGATTTCGTTTTCCTCTTCGCTGGCTGAGGCGTAATACAGCGAATTCAGGTAGAGGATCTCGATCACCAGCACGACCAGCACCCCAAGCAGATAGTAGAGCATGGCGGGTTGGAATGCGATCAGGGCAGAGAGGAGGAACACCGCCGCCGTGAGCACCAGCGAAAGGCGGAAGCGGCGTTTGAGGGGCCGGACCCGTTTCAGCACTTCCACGAGCCCCATGATCAGGCTGATGCTGGTCAGAAACACGGCCACCGCGTAGCCGAACAGGGGACGCAGGGCCCGCGCCTCCTCGTGCGGATCAAAAAAGGAAGTAAAACTCACCGCCATCAGCCCTAGTGTGATCAGAGGGGGAATGTACAGCAGCTCCAGGGCGGACGCTTTGATAAACCCTTTTTGAGCCTCGCCCCGCCAGACCAGCGTAAAGAAAATCCACCACAGGGCGAAGATGATGGCGAGGGCCAGAGCGAAGTTGAGCCAGGCCAGGAAATCCATCTCTTGCGTATCGCTGACCCCATTGATCACGCCCAGCACCAGTTCGCCGAAGACGATGATGGTAAACAACCCCAGCCGCTCGAACATGCTGGGCGTCATGTCTATGTTTCGTGAAGAACGGCGCAGCAACCCTTGCGAGATGAAGGGCGGGGCGTAATTGCAAACAAGCACCACGGGCAACAGCCAGGTCAGCCACCGCTCGGGAAACACCAGGCTAAGTCCCATCAGCCCCAGCGACAACAGGTACAGCACGGTGTACGGCCGACTGTAGGGGCGGTGGGACGGGTCGTAAAAACCGACGCTCCACCACAGGTAGGTGATGAAAAACTGCATGACCATGAAGACGACCGTGACGTGGACGTGGTTCGGGTCCGGCAGCGACAGCGTGATGCTGAGGGCAGCAATGATCATCATCTGCCAGAGGGTCATCAGACGGGTACGCAACCCTTCGTTGCCGTGCAGGTCGTAGTACAGACTGCCGTTCAGCCAGCCCCAGAAAATCAGGCAGAATAGTCCGGCGTATTCAAAAAAGCTCCCCAAGCTCACGTGCTCCGAGAAATGGTGCGTGATCCGGGATATGGCAATCACGTAGACCAGGTCGTAAAAAAGCTCGAGCCAACTGACGCGCCGGTCCCGCTCGGGTTGATCAAACTTTTTGGGCGGCCCCCACCACGCGGCCGAACTGAAACCGAAGTGCATATCGAGAAGAAAAGAGATGAACCGGTGATCAGGAGAGGGCTGACCACCGGCGTGTTGTGATTCAGCGTTGTAGAAGTACTTTCTCACGTTTCGAGAGGCGGTAGCTCCTGAAAAGCGAAAGTACGGAACAGAATGAGGATTGCCACCGCATCGATTCCCGGATGCCCTTCGGTGTTTTTGCTAAAGCAAAGCGAATTTCGGCTAAAACGGTCTGCCGGCGGTCGTCGACCTTTGCCTCATCAACAACTAAATAGATGATGAAAGCAATCAGAATTCACGAATTTGGCGGACCGGAGGTCATGCGCCTGGAAGAAATCGAACGGCCGGTTCCTGCTTCCGACGAAATTTTACTAAAAGTGTATGCCAGCGGGGTGAACGCGGTCGACTGGGTCGTTCGCCAGGGGGGAACCGAAGCGATGAAACCGTTCCTGACCTTACCCATGACGCTGGGGTGGGATGCGGCCGGCATAGTCGAAGAAACAGGGGCCGACGTGACGACACTGAAAAAAGGCGATGCCGTGTACGGGGTACCTAATTTCCCCGGGGATGGGAGTTACGCCGAATACGTGGCCGCCAAGGCCAGTCAGTTTGCTTTGAAGCCCAAGCGCCTCCGTTTCAACGAAGCCGCAGGTGTCCCGCTGGCCGCGCTAACGGCCTGGACGGGCATGTTTGCCGCTGGCAAGCTGGAGGCAGGGCAACGCATCCTGATCCAGGGGGCTTCCGGAGGGGTAGGAAGTTTTGCGGTGCAGTTTGCCAAAGCCAAAGGAGCGTACGTCATCGGCATCGCTTCCGCCCGTAATCACGCGTACCTCAAACAATTGGGGGCCGATGAAGTCATTGATTATAAAACCCAATGCTTCGAAAAGTTGGTGCGCGACCTGGATGTGGTGTTGGAGGCATCGCCCCTCCGAGATAATCAGGAGCGATTGAAAGCCGTACGCGTCTTGAGAGAAGGCGGCATCTTCTCCAGCGTCAACGTCGATTTTCCGTTCAATGAGGAAGTGATGGCCGCGCTGGCTCAGAAACAGGCCCAAGGTGAGCTTGTCAATAACCAACCCCGTCAGGAATGGTTACAAGAGATCGCCCAATTGATCGACGACGGCCACGTGCGGGTATCGGTCAGCAACGTGTTTCCGTTGGCAGAAGTGGCTGAGGCCCATCGTGAAAGTGAAACGTGGCATATACAAGGGAAACTGGTGTTGGAAATCAGAAAAGAAGAGGAACGTGGATGAAGCATTTTAAAACGATCAGCGAATTTCATCGGTTCAGGGAATTACCCCCGCCGCAGCATCCGCTCCTCAGTGTCTTCAGGGTGGACGACGTGAAACATTTGCATCCGGACGAACCGACGAATTTGGTGTTCGATTTCTATGGCATCTCCCTCAAACGAGTGGCGAATGTCAAGGTAAAGTACGGACAAGAGCCATTTGATTTCAACGAAGGCATCCTGTCGTTCATGGCTCCCCAGCAGGTCATCAGCCTGGCGTTCGAGCGGGACGAAGAAATTAAGCAATCGGGATGGGTGATCTACATTCATCCCGATTTTTTATGGAACACACCGCTGGCTAAAACCATCAAACAATACGATTTCTGGGACTACACGCTCCGGGAGGCCCTGTACCTCTCCGAAAAAGAAGAAGCAACGATCAACCAGATCATCGAAAACATTCAGCGGGAATACCAGGCGAACCTGGACCACTTCAGCAAGAAGATCATGATTGCGCAGCTCGAAAGCCTACTCTCGTACGCCGAGCGGTTCTACCACCGCCAGTTCCTCACCCGCGAAAAGGCGAATCATCAGCTTCTGACGCGTCTGGAAACCCTCCTGGAAGACTATTTCGCCAGCGATGACCTTGCGCGGCGCGGGCTGCCCACCGTACACTACGTGGCCGACCAGCTCCACCTGTCGCCCAAGTACCTGAGCAGTGTCCTGCGCGTGTTGACGGGACAAACCACCCAGCAGCACATTCACGAAAAGCTCATCGCCAGGGCTAAAGAACAACTCTCCACCACAGACCTCACCGTGAGCGAGATCGCCTATGCGTTGGGGTTCGAACACCTGCCGTCGTTCAGCAAACTCTTCAAGATCAAGACCAGCCAGTCACCCCTGGAATTCCGGCAGTCATTTCAGTGAAGTTAAAAGCGAGTTGGCCGTCAAATCGCTCTCGCAACTAGCAATAGCTATTGTATTAGCAGCTGTTTTAATGTCCACTATCTTTTATTGCTTGTTCATGTCCAATTGCAATCAAGTTGTAAAATTTACTGTCTGTTAATTTTATTGAGTCAAATTTGTCTGGAACGCTTTTGTATTGAGGATGTATCTCATGAAAGAAAAAGTAAAAGAAGGATTCAATCTCTTCTTCCTTCTTTGCTTTTAAGATTTCATAAGCCAAATCTACATTGCTCATGATCAGCGGTCTTAAATTATGCTGAAAAATATTGACTGCATCTGCTTTCCATTCTCCATTGATTCCAACTTTAATTGATTTTTTTATCTTCTCTTCTATGGAAATCTTGTCAGTCAACTTGGGTTGCAGGTAAGGTGAATAGGCTTTTGCCAAATTGATTCTAATTCTTTCATTTTTGCTTGGCTGCTAACTTGTCTATATCAACGTAAAAATAGCGAGTTATACCTGCTTTTTGATGTGGCCCACTACCGTACAATGTAGCGCAAAACCACCACGATTTTGCGGGGTGGGGGCGGGGTGCTGTTTTATTCAGTGAGGGGCAGGCGGTTGAGGTAGTCCCGGAGCAGGTCGGTGGCGGGGCCTAACGACGCTTCGTCGACGATCAGATGCTTGATGTGTCCGTACCGGCAATCGCCTATTTTTTTGGCAATGACTTTTAAGGTTGCGCGGTGTTTGATGGCAAACGCCTTGACGGCTGCGAACGAAACCAGCTCGTCGCACGGGTCGATCAGGATCGTGAGGGGGCCGGGGTGCTTCCGCTGCGCCACGGAGCGGATGCCCGTCGCCAGCGTATGGAACAGGCCGATGGGGAGGGCGGGGTACACGCGGTACGCTTTCGGGGTGAAACTGGGGAGGACCACCCGGCCGAAGCGTCGGCAGAGGGGCAACAGACGACGCGAGAGCGCGTTGATCTGGATCGGTGGTGCCAGCAACAGGTACCGGTCAAACGTAACGTGATAGCGGTGTGCGATTTCCAGCCCCACCAGCGCACCCATCGAATAGCCGATCAGAACACAGGGTTGCGCCGGACGGTTGCGTACTTCCTGAAGGGGGGCTTGCAGGTCGTCTACCCAGTCTTCCCAGGTAATTCGGTGCAACGCGTGATGGGGGCAATGGGCCTTCGAATGGCCGCGGAGCTGCACATTCACCACCCGGATGCCTCGCGCCGTCAACTGGTCGATGAGCCATCCCAGGCTATCGGGCCTGACGTTGAGGCCGTGGATCAGCAGCGCGGTGGCTTTGCTCTCTCCGACCGGGGTATGAAGGGTGTAATTCGCTTTCTTCAATAACTTGCTGTTCAATCCAACCATCCGTGGGTCACCGGCCAACGTGGAGGGGGTGCTTCCGGTTGCTGTGGTTTCCGGGCGTGGTGGGGCACTCCATCTTGTGGTATTCTCCTGCATTGTTAGGCCGTGCCCTTTTTCCTGCGTATTTTCATCAGTACGAGCCGTATTTAGGTACCATGATCAGGTATACTTCGTTTCTCACACTTTGTTGCTGTTTTTTCTTCAACTGCCCCACTTTTGCGCAGTACGACACGCTGGTACACGACGGGCTGGAGCGGACCTATCTGGTGCACCTGCCACCCAATTATACGGAGACGGAAGCGTGGCCGCTGGTGGTGGCGATGCACGGCGGCGGGGGAAGTGCCTTCAACCTACAAGACCAATCCGGGCTGAGCGCCAAGGCCGACGCCGCGGGGTTTGTGGTGGTCTACCCGGAGGGAATCAGGGGCGGGGCGTTGAACATCCGCACCTGGAACGCGGGGTGGTGCTGCGGTCCGGCCAGTAGTGGCAACGTAGACGACGTCGGCTTCCTGACGGCGTTGCTCGATACGCTCACGGCCCGGTACGCCCTCGACACCACGCGGATCTACGCCACGGGCATGTCGAACGGCGGGTTCATAAGCTACCGCCTCGCCTGCGAGCGCTCCGACCGCATCGCGGCCATTGCGCCGGTGGCCTGTTCCATGAGTCTGGAAGCGTGTACGCCCGGCCGCCCCGTACCGATTATCCATTTTCATTCGTCCCAGGACGGCAGTGTGCCGTACCGGGGGGGCGTGGGCGACGGCCTTTCGAACCACTACAACGCGCCGCAGGATTCGGTGCTAGACGCATGGGCGGCGGCGAACGGGTGCCGTCCGGTGGCCGATACGCTGGTCGATACCGACGAGTACCTCCTGACCCAATGGACGGATTGCGACTGCGGGGTGGAGATTCACCGCTACCTGACGCACGACGGCGGGCACTCCTGGCCGGGTGGCAACCAGACGCCCATCGGCGATCCGCCGTCGCACTACCTCAATGCCACCGACCTGATGTGGGACTTCTTCCAGCAGTACACGCTGGCGTGTGCGGAACCGTCGGGTGCGGGCTTGTCCTCCGAAATTCGCGCCGTGCACCTGTTTCCCAACCCGTCGGCGGATATCGTGACCGTGCAGGGGCGGCAGATTGTCCGGGTACGCCTCCGCGATCTGGCCGGGCAGGTACTGTCCAGCCGTTTCTACCGCCGCGTCGATCGGGTGGAAGTCGACCTCCGCAACCGTCCCGCCGGGGTCTACGTCGTGGAAATCACCTCCTCCGACCGCTCCCGCGACACGCGACTGGTGGTGAAGCAATAACAGAATCATTGAATCATTGAATGCGCGGGGCGCTTGGCGCGAAGGGAAGAGGGTGATATAAATAAGGCATGTCGAGGTCCTTTTTCTGCCCTCTCGTGCACTTATTATCGCATTATGCTTTTGTTACGTTTTCGTGCCTCCGGCAAGCCTTAGCGGTTTATCCTTTGTCGGCATCGACAGCGGGCCTTTTCGTGACCAGTGGACCGACAGCCCTTGGCATGTGGACGCCCCGTAAGCCTGGAACTTCAGGCGCCCTTTCGCGCTTTGCGCCATTCGCTCATTCAGTGATCCTCTCATTCAATCATTCTATCCAGCTAACAAGTAGAGTACAGAACAGCTAATCGTGCGGATACGGGTACATTAGGTTCGCATTTTATCATCCAACCCAACCTTTATACATGGAAGCTCCTGTTCAAAACTTTAAGTACGTAGACTACTTGTGGGACGATCAGAAGGCCCAGGCGCTGGAAGGCGACGAAGTGGCGCTGCTGCTCTACCGCTCCAATATCCTGGGTGCCGACCTGCGCATCACCAACTACGGCGGCGGAAACACCAGCTGCAAGACGATGGAAAAAGATCCCCTGACGGGAGAGCCGACCGAGGTAATGTGGATCAAAGGATCGGGGGGCGACATCGGGACGCTGAAGCGGAGTGGCCTGGCCGGGTTGTATGTAGATCGCCTGCGCAACCTGCAGAACGTTTACCGTGGCATCGAGCACGAAGACGAGATGGTGGCGCTGTTCAACCACTGCATCTACGACCTCGACTCCAAAGCGCCGTCGATCGATACGCCGCTGCACGGGTTTTTGCCGTTCAAGCACATCGACCACCTGCATCCCGACGCACTGATCGCCATCGCGGCCGCGAAAGACAGCCAGAAGATTACCGAGGAGCTGTGGAACGGAGAGATGGGCTGGGTGCCGTGGCAGCGTCCTGGTTTTGACCTGGGGCTGCAACTCGAAAAATGCCTGCGTGACAATCCGGGCATCCGGGGCATCGTGCTGGGCGGACACGGCGTGTTCACCTGGGGCGATACGTCGTACGAGTGCTACATGAACAGCCTGGAAGTGATCGAAAAAGCGTCGGAATACCTGGCGGAACATACCGGAAAAGACCGTCCCGTTTTCGGGGGCGCGCGCGTCGAATCGCTGAACGAAGAGGCACGCAAAAAACAGGCGGCCGCCCTGGCTCCGGTCCTGCGTGGGTTCTGTTCGAGCCAGCAGCGGATGATCGGCCACTTTACGGACGACCAGCGCGTGCTGGAATTCATCAACAGCCACGACCTCGACAAGCTGGCCCCGATGGGCACAAGTTGCCCCGACCACTTCCTGCGGACCAAGATTGCCCCGCTAGTGCTGGACCTGCCGGCCGACGTAGAATTGAGCGACGCGACCGCCATCGCCGAGCAACTGGCCCCCGCGTTCGAGGCCTACCGCAAGAACTACACCGACTACTACGAAAACCACAAGCATCCGAACAGCCCAGCGATCCGCGACACCAACCCGGTGATCATCCTGTGGCCCGGCGTGGGGATGTTCTCGTTTGCGAAAAACAAGCAGACCGCGCGCGTTGCGTCTGAGTTTTACATAAACGCCATCAACGTGATGCGCGGTGCCGAAGCCGTGTCGGAATACACGTCGCTGCCCCTGCAGGAAGCGTTCGATATCGAATACTGGCTCCTGGAAGAAGCCAAGCTGCAACGCATGCCCAAGCCCAAAACCCTGAGCGGTAAAATCGCGCTGATCACCGGCGGCGGTGGCGGCATCGGGCGGGCCATTGCCAACAAGCTGGCCGACGAAGGGGCCTGCGTGGTGCTGTCCGATCTCTACGAAGAGCGTTTGCAGGAAGCCAACGGCGACTTCGGCCGGGACGTCTCGACCTATGCGGTCGCCGACGTGACCAACGAAGCGTCCGTGAGTGTGGCGTTCGAGAAATCGGCGCTGGAATTCGGCGGGGTTGACATCGTGGTGAACTGCGCCGGTCTGGCCATCTCCAAACCCATCGAAGAGACGACGCAGGACGACTGGAACCTGTTGCAAAACGTAATTGTCCGCGGGCAATTCCTGGTGAGCCAGCAGGGCGTCGCCATCATGCGCAAACAGGCCCTCGGCGGCACGCCCCTCGGTGGCGATATCGTGAACATCGCCTCGAAAAACGGCTTGGTCTCCGGTCCGAACAACGTGGGCTACGGCACCGCCAAAGCGGCTCAGCAGCACATGTCGCGTCTCCTGGCCGCCGAACTCGGCAAAGACAAAATCCGCGTGAACGTGGTGAACCCCGATGCGGTGATCGTCGGCAGTAAAATCTGGGAAGGCAAGTGGGCCGAAGGCCGCGCGAAAGCCTACGGCGTCACGGTCGACGAACTGCCCGCGTACTACGCGAAACGCACGCTGATGAACGAAATCCTCTATCCCGAAGACATTGCCAACGCCGTCCTGGCCTTCACCAACGGCATCCTGAGCAAAAGCACCGGCAACATCCTGAATGTGGACGGTGGGGTAGCGGCGGCTTTTGTGCGTTAACCACTCAAATCGATACAAGGAGGGAATGGACTTCGGTCATTCCTTCCTTTTTTGTACCTTCATCCTCCTTTTCTCAACCTACTGCCCATGCAACTTTCCAAAGCCCGGATTCAGGAACACAACCAGCCGCTTCTGGCGTCTCACCAGCTTAGGCTGAACCTGTTGTCCGAAGAACTTTCCGAACGAGGCGTTGCGGTCCGGGACCTGATTCAGCGCCTGGTCGACTTCCAGGTCGCCATCCCGAGTTGGGCGCTGGGCACCGGCGGGACACGCTTCGGGCGCTACGCCGGGGTCGGGGAGCCGCAGTCGCTCGAACAGAAGATCGAAGACGTTGGGTTGCTGCACGCCCTCAACCGGTCGAGTGGCGCCATTTCGCTGCACATTCCGTGGGACATTCCCGAAAATGCCGCGCACATCAAAGCCCTGATGCAGGAGCACGACCTCGCGTTCGACGCGATGAACTCCAACACGTTTCAGGATCAGCGCGACCAGCAGCATTCGTACAAGTTCGGCTCGCTGTCGCACACCGACGCGGCCGTGCGCAAACAAGCGGTCGAGCACAACCTGGAGGTGATTCGCTACGGTGAAGAACTCGGCTCGAAGGCGCTGACCGTCTGGCTGGCCGACGGTTCGAGCTTTCCGGGACAGCGGAACTTCCGTACAGTGCTGCAAAATACCTACGAATCGCTCCGGGAAATCTACGCGGCCCTGCCCGCCGACTGGAAGGTATTTGTGGAATACAAGCCGTTTGAGCCGTATTTCTACTCGACGGTCATTCAGGACTGGGGCACGTCGTTTCTCCTGGCCAACAAGCTGGGCGACAAGGCTTACACGCTGGTCGACCTCGGGCACCACCTGCCCAACGCCAACATCGAACAGATCGTAGCGACGCTTCTGATGGAAGGCAAGCTCGGCGGGTTCCACTTCAACGATTCCAAGTACGCCGACGACGACCTGACCGTTGGGTCGATCAAGCCGTACCAACTGTACCTGATCTTCCTGGAGCTGGTGCACGGCATGGACGATCCGCAGACCAACAATCCGCCGATCTCGTACATGATCGACGCCAGCCACAACCTGAAAGATCCGCTGGAAGACCTCCTGCAATCGGTCGAGGCCATTCAACTGGCCTACGCGCAGGCATTGCTGGTCGATAAACAAGCGCTGGAAGCCGCCCGTGCCGACAACGACGTGGTCGGGGCGCAGGAGATTTTACAAAACGCATTTCGCACCGACGTGCGGCCGCTGGTCCGGGAAGCCTTCCGCCAGGCGGGGGGCGCGCTCGATCCGCTCGGGCTCTACCGCAAGCTGGACGTCCGTCGGCAACTGTACGACGAGCGAGGGGTGGGCATCGCCACCGGTTTGTAAGCAACCCACGGCTGGCACTTCCAAACAAACCATCAATTTGTCACCAGGTCTTCTCCCATCCCAGAGAGCCTACGCCAGTCAACCAAGTGCTTGCAAAACGTCCTTTCGTTCAACGGAGCGGGTTCTTCTTTCCCCGGAAGAGCCCGCTTTTTTTTTGAGTGCCTCGCTCTTATGCATGGGCCTTGCCCTACCGATTTGAGTGCTTTTTCATAAACGCTCTGATCTGCGCGATGATCGCTTCTCCGTCTTCCTCTAATGCAAAGTGCCCTGTATCATATACATGGTAGTTCACCTGCTTCACATCTTTTTTGTAGGCTTGAGCGCCGCGTTCCGGGAAGTATTCGTCGTTTTTCCCCCAAACTACCAGCAAAGGGGGCTGGTGGTCTCGTAAGTACTGTTGCCATTGGGGATAGAGGGAAACGTTGTGTTGGTAGTCGTACCACAGGTCTAAATTCATTTGATGGGCATGAGGCCGAAGCATGCGCAGGTAATCCAAATGCCAGGCATCAGGATTGACATGCTCGGGATTTCGGGTGCCATGTGTGTATTGCCATTTCAGACCTTCCAGTGTGAACGCGGGCAACAGCGCTTGTTCGGTTTGTTCATTTCGGTGGTCCCACAGGTCCTTGATTCCTTGCCAGGCCTCGCCCATGCCTTCTTCGTACGCATTGCCGTTTTGCGTGATGATGGCGGTTACTTGTTCGGGATGTGCCGTCGCAATTCGAAAGCCAATGGGAGCGCCATAGTCCTGCATCATGAGGGCATACGAAGTGAGGCCTTTCAAGGCTATGAACGATTGGATCGTGGCGGCCAGGTGGTCGAATGTGTAGGTGTATTCGTCGGGCGAGGGAAAGTCGCTGTTACCGAAGCCCGGGTAATCGGGCGCTATTAAATGGAACTCATCCGAAAGGTGGGTCAGCACTTTTCGGTATTGGTGTGAGGAGGCAGGGTAGCCGTGTAGGAGTAGAATCGTGGCGTTTTCGACGTTACCCGCCTCACGGTAGGCGATGTTCACACCGTTGACATTCAAGGTCTTATATTGAATCTGGTTCATGGGAAATGGATATGTTGTGATTAGGTTAGAAAACTTCTTTAAGGGACAAATCACAGATGTATATTTTTATTACCGAACGTTTGGTAAAATTTGTTGGTAAATTTTTTACGTCTTTATGTAAGTACGTTCAATCGTGCGTAACGTGTCTTCGAAGAGAGTTGGGTCGTTCAGGCCGCGCGCTACCACTAAGCTCCCCTGCAAAGAAATCAGGGTTTGTAATGCTTTTTGCTTCGCCTCTTCCGGCGAAAACGCCAGCGCTAAACCGACTTTCTCAAACGCAGCTATCCATTGATGCATACCGCTCTGTATCTGGGCCTCAAACAATTCCAGACCGGTTTGCATGGACAAGGCCCGCAGGATGCACACTTCTTGCCCGCCTTTGTATAAGATTCTGATTTGAGATAGCCCTTTCTTTAATCGGATGGTGGGGGGATCGCCTTCATGGGTCAACGTTCGAAACACATGTTCTTCCACCCATTCCTGGAGGTGGGCGAAAACAGCTTCGGCCATCTCTTGTTTCCCCCTGGGGAACCGATGGTAGAGACTCGCCTTCTGTAGGCCAGTGGCTTCAGACAGTTCCTTCAAACTCGCACCTTCGTATCCCTTAGCACGAAAGGTCTCCGCCAAGGCTGCCAACACGTCGTGGTCCGATACTTTTTGTGGTCTCATGGTGCAAACGTACGACTAGACACGTTATTTACCAAACGATTGGTAAATAACTGTGTATGCTACCTCATTTGCTCAGTGGCTCTAAACGACTTGGCACCAGGCAGCTTTCAGAAATGCGTCCGTTAATCGTGCCTGGAGCTGGGTAACGGTACGGGGTAGCGGGTTGATCACCACGGAATGGTTCCTGTTTCCGGGTTGGTTTCCTCGCTGAAGAATTTACCACTAGGGCCGTTTTGATCAATCAATGCATAGCGTACAATCCGGTTTCCTGCAACCGCCACTTTTCCTCCATGGTGGAACGTGAAGTCGGTGCTTGTATACCCGGGACACACTGCATTGACTTTAAAGGCAGTATCGCGCAACTCATAAGCCAGATGAATGGTGTACATATTCAAAGCGGCCTTTGATGCGCTGTAAACCGCATATTTTGCAACGCTATACGCGGGCCAGTTCGGGTCGCTTTGTAAGGCAAGCGAGCCCACGCTGGTACTTACGTTGACAATTCTAGGTTCCGGCGATTTGCGCAGTAGATCAATGAAGGCCTGAGTAACGCGTGCCGCCCCAATTACATTAGTGTCGAACGTGGCCATAAATTGCGAGGAGTTGGCTTCAAGAGCGGTATAGGGACTTCCTCCATTAATGCCAGCGTTGTTGATAAGCACGTCCAGGGAAACGGTTGTTTGGCCGATTGCGCGGCGAGCTGCCTGTACCGAATTATCATCGGTAACGTCTAGCGCTACGAATTCCACCTGGGTCAGCCTTTCGGCTCTCAATGTTTCAACCGCCTCAAGTCCCTTGGCTATATCACGACTTCCAAGGTAGACGTAGAATCCCTGTTGCAGGAGCTGCCTGGCTGTTTCGAAACCGATGCCTTTGTTGGCTCCGGTAATTAACGCTTTTTTCATTTTTCTTCTGTTTGACACGTAATGCAGCAAAGGTGGGTAGGTTCCAAATGCAACAGCTTATCAAATGGTAAAAAGCGATCAGCGGAGGTTCTTGCGTATCCGGCTTAACGATTGTTGGGTAACGCCTAGATAAGAAGCGATGTAGGTCAGGGGAATGCGGTTGATGAGCGAGGGATGAGTTTCGAGGAATGCCAGGTAACGCGTCGTCGCATCTTGCGAAATTACCGGTCCTTTTCTGGATTTCTGGTACATACAGAGCTGCACCATTTTGTTTTTGATGTTGTCCCAAGCAACAATGATGCGGGAAAGGTCTTCCCAATGCTCTTTAGAAAAGACTAAAAGTGTACAGTCGGTACAGGCTTGTAAGTAGTCTGAAGAGACCGTGTTCGTCTCAAAATTGACATAATCAACCACTAAGTTGTTTTCACTAATAAAACAACGGGTGATTTCCTCGCCTTGGTTCGTGTAATAGCAACCCCGAACAACGCCTTCCACCACAAAGCCGACTTGTCGGGGGATTTTTCCGGCCTCCGAAAAATATTCGTCTTTTCGAAGGGCTGATTTTTTTGCTTTGCTTAACACAAGGTCAATTTGCTGTGTATTGAGATGGCCAAACTGTAAAATATATTCTACCAATTCTTTCATACAGTAAGCTGGCAAAAGCTCCTTGGTACTGATTTACCATTTGATAAAAAGCGCCCGGATCAAAGCACAAGAGCGTAATTCGTTACGGATGTTTTGGGAAAACAGCTATTGAATTTTACACGTCTGCCTGCAAGAGGCTCCTGTTACCTCTTGGCTATTAGTCGCATGCAAACGCTTGGTCAATAATTTGCCTTTCTTGTTTTCGGTCGGATTTCCGTTGGTCGGACTTCACGCTTTGCTGGTACTGATGCTTGTCACCGGCGAAGTGCTTACAACGCTCGGCAAGATTTTCATTTGTTCAGGTTACAATATGCCCTGGACGCGGAAGGATCATTCTTTTCGTCCGACGAATCTGGTTACCGAGCCTTTTCCGTTATGGTAAAGCCCTTCGTGCAATTGAACTTCTTTTTCTTCCAGTTGCAGAATTTCATACTTTTTAAAGTACGATTTCAGTTCGTCCGTTGAAAGCAAGGTTTCCAGGTCTGCAGGTCCTCCAATTTTAGGGTCCGCGTTTCGATACGCGAGGTGATTTTTTCCAAAGGCCTCAACTAGTACAATCCCGCCTTTTTTTAATTTTCGATCGAGCAATTGATGATATTCCGATTTGAGGTTCGGCGGGAAATGCGCATAAATAAGCGCTAAGGCATCAAATTGGCCATCTTCGAAATTTAAGTCGGGCAGTTGTCCAACTTGATAATCAATCGAAACCTTATTTTCCTTTGCAAGTTTCAAGGCCTTGTTTTTCCCTTCAACGCTTATGTCGAAGGCGAAAACTTCCCAACCGAGTTTTGCGGCATACACTGCATTTCTGCCTTCGCCTTCCGCTCCAAAAAGGATTTTGCCAGGTTTAAGTTGATCGAGTTGTTCTTTTAGGAATTCATTCGGTTGGGTGCCATAGGCAAATTCCTTTTGCCGATACCGGTCGTTCCATCTGTCCAGCCATGTGTCTGTCATTTTTTGCTTCGTTTGTTTTCATTGCTACCAACGCTAGAGGGAAGAACCGTAGCCGATTGCAGGAGACAACCTCATCCGCCCGTTTCAATTTTGAGGCGGGTTGAAGCCGCTCGCACAGACACTTGCCCGGCTATTGTTTTTACATACTACTTGCGTTCGTTGGTTTATGTCGTTTTTAAAAGCCACAAATTTACAATTGATGACAAGTCTGTTTTTCCATTTTTAATTTCGAACATATTTTTAAATGTGACAACGGCTCTGTCGTTTTCCTTCCACGTTATAAGATTGGAATCAGTCTGTATGATTCTTTCTTTGGGTTGTTCTTGTTTTTTCGCTCCGCAATGAAAAATTAGTTGTAGTTGCTTTGGGGGGTGCACCCTCATGGTAATGCGGTCTTGGTCATCGACACTGTAATTAGGTCCATTCCACTTTATGTTTTCTGACAAACTGCTTCCTGCTTCTAAAATAATTTCTCTTAGTAGTTCAATCTCTTTTCTTAAAGGATGATGTAGGGTGTCAAGAAATTCTGTGACTTCAAGGTTTAATCCACTCATGGTTAATTTTTAGCGATGTGTGTGGTTTGATTCAGACGGAGCGTTTGCGTTTAAACTAGCTTGCGAACAAAGGCTCTCTGCGTGCTGTAGGCACGTCTCTCCCTCTTGTGTCTACTAGGCGTCAAGCCTCATTTGTCCCGTTGCCTGTTTATCCTTTGGAACAAATTTAGGAGGTTGTTTTTGTGATGTTGAAGGTCAAATGCGACAAAATGAAGGGGGATTGCGCATGCTTATCTTTTTGGAAAGGTCTCGTCTCCCCAGGGACCGGTAATCACCAGGGCAAGCCAACGGCAGGGATGGTGGCGGTTGGCGTTTCTTATGCAAGTTAGCATGCATGACCGTTGGAGCAACTTCAAGTTTAAGTCTTACTCCTTCATCTGCATTCTTGACCAAATCAGCGGGTTTTTATCTGGTTAGCGGCACACCTGTCTTCGTTTTCAAGTTAAAGGTTCTGTCGTAGGCGCGAAAAGCGTCTGTACTCGGAATCCAGCCCGATTTGCTGGCACCAAGCGTGTGCAATTGCAATCCGATACACACGTATCATAAGGTGGAGAAAATTGCTACTTTTTGAGTCCTGCCGGTAGGCTTCTGAGGCCCGGTTACTCGTTCCGGATGCGGCCGCGTTCTTCTTCCGAGCCGGTGGGGCGCTGGTGTTTCGGCGGGGTGCCCTGGCGGCCGAAGGTGTAGGCATAGCTCAGCCGGAAGATGCGCGAGAGGGACGATTCGGTGCGGCTGTACACTTCACTTTGGAGGGAAAACACCTCTTCGGTGACGCGGCCGAAGTAGGAGGTGATCCGCAGGGTTTTGAACAGGTCGGTCACCGTCAGTTGGAGCGTGCCGCCCCGTTCCCCGAGTTCTTTTTTCAGCCCCGCGTTCATCTGTCCCATGCCGTCGACGCGCACGGAGCCGTTGTATTGCGCAGCATGGTACCAGCCGGAAAGTTCCAACGCGAACCGGGCCGGGAGCAGGAAGGTATGGCTGCCGTTGAACGAAAACGTCCCGTAGATTTTCTGCGCGGGTTGCTCGGTGTGGGCGAGCTGGAACTGCCGTCCGCTTCCGATGAGCGTGTGGGTGGCGCTCCACCACGGTGTGAGTTGCAGCGGTAGCGTGGCCTGCAAGGTAAGGTTGTGCTGGTAGGCCAGGTTTTGGGGCGAGACGTACATCAGCGTGCCCTCCGCGTTGCGCGTCATCTGGTACTGAGCGATGGGCCGGTCGTCGTAACTGTAGCCCAGGGAAACCGCGTAGCCCCGAACCTGAACCCCCAGCGTCAGGGCGTGGGTAATGACGGGCCGGAGCAGCGGATTGCCTGTGAAAACAGACACCGGATCGGTATAGACGAGGTAGGAGGCGAGGTCGTTGTAGGTCGGGCGGCTGATCCGCTTGGTGTAGGAGAGGTTGAGGCGAGAGGCATCGGCGAGCTGGTGCGACAGCAAAAGGGACGGAAACAGGTTGTGTTGTCGGCGCAACGTGATGCCGTCGGCCTGCCGGATGTGCCGGTCGGTATATTCGTAGCGTAGTCCGGCGGTGAGTTGGGTAGTAGCGCGCGGTTGCCACTGAAAAGAGGTGTAGCCTGCCCCGATGCGCTCGCGCACCTGCAACCGACTGGCCGTGCGGGCTTCGTCGAGCCAGCCTTCCTGCGGCTCGTAATGGGCCAGCCCTGCCCGCGTGGCGTTGGCCGAAAAAGTGCCCTTGCCGCCCGCCTGCCACAGAAGTCGCGGGTTCAGTGGCTGCACGTAATCCAGTTTCACGACGCCGATGTGCATCCCGGTTTGGCTGGTGCCGCGCAACTCGCTCCGAAACGCAGCGCCCTCGGGCCGCACGGGCACGCCTTCCCGGTTCGAGAACGCATTGTGCACCTGATTCGGGCTGGCGTTCTGGTAATAGAGGTAATCCACTTCTCCCGTGAGCCGCTGGCCCTCGTTTAGTTGGTGATCCAGGTACACATGCGCGTCCAAGTTGCGCCAGCGGTTCTGTCCTTCGACCGTCGACCGCATCACCAAAACGGAGTCCGGCTCGCTGCGGTAGTGGGCAAACGAGTAGACCGACGCGGGATTGTGGGCCTGGTTGTAGGTCAGGTCGCCGCCCAGCGTGGTGCGTTCAGTGAAGTCATGCTCCAGCCCGAAGCGGAAGTTGTGGCTGTTTTGCGTACGGCGGTTCTGGTTGAGGAAGTCCACGTCGAGCGCACCACCGAGGGTCGGCATGTCTTGCGTCGAGCGGGCGAACCACTGGTGAAAGGAACGGTCGTGCATAACCGCATAATTCCCGGACAGGCGGGTAGCGCCCCGGTTGTGGGCCAGGTTCACGCTCGCGGTCCCTTTTTCGCCCCAGCCGTAACCGACCGACACCGCCGCGGAGCCGTGGGTACCGTCGTCTTGTTCTTGCTTGAGTACCAGGTTGAGGATACCCCCGCTGCCCTCCGCATCGTATTGCGCCGACGGGGCATCGATGATTTCCAGCTTTTCCAGCTGGTCGGCGTTCAGGCCGCGCAGCATTGCCATCACGTCCGCCGCGGGCAGGCGCAGAAGCTTTCCGTTGAGCATCACCGTCACTCCGCTTTTTCCGTTCAGCATGAACTGCTGGTTGCGGTGATCAAGGGTCACACCCGGCGCACGTTCCAGCACCTGCAAGGCGTTGCTGCCCTGAGACAGCAGACTTTCGCTGACGTTCACCACGGTGCGGTCCGCTTCCCGCTGAAACAGGGGCTTTTCGCCCCGCACCACCACGCCGTCGAGTTGTACAGTCGCTTCAGGCAGTACTGACGTGCCGATCGCAAGGTGCTCGCCAGGAGAGCGAACGTGGAACGGCTCCGACGTCCAGGACTGATGCCCGACGGCGCTGATGTGGAGTCGGTACGTGCCGATCGGTACCGACGCGAAGTGATACGCCCCCGCCTCGTCGGTGACTACCCCGGCCGCCAGTGTGCTGTCGGGGTGAAGCAGCACAACGGTCGCGTAGGGTAGTGGCGACTGGTCCGCCGCGAGGCAGGTGCCGTCGATGGACGCTTGCCCGTGGAGGGTGACGGAACTCAACAAGCAGAGGAGCATGAAGTCGGTTCGCATGAGCGGGTGGGGTTGGGAGGTGGGTACCGAGCGCAGCCGGAGTTACAGCAGCCAGTCGTCGGCCGGCACGTCGGCCGGGGGCGGGGGCGTCTCCTCTACTTGAAGAGAAGGAAGCGTGACCCGTTCCCATGCCAGCGAAACGGTTTGTTTCTGCACGGTACGACCGCGCTTGATTTCCACCTGGTAGTCGCCGGAGGGCAGGGGCGTCAGGTTAAAACTGCGAACGTAGCTGCGGGCCTGCACCTTGTCGTGATGCAGCGTGTGTCCCTGCGCATCTTTCAGCCAGATCTGCACGACATCCCGCTCGGGATTATCGAAGGTGACTTTGAAGCGGGCCGTACCGGCCACGGCAAAGACGTGGGCCTGAAACCGGGTCGGGGTGAGGTGTGCCGGAGCGGGGAGATCCGGTAGTGCCGAAACCTGCAACGTGGTGGACAGTAGGTGATTTGACCGCAGGCGGGCGTGGGTTTCGTTCAGCTTCCGTACGTTGCGTGGGGTCAGCTTGAGGTACTGGCCGGGCAGGGTTTCCTCGTAGAGCAAACGGTGCTGGTCGTCGAAGAACTGCACCCGGGTCAGGCGTTGGTCAGGGTCGGTATAGACGCGCCAGTGGTCCTGGGGACTGACGTAGGCGGGGAGTGACGTCTCGGTGTGCTGCGCCCCGGCGGCGAGCGGGGCGACGATCAGCAGAAGGGCAGAAAGAGCGTGTTCCAGTTTCATGGGAAAAAGGTGAAGTGAAAAATGTGATGTTCGGACGCCGCAGCACGAAGCAGCCGGCAGCGGCTCCGAACAGAAGCGAAGAAACCGAGTGGCACACGCTTTTAAAAATGAGGTTGACAAGAGGCGCACGTAAATTGACAACCGGTCGGTCTGGCGCAAAAGGGGAGACGCCTACCCGCCAGGCGAGTGGTGGTGTAGCCATTCCTGCCGGTCATCAACAAAGGTCGACCGGTGGTGTAGCGGCGGCGAAGCGAACGCGGTTCTTTTCTTATCTTACCGGATGGATTCGTGAACGAATGATGAGGAACCTAGCGTCTGACACGACCGCCACCCTGCCGGCATCCCTCCGTTGGGTGGTGGATTACAAACTCTACCACCTGTTTTTCTGGGGCTTCTACCATTTTATGTGGTGGTCGCTCGCGGCGGGCAGTCCGCTGGAGGCGGTGCGGTCCATCCTGGAACTGCCCCACTTCGTGAAGTACCTCTCGTACGTCGTCTTTCAGGCGCTGGGTGTGTATTTCAACCTCTACGTGCTGATGCCGCGTCTGCTGGAGCGAGGGAAACTGGTGACCTATCTGCTGGCGCTGGCCGCGCTGATTTTCGTCGTGGCGGGCTGCATCATGGCGGGCTATTACCTCGGGGCGGTGTGCGAAGGAGGGACGGTTAGCGAGGTGTACCACTTCGATAGGAACAAGCTGCACCTGATCTATTTTCAGAGTCCGTTTTCGTCCACGCTGGCGGCCATGACGCTGGCGATGAGCATCAAACTCACCAAAAACTGGGTGCAGAGCAAACAACACCAGCAGCGGCTGGAAAAGGAAAAACTGGAAACCGAACTCAAATTTCTGCGGGCGCAGTTCAACCCGCATTTTCTGTTCAACACCATCAACTCCATCTTCTTTTTGATTCATAAAAATCCCGACAAAGCGTCCAACTCGCTGGCGAAATTCTCCGACCTGTTGCGCTACCAACTCTACGAATGCAACGAGGCGTTGATCCCGCTGCGGAAGGAGATTTTCTACATCGAGAACTTCATCGCGCTGGAAAAACTGCGGCTGGACGATCAGGTGCAGGTGAACTATTCACTCGATTCGCAGGCGACCGACCATCTTCTGATTGCACCGTTCATTCTGATGACGTTCATCGAGAACGCCTTCAAGCACCTGTCGAGCGAGGACGAAACGACCAACTGGATCGACATCCGTTTGCAGCTGAATGGGACACACCTGACGTTGCATGTGGCCAACAGCGTGTCGTGCGACCGAAAGCGGGAGGTGGTGGCGTACGGCGGCATCGGGCTGCCCAACATCGAACGACGGCTGACGCTGCTCTACCCCGACCAGCATCGGCTGGACATCCGTCCGCATCGGGATCGGTTCGAGGTGACCTTGCATTTGACGTTGACCGAAACGGCCGCTTCTTATAAATCAGTAGCCATCGAAAACTGGGTAGAAGGATGATCCGTTGCGCGATTGTAGACGATGAACCGCTGGCGCGGGAAGGCTTGGCCGATTACGTGGCCGAGATCGACTTTCTGCACCTGGTCGGGGTGTGCAAACATCCAGTCGAGTTGATGAACCTGATGGAACGCGAACCGGTCGATCTGATTTACCTCGATATCCAGATGCCGAAATTGAGCGGTATCGACTTTTTAGAGATGACGCCCCACCCGCCGCTCGTGATCATGACGACCGCCTACCCGAGCTACGCGCTGGAAGGCTTCCGCCTGAACGTCCTCGACTTTCTGCTCAAACCCATCACGTTCGACCGCTTCATCCGGGCCTCGCAAAAGGCGAAAGATCACGCCCGGCTCCTTGCACGCGAAGGCGCTCAACATGCCCCGGAACCCGACTACTTCTTCATCAAGTGTGAGAACAAATACGAGAAGATCTACTTCCGCGACATCCTCTACATTCAGGGCATGCAGAACTACGTGCAGATCTTCACCGAACAGGGGATGTACCTCACGCTTCTCAACCTGAAGGACATCGAACAGAACCTGACCGGGCAGCCCTTCATCCGCGTCCACAAGTCGTACATCGTCAGCATTCCCAAGGTCGATTCCCTCGAAACCGCCGACATCGTGGTGCGTTCCCACCGCATCCCCGTCAGCCGCAACTACCGCGATCAGGTCCTGAAACAGGTGGTCGGCAATAAGTTATGGCGGCGGTAGGCGGGGCCTTCCACCGGATTTTTGTAGTTCTGTAGAGGCCACGCCTGTGCATCGTTTCGCCCGACGGGCAGTTCGCAATTACCCGATCTTTGCCCCATGACGTTCAAACTCTATCCAATGAAATTGCTCAAATTAGGCTTCTTCGTGCTTGGCTTCGCCCTGTGGCTGACTTCCTGCCACGAGAAGGGACGAGCGCAAGGCACCGTTGACACAGATGCCATGATGATTCGGATTGCAGAACTTACCATCGATTCCACTTACCTCGACGAGTACCTCGCGATTCTGAAAGAGGAGTCCGCGGCCTCGGTCCGGGTGGAGCCGGGCGTGATCGCCATTTATCCGATGTTCGAGCAGGAAAACCCCACCGAAATCCGGATTCTGGAAATCTACGCCAGCAGAGAGGCGTACGAAGCGCATTTACAAACCCCCCACTTCCAGCATTACAAAACCACTACCCTGCATATGGTCAAGGACCTGCGCCTCATCGAGATGGCCGCCATCGACGAAGCGACCATGCCCCAGGTGTTCCGCAAGCTCAATCCCTAGCAACCATTTTCCTTCTGGTGCAGTTTGGCCAGCCCACTTTTCACGGGTGCAGTGAAGTCAAATTCTATGCTCAGGGCGTCTGACGAGAAGGCAGAGGCTCCACGTCGTGCTTCTTCTCCCACTTTTCCAACAGGTTCAGGATCGGCAGCAAGTCTAGTCCTTTCGGGGTGAGGCTGTACTCCACACGGGGCGGCAGTTCCCGGAACTCTTCCCGGATCACGATGCCGTCCGCCTCCAGTTCGCGCAGCTGTTCTGTCAAGACTTTCCGGGACACGATGTCGATCACGGCGGCCAATTGCCCGAAGCGAACTTTCCGGTCCCGAATCACCGCTACGATGATCGGTTTCCATTTAGAACCCAGTGCGGACATGGCACTGGACAGCGGACAATCGCTGATGAGTAAGCGCTGATTGCTCATGGAGATTCTGGTTACGATGAGGTTACTAGTATCTGACTTCGATGGTTACAAATGAAAACTAACGTTAGTTCCTTTGTGTAACCCATTTGAAATCATACAAGATAAGCACTTTTTATGCAACGTTTCATGAATAAAGTCGCCCTGATTACGGGCGGCAACAGCGGCATCGGGTTTGCCACCGCTCAGCGATTCATAGCCGAAGGCGCACAGGTCCTCATCACGGGCCGAAAGGCGAACGCAGTCAACGAAGCCGTGGCGCAGCTTGGAAACAATGCCGTTGGCCTTGTGTCGGATACCGGAAAGATGGCGGACATTTCTCAACTGGCCGAGGCAGTTCGTGCGCATCACGACCACCTCGACGTGCTTTTCATCAACGCCGGAGTATCGCTCGGTGTGCCCATCACACAGGTGAGCGAAGCGCAGTACGATACGCAATTCGACATCAACGTGAAGGGGGCTTACTTCACGATCCAGCAGTTACTGCCGCTGATGCGCGACGGCAGCGTCATCGTGCTGAACGCATCGGCCACAGTGCATCGTGGTTTCCCCGGCAACTCGGTCTATGCCGCCACCAAAGCGGCGCTCGTGGCCCTGGCCCGAACGCTCTCGGCGGAGCTGCTCGACCGGCGCATCCGCGTCAATGCGATTAGTCCCGGCCCGGTGACAACCCCGCTGTACACCAAAATGGGGATTCGGGAAGAACACCGGGAAGCTACCCTGCATGCCTACACCAACATGGTGCCGGTGAAGCGTTTCGGCACGCCGGAGGAAATCGCGTCCATTGCCACGTTCCTCGCCTCTGATGAGTCCTCGTTCATCGTCGGGGAGGAGATCATCGCCGGGGGCGGCATCGGCACGTTGTAGCGAAATTGTCCGTTAAGTGCCACGAACCCTCGGCGTTGGTAGTCGGGTCCGAGGGTTCAGGTTTTTCGTTCATTCGTTCCGAAGGGAATCCACAGGATTGGCGACCGCCGCCTTGAGCGACTGATACCCAATGGTAAGCAGCGCGACCAACAGCGCCAGACACCCCGCCAGAGCAAAATGACCCGGACCCAATTCGATCTGATAGGCAAAGTCGTGAAGCCACTGGTGCATCCCGTACCAGGCCAACGGCGTGGCAATGACAAAAGCGATCAACACCAGAAGCAGAAAGTCTTTCGACAACAGCAGCGTGACGTGTTGGGTAGAAGCACCCAGCACTTTTCGGATGCTGATTTCCTTCATACGCTGGGCGGCGGCGAAGGTAGCCAGTCCAAACAGCCCCAGGCTGGCAATGAACAGCGCGATGGCTGTAAACGCACCAAACAGGGTAGCAAACCGCCGGTCGGCTTTGTACTGCGCGTCGAACGCGGCATCGGCGAAATCGTAACTGAATGGATTGCCCGGAAACTGTTTCTGGTAGATCGCCTCGATGGCCGCCAGGGTTCCCGGCAAGTGGTGGGTGCTTACCTTCAGGCTGATCTGGCCGCGGCTGGACTGATAGAAAAAAAGGACCGGCTGGTTGGGTTGGTGCGCCGAAGACCAGCGAAAGTCTTTGACCACGCCCCGGATCACAAACCCATCGCCGCCGGGCGTGATACGCTCCCCCAGCGCCGCTTCGTTGTTGGCAAAACCCAACGCACGGGCCAGGGTTTCGTTGATCAAGACCGACTGGTCGCCACTGTCGGGCACGACCATGCCCTCGTACAAAGGCGCTCCGGCTATCACCTCCAGCCCGTAGAGAGGGGCAAAATGCGAATCGATTCCCGTCCCACACACGTCGGTGCTGGTCGAGGGATCGGCGTTGGCTCTGTACATCTCGGTTTGCCATTCAAAGCCGCGTCCGGGCGTTGTACCCGATATACTGACTTCTTCCACGGCAGCAAGCTTGGTCAACTCTTGTTTCAGCGTGGCCATTTCGGCGGCGCGGTCGGCCCCGCTCTGCCGCACCTTCGGGCCTTCTATCACCAGGACTTGGGTAAGATCGAGTCCCGTTTCCAGTTCCTGCATGTAGCGAAGCTGGGCATAGACGACGAGTGCACCGGCCAGCAGGGCAATGGAAGCGGTGAACTGCACCACGACCAGCACCTTCCGCAGCGATACCCTAGCCGAAAACCGACTCGTCTGCTGCTTGAGAATGGACAGGGGCTTGAACGAAGCCAGGATGAATGCCGGATACCCCCCTGCGAGTAGGGTACTGCCGACAAACATGACCACGACGCTGACCCAGAACTTCCCGTCGCGCAGTAAATTTCCATCCAGGGTGACGTCGGCCACGTGATTCACCAGGGGGATGACCTGTGAAACCAGCACGGCGGCTAACAGGAGAGAAATGACGTTGACCAGGGCCGATTCCGTCAAAAATTGTCCGATCAATTGTGCTTTCTGTGCCCCTACGGCCTTGCGAATGCCCACTTCTTTGGCGCGTTTGGCAGCGCGTGCCGTCGTCAGGTTGATGTAGTTGACCAACGCGATCAGGAGCGTGATGTAGCCGATGATGCTGAAGAATGTGACGATCTGCCGATCGCCCGTCACGGTAGCCGATGCTGTGATCTCCTTGTTCAGGTGAATGTCGGTCAAGGGCTGTACGTAGCTCTCGGCTTTCATATCGCCAGTGGTAAACTCATCCGCTCGGTGTGCGCGGTAGGTCTTGACGATGCCCGCTTCCACCGCTTTGGTCGATACCGAAGGCGTTAATTGCACATAGGTGATAAAGTTGGTCCACCCCCAGGGCGCATCTTTTAACTGGTATTGTCTTCTGGTCAACAAGTCCTGCATCGGCAGCAGAAAATCGAACCGGAGGGACGAGGTGGCCGGTACCGCATCGAGCACGCCGACCACGGTGTAGGTACCCGTTACCCATCCCGTAAATTCGATGAGTTTTCCCAGGGGCTCCTCGTCGCCAAAATACTTCCGGGCCATCTCGTCGGTGAGCACCATCGTGTGGGGCTGGTGCAGCATCTGTGTCCGGTCGCCCTGGAGCAACGGGAAATCGAACATCTGCAGGAAGGAAGAATCCACAAAGAGTACCTGGTTTTCAGCGAACGTACGTGCTTCGTTGCCCGCCTGGTACGTAAGAACCGCCTCCCCGTAGTTGGGGTGGACGCGTGTGTACTGCTCGATTCCCGGTACTTCTTCGGCCAGCGTTGGTCCTAACTGGAAACCATGATTCGCGTCAAACTTTTTGTCCTGATCTCCTTCGGTCAGACGGATGGCCACCCGGTAGAGTTGATCTTTCTTCTGGTGGAATTGATCAAAGCTCGTTTCGTACTGCACAAACAGAAGGATCACCAGAAAGCAGGCGAGACCGACCGCCAGGCCGGCGATGTTGAGAAACGAATAGAGCTTCTGAGCGCGGAGGTTGCGCCAGGCGAGAAGGAAATAGTTGCGTAGCATGGCGGAGAAAAGAAGTGAGGAGGGAGAAGAATTTCGTTTGAATGCGGAAAAGCGTAAATAGCTGAGGACTTCTCTGCGGTATCGGCGTCGGGCGTCGGCCGCCCCGGCTTGCCGCACACGGAGGGCGTAGCGTTCATGTAGGTCGCCAAGTACCTCCTCGTGATCGTCGCCATACCACCAAACCAGGAGCCGGTCGAGCCAGCGCGGGGGGCGGGGGAAGTCGGGGGAAGGGCGCATGGTTAGGTCAGTCCAAGGTGAGGTAAGGCGTGCGGCGCAATCCGGTCCCAGAGGCGGTTCCGCACGTTCCGCACAGCGTGGAGAATGTGACTCCCGGCGGGTGTCACTTCGTAGAGGCGCTTGCGCCGTCCGCCCCGTTCGGGCGTGGCGTCCCCCATTTCGGAGCGGACCATGCCCTTTTTCTCCAGTCGTTGCAGGGCAGCGTGCACCGCCCCGGTGGTGACGGTCCGGCCGGTTTCCTGTTCCAGCTCTTCGGCAATGGCGACCGAGTAGGCCTGCGGCAGGAGGACCGCTACGGTCAGGAGCACGACTTCTTCAAATTCACCTAAATCACTTCGTCGCATAGGAGAGAGGAGATTACTTCCATTTCCGTATAACAAATAAGCTGCCAGAAGAGGAAAACCATTTCAGCGCTTCATTTGGGCGACTTCCAAAAACAAAACTGTCCGTAAAGGGACAGGCAGTGTCCACATGGAGACAGTAGGGGAGAACAGGGGACGAGGCCAAAGCCCTGCGGCCTAGCCGAGAAGTTCAGGGCTCATTTTTATTCTACACCTCCGGCGGATATCTTTGGCATTCTCCCTTTGCCTTCTGCCTCGTGGTCAGGCACTTTCCCGTCAAAATAGAACCTCACTCGCGTCGCTTATGCTTTCACATGCCCTGCGCATTGCCCTTCCCCGCCTCACCGATGGACTACTACTTTCTTGACTCGTTTTTTGCCCGGCAATACGCGCAGGAAGAGTGGTACGGCCAGGTATTTCTGGTGGCGGCCGGGTTTGCGGTGTGCCTGGGCCTGTTCGGGCTAACCTACTACACCGTCGTGCGGAAGCAGAAGGAAATCGGCATCCGGAAAGTGATCGGCGCTACCGTCATGGACCTGTTCGGGATGCTGTCCCGCAGCTACGTGGCGTTGCTGGTACTCGCGTTTGCCATCGCCACGCCGCTCACCTACTTCCTGCTGGAACAGTGGCTCCGGCGCTACGCATTTCGGACCGAGCTGGGGATCGGAATTTTTGTCTGGCCCTTTCTACTGCTGGCTCCGCTGGTGCTGCTGACGGTCGGTTCGCTGACGGTCAAAGCGGCCCGCGTCAATCCTACCGAATCGTTGCGGAGCGAGTGAGTAGGCAGTCGTGCACGGTGCGGTGGCGGGTGGCTGCACGCTGGTGTCGGGTGGCTGCAAAAAGGTAGGCATTTCCCCCGGGCTTGCGTATCATTCGCTTTTTATCGGTAGCGCTTGCGATTATGTGGTATACGGAACTCCGGGCCGGATTTCGGGCTCTGTTCAAACAGAAAGGGTTTGCCCTGATCAATCTCCTGGGGTTGGGGCTGGCCCTGAGTGCCTTCTTGCTCATTGGGTTGTACACCTCTTTCCAGTGGAGCATCGATGCGTTTCACCAGCATCATTCGACCCTCTATGCCGTACACCAGCGTACGTTTCAACACGGAGAGCTGCTTGCGGAAAGCAACGAAACCTATCAGGAAGTGGGCCCGCTTCTACAGCAGCATCTACCCGGGGTGGTGAACATGACGCGTGTCACCTGGCCGTTGGAGCAACTGGTGCAACCGCAGCACACCGCCGCGTCCGAGGTCTTTACCGAAAGTCAGGCGCTCTATGTCGACTCTTCCTTTCTGCTGATGTTTACGTTTCCGCTGGTGGCGGGCGATGCCGACCGGGCGCTGACGCAACCGCATTCGGTGGTCCTGACGGAAGCCACGGCGCAGAAGTACTTTGGGGAGCAATCGCCGCTGGGGAAAACGCTGCTCACGACCGATGCCTGGGGCAGTGAGGTGAGCTGGACCGTGACCGGAGTCGCGCACGAGGTGCCGGCTCATTCCTCGTTGCAGTTCGATCTCCTGTTTGCGTCCCGATTTGAGCAGGATACTGCCGAAATGGTATTGCCCGACTACCAGACCTTTGTGCAACTGGCCGAGACCGCCGATCCCCAGGCGACCGCCGCCAAGCTCGATCGCGTTGTGCTGCCACTACTGGGCCGTTGGGCACGTGCCGCGGACCGAACCCTGGCGCTTTCGTTACTTCCGCTGGAAGAGCTTTACTTTGATCAGCATCCGGACCGGCGAGAAGCGGTCGCCATCGCAACGGGCATGGCGTTGCTTATTCTGATGATCGCCTGGATTAACTTCGTGAATGTTGCCGTAGTGCAGTCGCTGGACCGCGCCAAAGGCATCGGAGTGCGTAAGGTAATCGGCGCTTCGACGGGGCAACTGAGGCGACAGCACATCGGGGAGAATCTGGCCTTGCACGGACTGGCGCTGCTGCTGGCCCTCGGGGGAACCCTGCTGGTACGGCCGTGGCTTTCGGGTTGGGTCCCGTTGCACGGCCCGGCTTCTTTTTCTGTTCTCTCGGCCCATTCGCTGGCGATGTTCGGGTTTTGGGGGGTAGGAACGCTGGGTGCCATTTTCTACGTGGCCTGGGTGACGTCGTCTTACGAGCTTCCTCTGGTCGTCAAAGGAAAATACGCGCACACCCGGAACCGGACCACCACCCGAAAAGTCTTGGTGGTGGTGCAGTTTGCCAGCGCCTTTCTTCTGATGGCGGGCGCGCTGGTCATGTACCGGCAGTTGCAGTTCATGCGGAACGCCCCGCTGGGCATCAACCTCGAACAGACCCTGGTCCTCAAGGCCCCGAAGCGGCACGAAAACAAGGAGGAACGCTACTCGGCGTTTAAGGCCGAGCTGCTTCGGCAGACGGCCGTCCAGGCGGTCTCTTCTACGTCCATCGTACCGGGGCGCGACATTGGGCATCAACTGAGCTTTCGGCGCCAGGGTGCGGATGAGGCGATGCAACGGACGCTGGCAGTCGTGGTGGTTGATCCGAACTTTGTGCCGGCCTTTGCCATTTCGCTGCGTGCGGGGCGTAATTTTTCCGAAGGAAGCTGGAAGAGCTGGCCTCAGGTACTCCTGAACGAAGCAGCGGCGCAAGCGTTGGGGTTCGCGCAGCCGGAAGAGGCCATCGCGCAACAGATCGTCGACCAGACGACCGGAAAGGCGCTCACGGTCATTGGGGTGGTGCCCAACTATCACCAAAAATCCTTGAAACAGGCGATTGTCCCGCTGGTGTATCGCTTCCAACCCAACAGTTGGGGGTATTGTGCGATCAAGCTGCGTGCAGAACGCCTTGCCTCTCCGCAGGGAGTGCAACAGGTGATGGACCAGATCGCCCAGGTCTGGCAGGCATCTTTTGAAGACGAACCGTTTGACTACTTTTTTCTCGATGCTTACTTCAATGCACAGTACGAAGCCGACGAGCAGGTGAACGCCGTCGTGACGGGCCTGACGCTGCTGGCCCTCGTAATTGCGGGCATCGGGTTGTTCGGGCTGGCTTCCTATGCGGCGATGCAGCGTACCAAAGAGATGGGCATCCGCAAAGTATGCGGGGCTTCGGTCGGGTCGTTGCTCTGGCTGCAAACGAAAAACTACTTGCAACTGGTGCTGCTCGCCATCCTGATCACCATCCCCATTGCCAATTATGGCCTGCAGCAGTGGCTGCAGCAGTACGCGTTTCACCTGGAAGTAGGGGGGCTCTTTTGGCTGGTGCCGGGGCTGGCCTTGCTGGCGGTCGCGTGGGCAGCCGTGGTGGTACAGGCAGCAAAGGCGGCCCGGACCAATCCCGTCGAAAGTTTACGACACGAGTGATCCGGACCCTGCCTTTCCGGGAGGTAACTGCCGACGGGGGCGTTACTTCGCTTTGCGGAGGTAGATGCTGCCGTTCATGGTTTTCATCATAAACTCCGGGCCGCCGCCGTTGATGTTGCCCTGCACCCAGTTTTCGACCGAAACGCGGTAGACCCCATTCTCGGTGGATTTCTCGATTTTCGGCTGGTTTTGCGATACCGACACGTCGAAGTCGCTGAACACGTCGCCCATGTCGGACTTGAGTTTCAGCGTGGCTTTCAGGCTGGCCGGAAACGTGACGTCGATTTTGCCGTTCAGCGTCGAAAACGCCATCGGTGTGTTGGGGGTGATGTTCTTGAAGGTGGCGGTCAGGTCGCCATTGACCGTGTTGGCCACGACCGAACCCGATACGTTTTGCAGCTTCACCCAGCCGTTTACGTTGTCGATCTCCAGTTCGCCGTTCACGTTCTCGACCGAAATGTTGCCGTGGTTCACCGTACTGGCCTTCACCGAACTTTGGGTCGGTACCTGAATTTCCAGATCGACGACAGATTGCCAGCTGTTGCCCAGGTCGATGTGCACTTGGTTGTTTCGTTCTTCCGCCGTCAGTTCGAACGAGCCGCCCGTCGAAATCCGCCGCATGCCCGTGGAGGCCGTGGGTTCGTTGCGGTCGTTGTCTTGGCCGTTGTTGAGGTTGAGGTTCAGGGTGCTGTTTTGGTCCTTGTCTTTCTCTTTTTTTGCGCGGGGGGTGGCCTTCACCACGACTTCCTTGCCGCTGGTGCCGACGATCTGGATCGAGCCGTTGACGAGCCCGACTTCGATCTTGGCCGCCTGGCCTGGACTGGAAAGCGGAATCGATAGGGTTTGGGAGGCGCCAGCGGCCGATCCCTGGGTAGAAAATTGCGCCGCGAGGGGGGCACTGAACAGGGCACTGAGGCCCAGTACGAGAAAAGAACGCATGGTTTTATGAAGGATCATGTTGGGTTATCGGGTTTGTTGTTGGACATAGACGTTGCCGTTGAACGTCTCGAAATGCAGGGTTTGGCCGCCTTTGCCGATGCGCACGGCCGTGTCCTGCGAAACGCGGTAGACGGTGCCGTCGCCCTCTTTTTGTTGGTTGCGCGTCACCTCGGCGGGCAGGCGTTGCACTTTCGGGAAATCGGTGTAGAAATCGCCCTGGAAGCTCTTGAACTTCAGGTCGGCGGAGAGGGATTTTGGATAATTCACCTTGATGTCGCCATTCAGCGTGTAGTACGACGAGGCGGCCGGTGGTGGGGTCAGGTAATGGGCTTCCACGTTGCCGTTGATCGTCCGGGCGTCGGTGGCCCCTTTCGCATTGGCGAGGGTGATGGCCCCGTTCACGTTGTTGACGTGCAGGGCTCCGGTTACGTCTTTTACCTCCACATCGCCCCGGTTCACGGTCGCAACGTCCAGGTTCAGGGCATAAGGCACTTTCACGGTAAAATCAAGGGTGAAATCGTAGTGGATTCTCCGGTTGTTGTCCTGGTTCCAGCGGTTCCGCTGTGGGCGGGTGTCGAACGGCTCGGCGATGTAGGCCATCAGCGTGTCGCCGACCTGATCGAACGCGAGCCGGAATTCCTGTTTTCCCTGGTCCAGCGTAGCCTGGTCGTCGGCCGTCAGCACCTGATGGACTTCCAGTTGCACCTCGGTACCGGCGTAGCCTTCCACGCGGATAAAGCCGTTGATGTTGTAGATCGCCAGCGTGGTCCGGTCCGCCGCCCCGGTGGGCGTAAAGGTGTGCGTGATCGTTTTCTCCCACGCGGGGGGCGTCGATGGCGCCTGTGGCGTCGCGGAGTGGCACAGCAAGGCCAGTCCCGCCAGAAAGGGGATTGCTTGAGGATTCATAAGAGGGTTAGGATGAGAGGGTTATGCTTCGGAGAGGGCTTGTAGGCTCTTCTCGATTTTCGTTTTTACCAGGTCGTTCAGGTTGTCCTGTTGCAGAAGTTGTCGCAGCGCGTCGACCGACCGTTTTTCCTGGAGTTGCACCATCGCGTCGGCCAGCGCGGCCTGCACCAGCGGCGACTCCTGATGCGACAGGGATTTCACCAGGCCTTCCCGCACGTGCGGGTCGTCGGCCAGCGCGACGAGGGCTTCGAGGGTGACCAGCCGCACGTTTACGTTGGGGTCCCGGTTGAGGGTAGTCAGCAGCGCTTCCAACACGCGGTCGTCGACCTGATGAATCTCTTTCGTGTAGCTGACGGCCCGCAGCCGCTCCGACGCCGACGGATTTTCGAGCAGGGAGAGCATCATCAGTTCCTGCATCTGCTGCACTTCGCTCGTCAGTGCCTGGATCTGATCCTGTTGCGCCGGGTTCGTTGCAGGAGGGTGGTTTAGGAAGTAGCCCGCGGCCAGTCCCACACCGATCAGACATACGCTGTAGGCCAGACGAACCACCGGAGGCGATACCACCCACGACACAAGTTGCGCCCACCAGTCGGATGCCTGCCAGCGCGTTGCTTCCTGCGCTTTGAACGTGGTGAGCATCGCGTCGAACCGGACCCGCGCCTGGTCGCTCGGCTGTGGCGCGGGAAGGTGTCCCAGGTGTCGCCAGAGGTGCCGGACGGCGTGCAGTTCTTCCCGACAGTCGCCGCAGGTGGCTATGTGCGCTTCCAGCCGCAGTTGCTCCGGCGGGGGCAGTTGATCCGTACACCAGTCGACCAACCGCTCTTTTACTGCTTCACAGGTTATGGGCTTTTCCATTTTCGATCTCTAAAAAAAGGCTTCTCAACTTGTTCAGCGCCCGGTGCACCCGCACCTTCACCGCGCCCTCGGTCGTTTGCAGCACCCGCGCAATTTCTTCGTACTTCAACTCCTGAAACCGGCTCAGCACCAGCACTTCCCGGTACTCGTCCGGCAGCGCGTTCAGCGCTTCCTGCAAGGCATCCAGTTCCTGCGCCTGGGCCAGCGCGGCGTCGGCTTCCGGGCCTCCGGCCAGCTTCTCAGCCACGTCCGCGACATCTTTCGGATAACCCGCCCGCCGGATTTGCTTGGCGTGATCGGCCAGCGCATTCCGCGCCATCTGGTACATCCACGCCCGGAATTCGCCTTTGCCAGTGAACGTATGCCGGTACTTCAGCATCCGGTAAAACACGTTTTGCACCAGGTCTTCGCTCACGTCTCGCTGACCGGTCATGCGGAACAGAAACCCCAACAGAGGCCGATGGTAGCGCTCGAAGAGCAGACTCATCGGGTCCAGGTCGCCCGCCTTTACACGAAGCATCAAGGCATTGTCCGTAAGCGCAGTCAAGGGAGCGATTGTTTGATGAAGTTGGGTTCGATGAACGGGATACCGCCGAACGGGCGGAAGGTTACAGGGAAGATGAAAATTTTTTTGAAAAGGCAAAACAGAGGGTAGGAAAGTGGCCGAAGCGGTACTTAATAGGAGAGGGAAGGGCAACGCCAGGCAGCGACAAAAGAAAGAGGGTGAATTTTTTCTTTTTATTTCGTTTATTTTCTTTTGTTTGCTATTATTGTGAACGTTCAGGCCGCGTGCTTCGGCGCGAGCGCTACGGAAATTACGCACGTGCTGCGTGAGAACTGCTTTTCTTCCAGACCACCCATGCCCACCAAAGTTTTACTTCCCAACCAGCGCCGCGACAAAATCCTCGAACTTCTGAAAGAGGACGGGTCGGCCAAAGTGGCGGCTCTCGCCAAGCTGTTCAAGGTGACGGAAGTGACGATCCGGCAGGACCTCGACAAGTTGGAGCGCGACGGCCTGGTGGTGAAGGAACACGGCGGGGCCTACCTCAAAAACGTGGAAGATCAGGTGCGTACCGTGTCGCTGGCGAACCAGACGAACATGGACAAGAAAGAGCGGATCGCGCAGAAGTGCCTGGAGTACATCGAAGTGGGCGATACCATCATCCTCGATTCCGGCTCCACGACTACCGAGATTGCCAAGAAACTAGTGGGATACAGCCAGTTAACGGTCATTACCAACGCCCTGAACATCGCCCTGATGCTGGGTGCAGAACCGGGCATCGAAGTCATCATGACCGGCGGGGAATTCAAGCCGCCGACGCTGTCGCTGACCGGGCAGAAGGCCGCCGATTTCTTCAAAGGGTTGAACGTGCAGAAGCTTTTTCTGGCTACGGCGGGCATCTCCCTCAAGGCGGGTCTGACTTACCCGAGCATCTCTGATCTGGTCGTGAAAAAGGCGATGATCGACGCGGCCGAGACCACCTACCTGGTGGCCGACTCGACCAAGATCGGGCAGAGCGCGCTGGCCAGCCTGGGGGCGTTGTCCCTCATCGACTACATCATCACCGACGCGGGCATTGAGGAGAAAGACCAGCACGTATTTCATGACCACGAGATCGAATTGATCATCGCAACCTAATAAAACAACCGAAAGTAAACGAAAGGAATGAAAGAGAAACCTGTTCTGGGCGTGATCATTGGCAACCGGGATTTTTTCCCCGACCGCCTGGTAGCCGAGGCCCGCGTCGAGATTCGCGACGTCCTCAACAAACTACAGATTACGCCGGTCATGCTTGACGAAAACCAGTCCAAACTGGGCGGCGTCGAGACGTTTCAGGAAGCACAGCGCTGTGCCGATTTGTTTAAACAGCACCGGGACGAGATCGTCGGCGTGCTGGTCGTCCTGCCCAACTTTGGCGACGAAAAAGGCGTGGCCGAAACCCTGAAACTCGCCAAGCTGGATGTGCCGGTTCTGATCCAGGCCTATCCCGACAGCCTCAACCAACTGGACGTGGCGCGCCGCCGCGATGCCTGGTGCGGCAAGATTTCGGTCTGCAACAACCTCTACCAGTTCGGTATCAAGTACACGCTGACCGAGAAGCACGTCGTCAGTCCGCAGGATGAAACGTTCCAGCGCGATCTGCAAAACTTCGTGGCCGTTTGCCGAGTGGTCAAGGGCCTCCGCAACGTCCGCATCGGGGCCGTGGGTGCCCGTCCGGGGGCCTTCAACACGGTGCGTTACAGCGAGAAGATTCTCCAGCGCCATGGCATTTCCGTCACGACGGTCGACCTTTCGTCGATTCTAGGGGCCGCCGAAAAAATGGACAAAGAAGCCGCCACCGTCAAGGAACGGATGGAGAAGATGCGCAACTACGCCGCGATGGGCCGGACGCCGCAGGAAGCGCTGGTGCAGATGGCGAAACTCGATGTAGCGCTGACCGACTTCATGGAGGAAAACGCGCTGGACGCCACCGCCATTCAGTGCTGGACGTCGCTGCAACAGAACTGGGGCTGTAACGTCTGCACGAGTATGAGCATCATGAGCGAAAACATGCTGCCGAGCGCCTGCGAAGTGGACGTGACCGGCACGTTGAGTATGTATGCCATGCAACTGGCCTCCGGCTCGCCGAGCGCGCTGGTGGACTGGAACAACAACTACGCCGATGACGAAAACAAGTGCGTGCTGTTCCACTGCGGCAACTGGGCCAAGTCGTTCCTGCCCGACATCGAAGTGAGCACCGCCCCGATTCTGGGCACGAGCGTCGGCGAAGAAAATACCTACGGCGCGCTGGCCGGACGGACCCCCGCTTCGCCGCTGACCTACGGGCGCATCAGCACCGACGATACGAAGGGCATCATCAAAGCCTACATCGGCGAAGGCCAGCTGACCGACGATCCGCTGAATACGTTCGGTACCCGCGCCGTCGCGCAGATCCCGGATTTGCAGGGACTGATGAAGTACGTCTGCCGGACCGGCTTCGAGCACCACGTGGTGATGAACGCCTCTAAAACCGCCGACATTCTCAAAGAAGCGTTAGAGAACTACATGGGCTGGGAAGTCTACCAGCACGTATAATTGAAATAATCAGAAGTACCACTTTTAGGTTGTCCACACATTCATAAACGTGGTACTTCTAAAAAGCATACTAAAACCTATTGACACCCACCCTCATGTTCAATCCGATCAAACGTACTGTTGCTAGCGTCTTCCTTCTCCTGACGATGGGAGTCGTGACTTCCGTTGCCGCGCAGGGAGGACCCTCGGCCGACGAAGGCGATTACCTCAACAAACGCTGGAAAGACGTGGCGACCCGGATGCCGGAGGCCTGGTACGGTTCAGACGAAGCCAAACAGGTGGCGGAGAACGTCTTGCTGGCACAAAAAGAGGTCGGCGGTTGGGCAAAAAACAAGCCCTATCACCACCCCCTTTCGGAGGGAGACAAGGCCGCTCTGCAGGAAGAAAAAGGGGAGATCGGGGCGACGTTCGACAACGGCGCGACCATCCAGGAAATGCGGTTTCTCGCGAAAGTCTACGCCCACCTGCAGGACCCACGCTACAAGGAAGCGTTTGAGCAAGGACTCGACTACATCTTCGCATCGCAGTACGACAACGGCGGCTGGCCGCAGTTTTTCCCGGTGCGGACCGGCAAAAGTGTCGCGTATTCGGGGCACATCACCTACAACGACAACGCGATGGTACGCATCCTTTCTCTGTTGCAGGAGATCGCCGCCGGCGACGAAGCCTTTGCGCCGTTGCACCTGAGCGGCGACCAGAAAGCGCACGCCAAAAAAGCGATGGATAAGGGCGTCCAGTGCATCCTCAATACCCAGATTGTGGTCGACGGGAAACCGACCGTGTGGTGTGCGCAGCACGATGAAAACACCCTGGCCCCGGCCAAAGCCCGTGCCTACGAATTGCCGTCGTTCAGTGGCTCCGAATCGGCCGACATTACCCTGTTTCTGATGAGTCTAAAAAATCCCTCGGAGCGTGTGGTGGCTGCCGTGGAGGGGGCGGTCGACTGGTTTGAGACGCATAAGGTCGAAGGCATCAAACTGGAGCGGGAACAGGATGCCGATGGCAAGCGAAATTTGATTGTTGTGAAGGACAAAAAAGCCGCTCCGTTGTGGGGGCGCTTCTACGACCTGGAAACCGAACAGCCGTTCTTCTGCGATCGCGATGGCATCAAGAAGCCCGCCCTGGCCGATATCGGTTACGAACGCCGCAACGGCTACGGGTGGTACACCAACAATCCCGCCGATGTGTTGGAACACTACCCGGCCTGGCACAAAAAAGTAAATGCCCACTAAATAGAATCAAAAAGGCATCGACAGGAAACGCCCGTGCTGATCCAAAGATGCCCACTAAAACATGACGCTGATGACGCCTAAAGAACTGGCCCGTAAATCGGTCGACTATCGCAAGAAAATTCTCAAATACATCTACAGCGCCAAGGCCGGTCATACGGGCGGCAGCCTTTCGTGCGTCGACATCCTGAACGTCCTCTACAACGACGTGATGCAGGTGTCGCCCGAGAACTTCGCGTCACCCGACCGCGACCGTTACATCCAGAGCAAAGGCCACTCCGTGGAGGCGCTCTACGTGGTGCTGGCCGACCAAGGCTTCTTTCCGGAATCGGACCTCGAAACCTTGTGTCAGTACCAGTCGCACTACATCGGGCACCCGACTAAAAAGGTCAACGGCATCGAACAGAACACCGGCTCGCTGGGCCACGGCCTGGCGCTGAGCGTTGGCACCGCCCTGGCCGCGAAGCTGGACAAGCGCGACTACCGCGTCTTCACGCTCTTGGGCGACGGCGAACTGCCGGAAGGGTCCAACTGGGAGGCGGCGTTGCTGGCCGCGCAGTACAAGCTCGACAACCTCTGCGCCATCATCGACCACAACAAATTGCAGATCACCGGCCCGACCTGCGACGTCTGCAACACCGATCCGATCGACGCCAAGTTTGAAGCCTTCGGATGGGAAGTGAAGCACGTCGACGGACACGACTTCGCACAGTTGAAAGAGACCTTCCAGAGCCTGCCGTTCCAGGGAGAGAAACCGAGTCTGGTCATCGCCCACACCATCAAAGGACGCGGCATCTCATTCATGGAAAATCAACTCAAATGGCATCACGGCGTCCCCAGCCCGGAGCAATACGAACAGGCACAGGAGGAGTTGAATGTCTTGAGTGAGGCGTTGTGAGTCGATAAAGTAGAACAGGATGAATCTGATTTGGATCTAGATGCTGTTTTGTGTGCTAACCAGCGAACAAGCGCCGTCTCGGGTAATCGTGGAAGGAACAGTACGCTGGGAAAATGAGCCGATGCCCGGTTGTACCATTAAGGTGCTCGGCACGTCCATCGAAACGACTTCGGATGTCGAAGGAAACTATCGAGCGGTGGTAGCATCAGAGGAGAAGGAGTTTGAGGTTGAAATCGCCTATCCCGGAAATTTGAGTGCGATCACGCGAATCACACAAATTGATGCATCCGAAGAAAATGTAAGCCTCGGGACGCTGCCTGTATTCATGAATCAAATGATTGATTCCGTAGCCTATCAGCAACTGAATGATGCACAGCAAACAGATTTTCGACCGATGTATCACTGGGATCAGCTTCTTGGGTACGTCAGCAAAAGCCGAGTCGATACAGTAAAAGTTGATCTGACATGCCCCTTTCGTGATGATAAACTCTTGCCATATAAATACGATTCAGCAAAAAACGCCTTCGTTTTAGACTACAGAGACATAATCGATTGTCGATAGAGAGATGCGCAGCGCCCTGATCACCAATAACTGATTAACCAGTAACTAATAAGATGGGAGAAACCATAGCAAACCCTCACGTTTCCGAGAAGCCGAACCTGGAAGTGTTTTCCAGCACGTTGCAGAACCTGGCGCATGACGACCGGCAGATTGTGGTCGTCACCAGCGACTCGCGTGGCTCCGGCAAGCTCGTGCCCTTCGGTCAGAAATACCCGGAACAAATTATTGAAGTCGGCATTGCTGAGCAAAACCTCGTGGGCGTGGCCGCCGGGCTGGCCTCCACCGGAAAGAAGGTCTTTGCCGTGTCGCCGGCCTGTTTCCTGACGGCCCGTTCGCTCGAACAGATCAAGGCGGACGTGGCCTATTCGGACAATCCCGTGAACGTGATCGGCATCAGTGCCGGGGTGAGTTACGGCGCATTGGGATCGACCCACCACAGCCTCCACGATTTTGCGGCACTGCGGGCGATCAACAACATTCTGGTCGTGGCCCCCGCCGATAATTTCGAGACCGAACAGGCGATTCGTGCGGCGGCGGCTTTCCCACACCCGGTCTACCTCCGCTTCGGGAAGAAACCGATGCCGCTCCTGTCGGAAGAAGAGACCTCGTTCGAGTTTGGGAAGGGCCGCGTGATTCAGGAGGGCGACGACCTGACGTTCGTGGCGACCGGCGAAACCGTCTGGCCCGCCCTGCAGGCCGCCCGGAAACTGGAACGGGAGCAGGGCCTTCGCGCCACCGTCATCAGCATGCACACGATCAAACCCCTGGATGAGAACCTGTTGGCTCGCGTCGCCGCGAAAGGCGCCCCGATGGTCACGGTCGAAGAGCACAGCGTCTACGGTGGCCTCGGCGAAGCGTGCGCGTCGTTCCTGATGCAAAACGGATTGGCGTTGCCGTTCAAGATCATGGCGATCCCCGACGAATACACCGTCACCGGCTCGCAGGGGGACATCTTCCGGCACTACGGCCTCACCGAAGAAGGCATCGCCGAAACCGCGCTGCAACTCTGTAAGTGAGGAAGGGATGATCGGAGGTCTGGATAACCGGAAACCGATTTTCCCCTTTATGTCATTTCGAGCGTAGCAAGAAATCTTGTTGCAAAAAGTAGAAGATCTCGACTCCGGTCCCGGTCTGGCGAGACCCGGCGGGGCACCGCCCCCGGTCACTACGCGAAGCTCTGCTCGAGATGAGAAAAAATGGTTTGATTCTGGAGAGAGAGAAGCAAATGATGAAGATCAAATTCACTTATAGAGTAAGCAGTGTTTCTTTCTGTATAGCTTTTCTGATAGGATTTGCTGCCATGGGGCAAACGATCCAGACTGGAAAAAGCTATAGTTATGTCACTCAGAATGAAAGGTATTCGCTTTTGATCCGAGAGGATTCTACTTACGAGTACAACTATTGGAATCATTTAGGTGTGACAATCACTGACGTGGGAAAGTGGAAGGTCACTTGCAATCTGTTGATACTAAATTCTAGTCAAAGTATATCGGTAAATAGACGGCTAAAGAAAAGAGAAAGTAAACAGCGTACTGACCTTTTCATCAACAGTTGTTTTCCCATACTTGATAACGAAAAGTTATTATTTGAAAGGGGGACTCGCAAAATAACATTAGCGAGTTAAGCCAGAATAAATACTTGTATCAAAAGGTAAAAGATCTCTCGCAAGAGTTCGAGATGAAAATTGGTATGATAGACCGGACTTGAAACCTGTTGCCTGTGCCCTTCGACTAACAACCTTCTTCTGACCCATTTGTAATCACCAATCTGCAATTTCCCCACCTCATGCACCACCACTCCCTCACTTACTATCTTCTTCTGTTGCTCTTCCTGCCGCTGTTGAGTTGGGCGCAGGAACCTGCCCAGAAGCGACGCGTCCTGATCCTGACTGACATTGAAAACGAGCCGGATGATGCCATGTCGATGGTGCGGTTCATGCTCTACACGAATCAATTCGACACGGAAGGACTGGTGGCCACGACCTCTACGCACCAGCGCGACAAAGTAGCCGACTGGCGCATCCGCGAGATTGTGGAAGCGTACGGCAAAGTGCGCGACAACCTCCTCAAACACGAACCGGGCTATCCACCAGCCGACACCCTGTTGAGCCGGATCAAGCGCGGCTACGCTGATTTTGGCATGCAGGCCGTCGGGCCGGGCAAAGATTCGGAAGGGTCGGCATGGATCATCGAAGTGGTGGATCGCGACGATCCGCGTCCGGTGTATGTGCCAGTATGGGGTGGAAGCAACTGCTTGGCGCAGGCCCTTTGGAAGGTGAAAATGACCCGTTCGCCAGAGGAACTCGACCGGTTTGTGTCGAAGCTGCGCGTCTACACCATTTCTGACCAGGACGACGCCGGACCGTGGCTACGCAAAACCTTTCCGAACCTGTTTTACATCGCAAGTCCCGGCTACCATGCGGCCGGAGCCTACCACTACGCCACCTGGAGCGGCATCAGCGGCGACCAGTTTCACGGACGGTTCGGCGGGGCAGATTTCAGCCTCGTGAACAACGACTGGGTGAAGGAAAATATTCAGAACCACGGTCCGTTGGGTGCCCAGTATCCCTTGATCGAATACCTAATGGAAGGCGATACGCCGAGTTTCCTCTGGTTGATCGAGAACGGACTGAGCGACCCGGAACACCCGAATTGGGGAAGCTGGGGCGGACGCTACGAATTGTATCAGCCCCGCACGGAGAAATGGTTCTACGAGCCCGAAACCCGTCCGCTCTGGACCGACGCCGTCGACGAGGTGCTGGGCCACGACAGTGCCTACCACACCAGCAACAAGGCGACGCTCTGGCGGTGGCGCGAGGCGTTTCAGAACGACTTCGCCGCCCGCATGGACTGGACCGTTCAATCCTACAAAAAGGCCAATCATCCGCCGGTAGCCAAACTGGCTCACGACCACATGTTGACCGTCCGGGAGGGCGAAACGGTGCAGTTGAGTGCCGAAGGGTCGAGCGATCCGGACAAAGACGCCCTGCGGTACGAATGGCTCTATTACCCGGAGCCGGGCACCTACGCGATGCGCAAACCGATCCCGCTGGAAGGGAAGGATCAGAAGAAAGCCACGTTTGTAGCGCCGTCGGTGCCGGAACCGCAAACGATACACATCATTCTGAAGGTGACCGATGCGGGAACGCCCGCCCTGACGCGGTATCAACGGGTGATCGTTACGGTCCTCCCGAAAGCGTTATAAAGGGAAGGGAAAGGGTCTCTTTTACAGTAGACAACTTTCTCATTGACTTGTCATCTCGAACGCATGCGGTCCGCCGCAGCGGTGAGAGATCTCCTTATTTCTGGAACGAGATTTCGGCCCCGGCCGCCCGGTCGCGTTCGCTCGAAATGACAATAAATGGGAAAATAGAAAATAGAACTAACCAACGCCACCACGATGATTGCACTAAAATTTAGTAAACACCTGTTCCTGATGCTGCCCTTGCTTTGGCTGAGTGCATGCGGTGAAAAGGGCGGGGAGGCGCAGCCCAAGAAGGTAGCGGTGATCATCTCGACCCTGAACAATCCCTGGTTCGTGGTGCTGGGCGAAACCGCCGCCGCCGAGGCCGAGGCGCTGGGCTACGAAGCCAAAATCTTCGATTCGCAGAACAACACGGCGCTGGAAACCGACCACTTTGAGAACGCCATTGTTTCCGGGTTCGACGCCATCCTCTTCAACCCGACCGATGCGGACGGTTCCATCGTCAACGTGCGGAAAGCCAAGGAGGCGGGTATCCCGGTCTTTTGCATGGACCGTGAAGTGAATACGCCCGATGCGGCCGCGTCACAGATTCTCTCCGACAATTACTCCGGCTGCGTGGCCATCGGGAAGTACTTTGTGGAGACGATGAACAAGCGGGGCAGGTACGTGGAGATTCTGGGACTGGTGGGCGACAACAATACCTGGAATCGCTCGAAGGGCTTTCACAGCGTGGTCGATCATTACCCCGATCTGGAAATGGTGGCGCAGCAAAGTGCGGACTTCGACCGGAACAAGGCGATGGAAGTGCTGGAATCGATCCTGCAGGCGCATCCCGACATCGACGCGGTGTTCTGCGGCAACGACGCCATGGCGATGGGTGCCTACCAGGCGCTTCTGGCGTCGGGGCGGGGCGACAAGGTGAAAGTGTTCGGCTTCGACGGGGCCGACGACGTGATCCATTCCATCGCGGAAGGAAAAGTGATGGCGACGGGGATGCAGTACCCGAAGGAGATGGCGAAGACCGCCGCGCAGTATGCTCACCAGTATTTCGAAGGAAAGAAAGAGTTTCCACAGAAGGTGCCGGTGGCGGTGGAGCTGGTGACGCAGGACAACGTGAACGAATACACGAACTGAGATGCAAAAGGGAGTCAAATACGCGATCATCGCGGCCGTAGCGCTGCTGTTGCTCTACAACTCGGTCTACTTCCGGAAACTGAGCGAAGTGCAGGCCGAAGCGACCACCCGCCAGTTCGACGCGAAAGCGTACGCCGAACGCATGTGGACCGAAACCCTGCCGCCACGCCTGCAAGAGGCGCAGGAACTGGATACGCTGGTTACCCTCCTGCGCACGCAACCGGAAGCCACCTTTGAGAAGCACTCGAATGCATTGGGCATCGGCAACCTGCGGTATTTCCTCGTGAAAGGCGAAGGCACCCTGACCGCCATCCACGAAAACGACATGACGCTGGCACTAAAAGGGGGGACAGACGTGCGACTTGCTACCGAGTTCATTTTCGGGAATGCCGTGCGCGATGCGTCGGGACTGGTCGACATCCAGGAATTCGACAACACGATGGACATCAACTACATCTCCGAAGAACTCAACGCCATCATCCGGCAAAACGTGGTACCACCCTTCAAGCAACAGGCGAAGGTCGGAGAGCAGGTCCACTTCACCGGAGCCATCCAACTCAACAAAGCGCATTTGGATCTAAAGAGCATTGAGATCATTCCCATTTCTCTTGAAAGCCAACCTTCCAGCGTATCTGAAGAAAACTCATAGCACGTTAAACTTTTAACTCAAAACTCTTAACTCCCTCCCCATGCTCGTTGCCGAACACATCACCAAGCGATTTGCGGGCGTCACGGCGCTCGACGGCGTCAATCTGTCGTTTCCCGGTGGGCAGGTGACGGCGGTGCTGGGGGAAAACGGAGCAGGCAAGTCGACCCTGATGAAGATCCTGTCGGGAGTCTATGCCGACTACGAAGGGCAGGTGCGGTACAAAGGGGAGGTGGTGCGGTTTCAGACGCCGCGCGAGGCGCAGGACGCGGGCATCGCCATCATCCACCAGGAACTGAACCTGATTCCCTACCTCTCGGTGCAGGAGAATATTTTCCTCGGGCGGGAGATGCTGACGCGCTGGGGACTACTCGACAAAAAAGCGATGCGCGCGAAGAGCCAGGAATTGTTGAGGCGACTACAACTCCCGATCGACCCTGATGTGAAAGTGGCCTCACTCAAAGTAGGACAACAACAGGTGGTCGAGATGGCGAAAGCCCTGTTGCTCGACGCCGAGGTGATCATCATGGACGAACCCACGTCGGCGATCAGCGACAGTGAGGTGGAAGTCCTGTTCCGCATCATCGAAGACCTACGCCGCGACGGGAAAGCGGTGGTCTACATTTCGCACAAGCTGGACGAGCTGTTTCGCATCGCGGATCGCTACGTGGTGTTGCGCGACGGTCGCTCCATCGACGCGGGCGAAATGCAGGGTATGACGCCCGATGCGCTGATCCGCAAGATGGTGGGGCGCGATGTGCACGTCATCCAACGGGAGACACCCGCCACCACACATCAGACGCTCCTGAAAGTTGAGAAGCTGTGTCTGAAACATCCCGTTCGCAGGAACGACGATCAATTGAAAGAAATCTGCTTCACGGTCGGGAAAGGGGAGATCGTGGGCTTGTTCGGCCTGATGGGGGCCGGACGTACCGAGTTACTCGAAACCCTCTTCGGCCTTTACCCGAAACGTTCGCGGGGCATGATCCACATGGAGGGCGAGGCGATGACATTCCGTTCGCCGCAGGATGCGATCCGGGCGGGACTGGCCCTCGTACCGGAAGATCGGAAACAGGACGGGTTGGTGCTGGGCCTCGACGTGAAAACGAACATTAGCCTAACCAACTTGGATCAACTGGAACGGATGGGCGTCGTGCTGGACGGTGGCAGCGAGACGGCGATGGCGAAAAAATACATCGGCCACCTGGGTATCAAAACGCCTTCGGAGACGCAGCTCGCCCGGAATCTGAGCGGGGGAAATCAGCAGAAAATCGTCCTGGCGAAATGGATGGCGACGCAACCGAAACTCCTGTTGCTGGACGAACCGACGCGGGGCATTGACATCCACGCCAAAAATGAAATCTACAAACTCATCGTCCAGCTCGCCCGCGAGGGAATGGGTATCCTGGTCGTCTCTTCCGAACTGCCGGAAATCCTGGCGCTGTCCGACAGGATTCTGGTGATGAGCGAAGGTTGCCTGACCGCCAACCTGCCGGCCAAAGGCGCGTCCGAAGACCAGATTCTCAAAGCCGCCATTCCCGCCTCGACGGAGGTGGCGGTTGAAAAATGAAAAAAATCCAAAGCTGATGAAATCGAGAGATAGCCTACTCATCTACTGGCTTCAGCATCATGCTGAAGCCACACGAACACAGGGAAGTTTTCAACTTCCCGCACTGTATACACTTCCTTTTTCAGGAAGTTAAAAACTTCCCTGTGTACATAAGTTTCAGGTACAACCTGAAACCAGGGACAGGCTTTATGAAAGTCCTGAAACCTGTTGTGAATAGTAGAAGCTAAACAAAGTCGCTTTGCGACGAAAAAAATAACTTATGGAACTCACCGCTCCCACTACGACCAATTACCGCACGTACCTCGTCAAGCTGCAATCGCTGATTGCACTGTTTGTCTTGTGTCTCCTAATCGGATTGCTGTCTGATCGATTCTTCACGATCGACAACGGCTGGAACGTCCTGCGTCAGATTTCTGTCAACGTCTGCATTTCGGTGGGGATGACCCTCGTGGTGCTGACCGGCGGCATTGATTTGTCGGTCGGCTCGATCCTGGCCCTGTGCGGAGCGGTGACGGCGGGCTTGCTCAAAAATGGCATTCCGTTCCCATCGAACGACCTCTACATCGGCTTTACGGTGCTGGGTGGCTGCCTGGCCGGACTGCTGACGGGCAGTTTGCTGGGCTGGTTCAACGGCTGGACGATCACCAAATTCAAGATTCCGCCGTTCGTGGCGACGCTGGCGATGCTGACCATTGCGCGCGGCCTGACGATGCTCTGGACGGAAGGGTTTCCCATCACCGGTCTGGGCGAAAACTTTGCGTTTCTGGGGACGGGCTGGTTCCTGGGCATGCCGGTGCCCGTCTGGATTTCCGGGATCATCGTGTTGCTGGCGGTGGGCGTCACGACCAAAACGCGGCTGGGGCGCTACATCTACGCCATCGGCGGGAGTGAAAGTGCGGCTCGCCTCTCCGGGGTGAACATTAACCGTATCAAAATCATCGTCTACAGCATCGCTGGAGCGCTGGCCGCGGTAGGTGGCTTGCTGGTGACGTCCCGGCTCGACTCGGCCCAGCCCAACGCGGGCATCAGTTACGAACTGGATTCCATCGCGGCGGTGGTGATCGGCGGCACATCGCTGTCCGGTGGGCGGGGCAGCATCCTCGGCACGGTGCAGGGCGCCATCATCATCGGGGTGCTGAACAACGGGCTGGTACTCCTCAACGTCTCTCCGTTCTGGCAGCAGGTGGTGAAAGGCGCGGTGATTCTCCTGGCCGTCATCATCGACAAAGCCAACTCCAAATCCGAGTAACGAGCTCCGTGCTCCTCTGTGCTCTTCATGTCTCCGTGGTAAAAAAGTAAACTCCATGACCTCAAAATACATCCTGGCGATTGACCAAGGCACCAGCAGTACCAAAACCCTCGTCTTCGATGCGCAAGGCCGGGTACAGGCCCGCGGCTCCGTGCCGCTGAAAACGCAGTATCTGTCCGACGGTTGGGTGGAACAGGAACCGGAAGCGATTCTGCAAAATGTGCTGGACTCGGTAGAGGCGTGTCTGGAAGATTTCAAAGCGAAAGGAGGGAAGGCGGAAGAAATCGCCGCCGGTGGCGTTTCGAACCAACGGGAAACCCTCCTGATCTGGGACGAAACCGGGACGCCGCTGCACCCTGCCATCGTGTGGCAATGCAAGCGTTCCATCGGGGTATGTCAGCGGCTGGCGCAGGCGGGGTTCGGAACCCGGATCAAAGAGAAGACGGGCCTGTTCATCGACCCCTACTTTTCCGGCAGCAAGGTGATCTGGCTTTACGAAAACGACGCGCGGGTCCGACAGGCCATCGACGAAGGACGCGCTTACTTCGGGACGGTCGATACGTGGTTGCTCTACAAGCTGACGAACGGAGAAAAGTACCTGACCGACCATACCAACGCCTCGCGCACGCTCTTTTTCAACATCCACACGTTGGCGTGGGATCAGGAACTGCTCGATGCCTTCGGCCTCTCGAAACTGAAGTTGCCCGACGTGCAGCCGTCGTCTTCTCATTTCGGAGCGTCCGATTTCGGAGGACTTTTTCCGCAGTCCCTACCCATCACTGCCATGATCGGCGACTCCCACGCGGCGGCATTCGGCGAAGGCTGTTTTGAGCCGGGGACGGCCAAAGCGACGCTGGGCACAGGCTGTTCGATCCTGAAAAACATCGGTCCCGTTGCCAAGCCTTCCGCCCACGGCATGGTCACGACGCTGTGCTGGAGCACGGAAGAACGCATCGACTTTGCGCTGGAAGGCGTCATCGTCACCTGCGGCGGTACGATCGAGTGGCTTAAAAACGAACTGGGCCTCATCCGGGAAAGCCGGGAGACGGAAGCCCTCGCCACGGCGGTGCCTGATAACGGCGGTGTTTACCTTATTCCGGCCTTCAGTGGTTTGGGTGCGCCGCACTGGCAGATGGACCGCAAAGCTTCCATTTCGGGCCTGACCTTCGGCAGTACGAAGCAGCACTTGATCCGCGCCGCCCTCGAATCGATTCCTTACCAGATCAAAGACGTGATCGTCGCGATGGAACAGGACACCGGCTTGTTGCTGCAGGAACTGATGGTCAACGGCGGCATGACCGCCAACGGGTTCGTGCTACAATTCCTGGCCGATTTGCTCGGCAAGTCGGTCGTGAACCAGGGCATGCCCGACGTCTCGGCGCAGGGTGCGGCTTTTCTGGCCGGCTTGAAGGCGAACGTTTATCCGAGCCTCGACTACCTCAAGCAACTGAAGGCAGATCCCGCACGGCTATCGCCTGCCGCCGACCGAAGCGCCGTCGACCGGGCGTACGCGGGGTGGCAACAGGCGGTGGGAACCGTCGGGCAATCGGTGGCTTCTGTCTAGGTTGCGCTGCGATCCGTTCGCAATCGTTTCAGGAGGCCAGGTTGTCAATCAATTACCCTATTTCTGCATTGCTGGGTATAATACTGCCAGTTTCTACTCCCTAGTGTAACATCTGGTAACTGTACTCCTATGCATCTGAATTCTTTTGGGTCCCTCCGGGTGGGGATCGGACTTGTCTGCGGGCTCTTTTCCTGCCACATGCTTCTGGCGCAAACGCCCCTCATCGGCAACGTGCCGGGGCGCAGCACGCAATCGCTCAACGGCACCTGGCACTACATCGTCGATCCGTACGAAACGGGCTATTACGACTACCGCTACCAAGAGCGGAAGGAAACCGACGGCGAGGCCTACTGGAACAATCCCGTTCCCAAAAACAAAACGGACCGGAAAGAGCACGCCTACGTCGACGCCAACACGCTAGAGGTGCCCGGCGACTGGAACTCGCAAGCGCCTGAGTTTCTCTACTACGAAGGCACCGTCTGGTACCAACGTACTTTCGACGTGGCGGCAGCGCAGCGGCAGGGTCAGCGGGCGTTTCTTTACTTCGGGGCGGTGAACTACCAGGCCGAGGTCTACCTGAACGGTCGTAAACTCGGTAGTCACAAAGGTGGCTTTACGGCCTTCAACTTCGAGATTCCCGACACCCTGTTGCGCGACGCGGACAACTTTCTGGTGGTGAAGGTCGACAACAAACGCGCTCCCGACGAGGTCCCGACGGTCAACACCGACTGGTGGAATTACGGCGGCATCACCCGGGACGTGCATCTGATCTGGGTACCCGACACCTTCATCCAGAATTATTTTATTCAACTGGAGCGCCCGGCCGACGGGGCCGCCCCCCGAAAGCGAAAAGTACCGGTGGCCGGATGGGTCAAGCTGAACGGCGCACCCTCGGGCGGCCAACTGACCGTGGAAATTCCCGAACTCAAGGTCCGTGAATCGTTTCCGGCGACGGGCGATTCCGTCGCGTTTCAACTGACCCTGCCGTCCGTAGAACTGTGGTCGCCCGAATCGCCGAAGCGGTACGAGGTCCGTTTCCGGATGGGAGAAGACGAGGTCTCGGAACGGATCGGCTTCCGCACCATCGCCGTGCAGGGGAAGGACGTGTTGCTCAACGGGCAACCCATTTTCATGCGGGGCATTTCCGTGCACGGCGAAATTCCTGATCCAGGTCGGCGGGCCAACAGCGAGGACGATGCCGCGCAGTTGCTGGGTTGGGCGCACGAGCTGGGCTGTAACATGGTGCGCCTGGCACACTACCCGCACAGCGAACAGACGACGCGCCTGGCCGATTCGCTAGGCATTTTGGTCTGGTCGGAAATTCCGGTCTACTGGACCATCGACTTCGGCAATCTGGCGGTGCTCACCAAAGCCAAGCACCAACTGCACGAGATGATCGCCCGCGATCAAAATCGAGCCAGCATCATCATCTGGTCGGTCGGGAACGAGACGCCGGTCAGCCCGGTACGTACCGCGTTCATGAGCGATCTGGCCAAAACCGCCCGCGCCTGGGACGGCTCCCGGCTCATCTCCGCTGCGCTGGAGGTGCACTACACGGGTGGGAAAAACGTGATCGACGATCCGCTGGGGCAATACACCGACCTGGTGTCGGTCAACGAATACCTGGGCTGGTACGGCGGCCTGCCCGACAACTGCCGCACGGCCATCTGGGAAACGTCCTACGACAAACCGCTGTTCATCAGCGAAACCGGGGCGGGCGCCAAAGCCGGTTTCCACGCCGATTCGCTGACGCGCTGGAGTGAAGAGTATCAGGCGTGGTACTTCCGCGAACAGGTGGCGATGATGAAGCGCATGCCCGACAACTTCGTGGGCCTTTCGCCGTGGGTGCTGGTCGATTTTCGCTCCCCGAAACGCAACAACCAGTACCAACAGGGCTGGAACCGCAAGGGGCTGATCGGCTCGGACGGACAGAAGAAAGAAGCCTTCTCGGTACTGAACGCGTACTACGAAGAAATGAAGGCCCAGCCTACCTCCAGAAAGAAGCGATAAAGAAGCCTTCTACATGAAAAAAGCCTGCGCTGTACAAACAACGCAGGCTTTTTTGTGAGGGGACAAGCGATTTACTTGATCGCCACCGGGACTTCCATGTTTTCCCACTGGAGCACCAGCCCTTTGTTGTTGACTTCGTAGGCCAGCCGCTCGTGCATCTCTTTTGCTTTCTTCGGCTTCACCGTAACGCGCAGCGCATCTTCGCTTTGGTCGTACTTGTACGCGCCCCACTGTTCGGCCACTTTGTTGAAGACGATGGTCCACTCTTTTTCACCAGGAATGGTGAAGAAGCTGTACTTCCCGGCGGGCAGCGCCTTGCCTTCTACCATAATGTCTTTGTCGGTTTCGAAGGTAGTCGCTTCGTTGGCACCGGCACGCCATACTTCGTTGTACGGTACCAGTTCGCCCCAGACGGTGCGTCCTTTTACGGCCGGGCTGCTGTAGTTCACGGTGATGTTGGCACCCTTCACTTTGCCCGATGCCGTGGCGGGGGGGCTGGGGCGCTTCGACGGGTCGTCTTGCGCCTGGACCACGGTGACAAACGAAAACAACAGGGCAACGGCCCACAGCGAAACGTTTTTGATGTGTTGCATAGGTAGTTGGGTAGATGGATTAATAAACGAAATTTTCGGGAGCAATATACGGAGCGTTTGCGGGCTGTGCGTGTCCGGGCCCTGACAGAACGTAAATTTTGCCCGAAAACACAGCCTTACGCCAGGTAAAACACTTCCGGCAGCGGCACGCTCACCGGCGACTGGTCGGGGTTGGTTTCCATCAGGTCCTTCATGTAGGCCCACCATTTTTTCATCACCGGATGGTTGGGCAACTCATCGGCCGTATGGTCAGGGCGCAATTTGTAGGTACCGAAGAGGGTGTTCGTTTCCGAGTCCAGAAAAATCGAGTAGTCTTCGATGCCGGTTTCTTTCAGGAGTTGGGCCAGTTCGGGCCAGAGGGCATCGTGCCGCCGCCGGTACTCAGCTTCGTGGCCCGGAAACAGTTTCATTTTAAACGCAACGCGCTGCATGGTGGGAGGGGGATTAAGAAATTACAGATTGCAAATTACAAATTGAGCGGAGGGCGCAGGCCGCAAGCGGCATACGAAATACATGAGTCGTTTCGAACGGAGTGAAGCGAAGAGGGAAATCTTGTTCCAAAAGCCAGAAGATTTCTCCCTTTGGTCGAAATGACAAGAAGTGGAACGTGAGCGCTCCGCACTCCTGACTCCGGCTGCCGCCTCTGCGCTTCACCGGCCTATTTGTTCAAAAACTTGTCTTTCAGGTCCTGGAGTTCCTGGCCTTCGATGGGTACCATGCGGCCGAGGGCGTGGCTGTCGATCAGCGACGTCGCGGTGAATTCGGCCACTTCCAGGCGGTCGAAGGTTTCGAGGATGGAGCCACCCGTCACCAGCACTGAATCGTTTTGCAGGAAGGCAATCGGGACGTGCGGGCCAAGGGCTTTCGACACGGTAGCACCGTCGTCGAGAATGCTGTCGTAGGGGAGAAGCGGAATTTCTTCCATCAGGATGTAGCTCTCCGGGATAGTCCGGGAATCGAGGTCTTGATGCGCCACGCAAAAGGCCGTCACGTTCGGCGATTGCGTATTGATGATGCACTGGACGTGCGGATGGTCGCGGTAAATGCGCTGGTGCAACTGCACCGCCCGGCTCGGCAGTTTGCCCCGTTCCCGCTGCCCGTTTTTGATCAGCACAAGGTCTTTTACCTGAATCTGCCGTCGGTCGAACGACGTAGGGTTGATCAGGAACCGTTCGTCGTCGATACGGGCCGAAATGGTGCCGTAGGCGCTGGTCATCAGGTTCTGCTGGCAAGCCCGGTGGATGATGTTCGTCAGGTGGTAGCGGATGTGCCGCTCCGTTTCCGTCGGTTCTTCGCGCGGGTCGAACTCCGCCAGCGTGCTGGGCCGGTCCTCGAAGGCCTGTACCTGAGCGGCCGACAGTGCATGCGGTTCGCCGATCTGGTACGCTTTCATCTGCGTGCGGGCGCAAAATTCGAGCGTCTCGAACCGGGCATAGGCTTCCGTCAGGTTCCGTCCCCCGACCACCGTACCGTGATTTTCCATGATCACCGCGTTGCTGCCCTTCTCAAACTCCCGCGCGATGCTCTCGCCCAGTTCCTCACTGCCGGGCAGGCGATAGGGCGCGTAGCCGACGCGTCCGCAGAGGTATTGCGCCTGCGGCAGAATGGACGTATCCGGCGTCTTGCGCACGATGCTGAACGACACCAGGGCGGGCGGGTGCGCGTGGATGATCGCCCCGATGTCCGGACGCATTTTGTAGATCGCCTGGTGAAACGGCAGTTCTGACGAAGGTTTGTGGAGGCCTTCGGTCGAGCCGTCGGGCCGCACTTTGATGATGTCTTTTTCGGTCAGGTCGCCCTTGTCGACGGCGCTGGGCGTAATCCAGACGTTGCCCTCGTTGCCCCGGATCGAGATGTTCCCACCCGATGTGGTCGTCAGGCCCGACAGGTAAATCAGGCGCAACACGCGGGCAATCTGAATATGCGAGGGCAGGTAATGACTTTCCATAAAGTGCGTATGTGAATGAGTGATTGAGCGATTAGATCAGGGAGCGCAAGAGGAATTAATAGGAATGTCATCCTGAAAAGGATCTTATTTCATAAAAACCGGAAGTTTCCTATTTGGATAAAAGACGCTTGACAGCATGACATGTATACAACTTCATTGTCATCTCGACGACAGGAGAGATCTTGTTCTAAAATCAAGAAGAGATTACTCACTCCGCTAAGCTTTGTTTGAACCGGGTCGCGGCCCCCCGTGGCAACGGCCCCCGTGGCAGCGGGCGATGACAACGCAAGCGGTTCTTCCTGTCTCCATCTCAAAGCGCTAACTTTTCAATTTTCGTGAGCGGCGTGATCGCGGCGCGGACTTCGGGCGAGAGTGTTTCCTGCAAAACCAGCGCCGCCCCGATGGCCGTGGCGTGGGGCAGGTCCGAGATGTAGACTTCCTGGTCGGGGAGGAGCGAGGCCAGCCCTTTCAGAAAGATTTCGTTGTGGCAAAAACCGCCCGTCACAATCACTTTCCTGGCGACCGTAGTGCCCTGTGCCAGTTGCAGTGCGTGAAGTTGCAGCGCGACCAGTTCCATCACCAGTTGATGATACGCCTCCTCGAAGGTGGCCGGTGTCGGGGGCTGTTCTTCTTCCGTCTCCGAAAGGACGCTGGTTTGAACGGCCTTCGGTTGCGCGGCGGGCTTCAGGTAGGTCGGATTGAATCGTACCCATTTGTAGGAATCGGGCTTCTGGTGGAAGTCGGCTTCCAGTTGCTTGACGCGCGATTCGTGCTCGTAGCCGAGGAACAGGCGCGAGGCCCGGACCGTTTTCCCTTCGTACGTCAGGAAGTTGAGGCAATCCTGTGCCAATAGTTCAGGCGTCAGCGGATCGTCCGAAAACGGATTCATCGTGATGCTCCAGGTGCCCGTCGAAATCAGGAGAAACGGCTCCTCAATGGTTTTTAGGTAGGGCACCAGCGACGCACTGCTGTCGTGCAGGCCCACCCCCGCGATCAATCCCCCTTCCAATTCCAGGCGCTTCGTCCCCAACGCCAACGGCGGGAACAGGGGTGCGATGCCTTCGGCGTTCACCCAGCGGTGGTAAGTGTTTTGGTCGTAGTCCCAGAGGGCGGTGTGGCAACCGATGCTGGTCAGTTCGCTCGCCTGATGTCCCGTGAACAGAAAGCTGCAAAACTGGGGCAGGTGCAGCGAAATGTGGATTTGTGCGAACACGTCCGGCCGCGCTTGTTTGAGCCAGTAGAGCTGCAACCCGGAATTGAGCAGATCCAGCGCGGGCGAGGCGGTTTCGCGCGCCAGTTGGTCCGCCGGGCCGTAGTCCGCGTAAAACTGGTCTCGAACGTCGGGCGGCAGGGGCTTCAGGTAATTGTAGAGTGGCGCCACGGGGTGTCCGTCGGCGTCGAGGTGCACAAAGCTGGCCCCGTAGGTCGTGAAGTTGAGCGAACGGATCTGGTAATCGGGAGTACGTCGCGCTTCGTCCCACGTCTGTTGCATCCAGGACATGAGCCGGGGCAAATCCTCGCAGGGAAACCCGTCTTCGTCGGCCGAATCGTCCGGATGAATCGAGACCTCTTTCACAATCCGGAAGCCTTCGTCAAATAACAGAAACTTTTTATTGGTCTTGCCGATGTCGAATATGGCGGTGAGTGCTTGCATGCAACAGGAATTGGGTCGTTCTTAAAGGTAAGAGGTTTCGGCAGCGTAGCTGTACTGGACTTTGCTGGGGCGGGAAGAATTGAGCGAATGAGTGAACCGCTGAATGAGTGAGGGGCACGGAGCGCAGCGGGTGTAGCGTTAAGATTCCACGCTGTCCCTGTTAAGTGTTTTCTGACAGTACAGAGAGACTGGACAGAATAACAAACGACTCTGAGGGTCATCTCTTAGATACTCCACTGCCGAAAGCTACAAGCTTGCGGCAGGATCAACCACTAACCCTATGCGCCCTACGCAAAACGTCCTTCACGCCCCGCCCCATTCACTCATTCAGCGATTCACTCATTCACTAATTGCATGATTAGTAGAGTACAGCACAGCGATTTTGGCGATATTGGCTAGTATTGATGGATTGTCAAATGACCTATGCAACAAGAAGAAGCGATCACCACCGCCGATGAATTTGAACGGGAGCCCGTCCCGGCCCGCGCCCTGAAGGGGTGGCGTAGTTTCATCGGGATGTTTGCCGGAGAGCACGCCGCCGGCACCGAGTTCGTCATCGGACCCTTGTTTGTCGTGCACGGCGTTTCGGTGTTCGACGTGTTGGTGGGCCTGTTGGTCGGGAACCTCCTGGCCGTGCTGAGCTGGACCTTCATTACCGCACCCATCGCGACGCGCTACCGCCTCACCCTCTACTACCAACTCGAAAAAATTTGCGGCACCAGGCTGGTCAACCTATACAACCTGGCCAACGGGCTGATGTTCTGTTTCCTGGCGGGCTCGATGATCGCCGTTTCGGCCACGGCCGTCGGCATTCCCTTCGACCTGACCATGCCGGAACTGAGCGACTGGCTGCCCAACAGCATTGGCTGGGTGATTGCCGTATTCGCCGTGGGGGCCGTCATTTCGGTCGTGGCGATGCGGGGTTACGAAACGGTCTCCTGGTTTGCCAACCTGGCTTCACCCTGGATGGTCCTGATCTTTCTGGCCTGCGGCATTGTGTCGTTGCCGCAACTAGGAATTCATTCCTGGAGCGAATTCTGGACGGTGGCCGAAGACCGGATCTGGACGGGCGTGCCGCTGGCGGGGGCAACGAAGTTTACCTTCTGGCACGTGATGTTCTTCGCGTGGTTCGCCAACATGGCGATGCACATCGGAATGGCCGACCTGTCGATTTTCCGCTACGCCAAAAAGTGGCAGATGGGGGCTTCTTCGTTTGCCGGGGCGTTTGTGGGACACTACATGGCCTGGATTGCCGCCTCGCTGCTCTACGCCGCGCAGGTGTACCGCGATCCCAGCAACACGGCGGTGGCACCGGGACCGGTGGCCTACTACTCGGCTGGTCTGGCCGGAGCCATGTGCGTGGTGATTGCCGGCTGGACTACGGCCAACCCGACGATCTACCGGGCGGGGCTGGCGTTTCAAACCCTATTTCCGAAGTGGAGCCGGGGGCAGGTGACGCTGCTGGCCGGTGGGGTGGCGACGCTCGGGGCCTGTTTTCCGGCGCTGGTGATGAAGCTCCTCGATTTTGTGGCGCTGTATGGCCTGGTGCTGATGCCGATGGGCGCGGTGATTTTCATCGATCACTACCTGATTCCAAAGCTGGGGCTGGAAGCGCAGTATGCCGAGCGCAAAGGCATTTCGTTCAACGTGGCGGCGGGCCTTACCTGGTTCGGTACGCTGGCCGTCTGCCTGGGCCTGAATATTTTTGCGGGGGTGGAAGTGTTCTTCCTGGGGCTGCCGGGCTGGTTCATCGCCGCCGTGTTTTACGTCATCTTTAGTAGAATTTACCAGAACAGCCGTCGTCCGGCGCTAAACTCGATGAGCCGATGAAATGGATCTTGATTCTTGTCTCGATGGTGGGGCTGCTGCTCACCATTGTCCCGTCCATCCTGGTCGCTTCCGGGGCCATGACGCTGGAACAGAACCGGTTGTACATGGCGATCGGGACCGCGCTGTGGTTCCTGACCTGTCCGTTCTGGATGAGCGCGCAGAAAAACGAAGAGTTGAAAGAAACCCCGCAGATTTAGAAAGGGAGTTTCGGTTCGCTCGTAATAAATTTGATTTGGTACCTTCCGCCTCATGAATGTCGCACTTTTTGTTCCCTGCTACGTCGACCAGTTTTATCCGCAGGTGGCCATCGCCACGCTGGAGCTGCTCGAAAAGCTGGGATGCACCGTACACGTACCCCAAAACCAAACCTGCTGTGGACAGCCGATGGCCAACTCGGGCTGCGAGATGTACACACCGCCTGTCGAGCAGCTTTTTGTAGAGAATTTTAAAGACTACGACTACATCGTGGCGCCGTCGGGCAGCTGTGCCCTCCACGTGAAAGAACACTTTCATGGCGACGGCGCGGAAGTGGCGAAAGTAAAGTCGTCGATCTACGACCTCGTCGAATTTCTGACCGACGTGCTGGAGGTCAACCAGCTCGACGCCCGGTTTCCGTACCGGGTGGGCTACCACGCCAGTTGCCACGGCCTGCGGATGCTGAAGCTGGGCACCGGCTCCGAACGGAACGTCGTGGCCTACTCGAAACCCCATCGCCTGCTGGAACTGGTGAAAGACCTGGAAGTGGTGCCGCTCGACCGCATCGACGAATGTTGCGGCTTCGGCGGGACGTTTGCCGTGTTCGAAGAGGCCGTTTCGGTGAAGATGGGGAAAGACCGGCTGTCGGATCACCTGCGCCACGGGGCCGAGGTGGTGACGGGCGGCGACATGTCGTGCCTGATGCACATGGAAGGCATCCTCCGGCGGCAGAAAAGCCCCGTGAAAGTGATGCACATTGCCGAAATTTTAAATCACGTCTGATGACTGACCGTATTCCTGTCGACCACGCCGTCGCGGCCGATCAATTCAACCTGGACGAGCCGCGTGTCAACTGGCACGACGAAACGCTCTGGATGGTGCGCAGCAAGCGCGACCGCTCCTCCAAAGGCATTCCCGAATGGGAGGCGCTGCGCGAACTGGGGTCGGCGATTAAAACCAATATGCTTTCGCAGCTCGACGAGTACCTCCTCGAGTTCGAAAAAAATGCCCGTGCCAACGGCATTCAGGTCCACTGGGCCCGCAACGCCGCCGAGCACAACCAGATTACCCTCGACATCATCCGCTCCGTCAACGGCAAGAAAGTGGTCAAGAGCAAGTCGATGCTGACGGAAGAGTGCCACCTGAATCCCTATTTGCTGGAGCACGACCTGGAAGTGGTCGATACCGACCTGGGCGAGCACATCGTGCAGCTGAAAGGGGAGCCGCCGAGCCACATCGTGATGCCCGCCATCCACATGAAAAAGGAGGAGATCGGGGAGTTGTTTCACGAGCGGCTGGGCACCGAAAAAGGCAATGCCGACCCGAATTACCTGACCGCCGCCGCCCGGCAGCACCTGCGGCAGAAATTCCTCGCCGCCGACGTGGCCATTACGGGTGTGAACTTCGCCGTAGCGGAAACGGGCGGCTTTGTGGTCTGCACCAACGAAGGCAACGCCGACATGGGCGTCCATCTTGCGCCGGTCCACATCGCCAGCATGGGCATCGAAAAGCTGATTCCGAAGGCCGAGCATCTGGGCGTTTTTCTGCGACTGCTGGCCCGCAGCGCCACCGGCCAGCCTGTCACGATCTATTCCTCACACTTCCACCAGCCGCGTCCGGGAGCGCAACTGCACGTCATTCTGGTCGACAACGGCCGGACCGAGCAACTTGGGCGGGAAAACTTCCGGCGGTCGTTGCACTGCATCCGCTGCGGGGCCTGCATGAACACCTGTCCGGTCTACCGCCGCAGCGGCGGGCACAGCTACAGCTTTACCGTGCCGGGACCCATCGGCGCGATTCTGGCACCGGGGCGCGACCTGAAATCGTACAGCAGTTTGCCGTTTGCCTCTACGCTTTGCGGGTCGTGCAGCGACGTGTGTCCTGTGAAGATCAACATCCACGAACAATTGTATTTGTGGCGGCAGGAAATCGCGAAAAATAACAACCTGTCACCGGCCAAGCAGCTCGGGATGAAGTTCGCGGGATGGCTGTTCCGGCATCCGCGCCTGTTCCGCATGGCCGGAAAAGTCGGGCGCTGGCTGTTGAAGGTGCTGCCCCGGAAAGCCGTTTACAACCAACTGAATCCCTGGGGCAAAGGGCGCGAGCTGCCCGCTCCGCCGAATGAAAGTTTCCACGACTGGTACCAAAAACACCGAACGCATGGCTAACGCACGCGACGCAATTCTGGCGGCCGTCCGCCGCAACAAACCCAACCCCGAACCTCTGCCCGTCATCCCCCTGTTCGAGACGCCTGCGGAAAGCGAGGTGCTGCGGCTTTTTTGCGAAACGGCCAAAGCCATGGGAAGCGAACCGGTCGTGGTGGAAACGCTCGACGAGATTCCCGCTCACCTGAAGCAACGGTTCCCCGACGTGCCGCCCGCGCAGTGCCATGCCGGTGCCGACCTGGGGCTGGACTTCGCGGAGCTTTCGCCCGACGTGAGTCCCCGCGACCTGCATTACCTGGAACTGGCCGTGTTCCGGGGCGAATTCGGGGTGGCCGAAAATGCGGCGATCTGGGTCAGTGACGAAAAGCTGGTGCATCGTGTGGCTCCGTTCATTACACAGCATCTGGTGCTGATCGTGGAGAAAACGAAGCTGGTTTGGAACATGCACCAGGCCTACGGGCGGTTGGGAACGGACCTGCCGGGCTACGGTGTCTTCATCGCGGGGCCTTCCAAAACCGCCGACATCGAACAGTCGCTGGTACTGGGTGCCCACGGTCCCAAGAGCCTGACGGTCTTTCTGGTATAGCAACGCGCGCCGATGATTACGATGCCCATGATTCGGCTCTACGCGAAGTATAACGGCGAGGGCGACGTGTTGCTCCGAACCGGGAACCCCGCCGAAAAAGCGTTGGTCAATTACAAAGCATGGGCCCTGATCGAGGATTTACTACAGGATGAATTTATCCTGCAAAAAGGGGTGGCGTCCGACGCGTATGCCCGGCGGCATCGGCTTCGTTTGCAAGAACTGACCGATGGAGAAGAAACCAGGCGGGCACTGGAGTTACTTTCCACAAAATTCTGAACATAAGTTTCGATTAAACCCGGGAGGTGGTGGGCATCTTCGTAAATTTTTTAGAAATTCGTTCTTAACGACAACCTACACCTACGCTCCAGTATGAACCCAATCGAAGAAGCCGACTTGCTGCACAGAATCAGGGTAGACGAGAAGCTCTATACCCCCAAGTACAAGCAGATCATCCGGTCCGTCCTGCACGAAATCCGTGACGGTAACCTCAAGGTGGGCGATCAGTTGCCTTCCATCAACGCCGTCAGCATCGAGCACCTGCTGTCGCGCGAGACGGTCGTGCGGGCCTACAACGAACTACGCGAGCGGGGCATCATCGAGTCGCGCCACGGCAAAGGTTACTACATCAAAAGCGAGGCGATCCACGAGACGTACAACGTCTGCCTCCTGTTCAACAAACTCAGCGCCCACAAAAAGACCATCTACGACGCCATCGTCCAGTCGTTCGGCAACCAGGCGCGCATCGACCTCTACGTCTACCACAACGACTTCGAGACGTTCAAGAGCCTGATCAACCGGCACGCGGCCAACTACACGCACTTCATCATCATCTCGCACTTCTACGGCCTGAACCGTCCGGTGAGCGAGGCCCTAAAACAAATCCCACACGACAAAATCGTGATCCTGGACCGGGAGATCAAAAACCTCCACGCCAGTTACGCAGCCGTCTATCAGAACTTTTCAGAAGACCTCTACCGCGTGCTGACCGAGGCGGGCAACGACCTGCGCAAGTACGACCGGCTGAACCTGGTGTTTCCCGATTCGAGCTACCACCCGCTCGACATCAAGCGCGGCTTCACCGACTTCTGCGAATACAACGGCTTCAACTACCGCGTGCTGCCGGAGTTTCAGTACGAAGCGCTGCAAATCAAAGAGGCCTACATCCTCATGGAGGAGCACGATCTGGTGTCGCTGTTGCGGACCGCCAAGGAGCGGAATCTGGAACTGGGCAAAGACATCGGCGTGATCTCCTACAACGAAAGTCCGCTCAAGGAATTCATCGCCGGGGGACTCACCGTCGTCTCGACCGATTTCCAGAAGATGGGCGAAACCGCCGCCGAAATGGTCCTGGAAGGCCGCACCGACAAAGTGGAAAATCCCTTCGTCCTGATCCGCCGCAAATCGCTGTAAGCGAAGCAACTGAAAAAATAACTTTTGTAGCAATTGAAGTGAAGCAACCCTCAAAAGGTTTCTATCGTGTCAGAGTATACCCTATCAAGTATTATTTTTCGAGAAAATCTCAAACCAGCAAATGTTGAATCATGAAAAAAAACAAGATCATTTATGTTGTTCTCCTCTTGGGAATCACGCTTCAATCTTGTGAGAAAGAAGGTGATAACATGAGTCCTAAAACTGATTGGGAACAGATAGAATTTGCCGATCAGGGTGCCATCTATAGTGTTTATGGATCTTTAGAAAGTACTTTGTTGGTAGGTACGAGCCTATCCGTAATAAAATTAACAGACAATGGTAAAAGCACTAGAAATGTATTACAGCTTGACTATCCAGTCACTGATTTTTTTGAAGACGCAGATACCCTCTATGCCATTACCAATGAGCAAGATTACTATTCAATTGACGGTGGGGATTCTTGGCAAGTGTCAAACAAGGATTTTATGCCTTTTACCCCTAATGACCTGACAGACTCAAAAGGGATTATATATCATCATGTGGCCATTCCAAATGGTGAATTAATTACGCCAAGTCTAATTTTAATGTCTTCGGATAGGGGTACGAATTGGGAAAATATTTTTCCGTATAAGCGCCTCGTCTATTCAACCTACTTGGATGATAATGACAGGTTGTATCTTGGTAGCATAGATTGGGAATGGAATGAGACACAGGGTTCTTTTTCTGGGAATGGAAATACTGCGATTTTATATTATCAAAAAAGATGATAGCAATAACGGTATGCATCATCAGTTTCAGCGAATAATCGCTTCGTTCATAACTAAAAGATTTAGTTATGAAACGCATCAATCTACTTCTCGCTATTTGTATTATTGCCTGCTTGTCCTGTAAAAAAGAAGAGGTCGAACCATTCAAATACGAGGGAGCTTGGAATGTTTATCTAGATTCAACGCATGTGTGGCCAGCGCCCAGCTTTACTTATTTCTACGAGCAGGGCGTGGAATTGAAGGCGAAGGGAGCTTTTTTGATCAGACGTTATGATTATACAAGTGAACGCTTTACTACACTTGACGGGGAAGCGGGAACCTGGGCAGTCAACGAAGAGGATCAATTGGTATTTACATTTCTAGGCGATAATTTTTCGCCTATGATCTACACTATTCTCAGCAAATCAAAGGATGAGTTGATACTAGGTCCGGAAGAGCATGAAGTTTATCTGATACGGGACTCGGGGCAATAAAAATCTGCCTGCACCTCTTACTTTCTACCTCCCCGCGCGGATTTTCATCGCTTCTTCGGGAAAATCGGTGGCGATGCCGTCGAGGTGAGCGGCGAGGGCTTCGGCCATGCCTTCCGGCGTGTTGAAGGTGTAGGCGATGATCTTGACACCTTTGTCATGCGCCAATTGGATCAGTTCGGGAGAGGAGACGCCGCTGGGACCGAGGTATTCCCCTCTGATAGACAAAAGCTGATCGAGTTCTTTCTGTCCCCAGGTTTTCCCCACCAGGTACTTGACGGGAATGGCAGGGGCCAGTTCCTTGACGCGCTGGATCTCTCCAAAATCAAACGAAATCACCGATACGTCCGACGCCATGCCCAGTTCCTGCACCAGCGCCACGACGTCGTCGGCGAGTCCCGCTTCTTTGATTTCGATCTCGACCTTGATTTTGCCTTTGGCGAGTGCCAGCGCCTCGCGCAGGGTAGGCAGCTTTTCACCGGCGAATTGCTTCCCGAACTTGGTCGGGTAGCCGGCGTCTACCTGTCGGAGGTCTGCATACGTAAACGACGCGAGTTTGCCCTTCCGGTTGGTGGTGCGGTCGATCGTGGCGTCGTGCAGAATCACGAGCGAATCATCCTGGGTCCGGCGCACGTCGCACTCAAAATAATCCGCCCCGACTTCAATGGCCTTGCGAAATGCACTGAGGGTGTTTTCGGGCGCGAGGTTTGAGTACCCGCGGTGGGCGCTGATCACAAACGCGGGGTGGGACTGACCGTGACTAAACGTGGACATGGTGCAGAGCATCAGGAAAAAAAGAGCGGTACGCATGGAAATGAAGTTGGGAAGATACAAACCTAGACGTCGAAGATGAACGGCATATTACGAAAATATGATGCTATCGTGAGGCTTTTCGATTACGTCGCTTCGGAGGGAGAGGCCTGCATCAGCGCCGAAAACGCATCGATAAACCGCCGGGTATACTGACCCGTGGGGTCCAGGTCCGGATCGAGAATCGTGATTTCCAGACCGGTTGCTTGCGGATGGTGCACGAGCGGAGCCAGCAGCGCGTGCAATTCGTCGTAACGCAGGCCGTCGGGCGCGCGGGAATCTACGGCGGGCATCACGGCGTCGTCCAGCACGTCGAGGTCCAGGTGCAGCCAGAACCCGTCGAAGCCTTCCTGGGCGAACCAACGCAAAAAACGCTGCGCACAGGCGGCGGGGCCTTCTTGTCGGAGGGTCGCCAGGTCGAGGTACGTGATGGCCGATTGTCGGATGGTGGCTACGTATTGCGGATGGTATTCCCGGTTGCCGACCGCCCACACTGACGATTCGGGAAAGTAAGGCTTTTGGTTCCGCAGGTTCGTGAGCTTCGGATGCCCCCACCCGGTTGCCAGGGCGAGGTCCATCCCCGCCGCCCCGCCGGTCGACGAAAGTTCTGTGCTCATGTAATCGGTATGGCCGTCTACAAAAAAGAGGGCATACCTTCCCTTGGTTTTCAGAGCTAGCGCGTTGCCGAGCAACACGCTGCAATCGCCGCCGATCACCAGCGGAAAACGGGGCAGCTCCAGCACCTTGCGCAGGAGGTCCGCCTGGGCTTCCGCGTACGTCGCAATGGCCTCGGCATTCCGCACGCCCGAGTCCGGGTCCAGGTGCATGGTGTAGGGGGGCGGGGAAAGTCGCTCGATTTCTACCGGCGACAAGCGTGCGTAGAGGCCCCAGCGGCGCAGCCCGTCGGGCAGTTTCCGCACGCCCGGTTCCACACCGGGAGCGGGTTCTTTCAGGCCCAGGTTGGTGGGAAACTCCAGCACATGTAAGGGCTTCATGGCGTCGCCTGTTTAGAGCACGTCCTGGTACTCCGGGTGTTTTTTAAACTGGGCATTGGCAAACGGACAGAGCGGAAGGATCTTGACGCCTTTGGTGCGGGCGTAGGCTACGATCTGTTCCAGGAGCGCTTCGCCGACCCCCTGACCGCGCAAACTCGGATCGACTTCCGTGTGGTCGATGATCAGTTTTTGGTTGCCTGCCCAGACGTAAAACATCTGCGCCTTCGGGACGCCGTCGACGGCATAGTAAAAGGAACCTTTCGGTCCGTCGTCCTGGTGCTGAATGAATAACTTGCTCATACGTTGGAGGAGAAATGATGGCGTTAAGTTAAATGCTTTATTGCAATGTAGATTATCTGGAAATTGAGGTGCCGCAATCGCTTGAAACAGGAAAATTGGTGTGTCAGAAAGCACCGATGTCCTTTTGGGCAGAAGTGAAAAGTAAAGGTGGTAGGCAGAGTGGCCTTTGATTTTGGAGGAGAGTAAAAGTGTAACTACCGTGCGAACCCGATCATCGCAGTGGCGCTTCCATCCCAGGAGGTGTTCCAGTGAACAGTGATGAAGGCTTCAGGAAAACGATGGGGAATTGAGTAGATGCCGGAGAAAGTTTCCTCTAGTAGTGTGCCCCGTGCCCTGAAATGGTATATTGCACGTAGGTTGGACCGCCGCGTGCGTGTGCGGGCTGCCTCATGTTCCGACGAAACTTCTACTCCTATGAACCACCTCACTTCCCGCCGCCATGCCCTGAAAACCATGGCCAGTGGCGCCGCCCTCGCCAGTGTGGGCCTCTCGCTCTCAAACCGCGTACAAGCCGCTGAAAACACGCTGGAAACCAGCCTGAAAGGTAAAATTAACCACTCGGTGTGCCGTTGGTGCTACGCCGATACCTCGCTGGAAGACCTCTGTAAAGCCGCCAAAAACATCGGCATTGCGTCGATCGAACTCGTGGGGCCAGAGGAGTGGCCCATGCTGAAGAAATACGGGCTGACCTCGGCGCTGCCCTGGGGCGCAGGCAAAGGCATTACCGAAGGCTTCAACGACCCGAAACTGCATGAGGAACTGATCGCGAGCTACGAAGCCGTGATTCCGAAAGTAGCGGCCGCCGGTTACGATCAGATTATCTGTTTTTCGGGAAACCGTAACGGGATGGACGACGAGCAAGGTTTGAAAAACTGTGTACCTGCCCTGCAAAAGCTGATGAAGACCGCCGAGAAGCACAAAGTAACGATGGTGATGGAGCTGCTCAACAGCAAAGTCAACCACCCCGATTACATGTGCGACCACACCGCCTGGGGCGCGGAGCTTTGCAAAGCGGTGGGTTCTGAACGGTTCAAGCTGTTGTACGACATCTACCACATGCAGATCATGGAAGGGGATGTGATCCGGACGATCAAAGACAACCAGCAGTACATCTCGCACTACCACACCGGTGGCGTGCCCGGACGCAACGAAATCGACGATACGCAGGAATTGTACTACCCCGCCATTATGAAGGCCATTGCCGAAACCGGTTTTAAAGGCTTTGTGGCTCAGGAGTTTGTGCCGGCCCGGCAGGACAAAATCGCTTCGCTGAAACAGGGCGTGCAGATTTGCGACATTGCCTAGCGAAAAGCGCACCCAAAACGATATTAAGACGCCTTCCAGCTTTCTGGAGGGCGTTTTTGTGTTTTGTATAGGGGACTTTTGGCGTGAGCTTCAATACGTGGTGCCTATGCCTGGAACGTTACTACATGCACTACTCCTGGCACAGGCTGTCACGGAGACGCGTAGTTCTTTACACATTTACATTTCTCTCTTACTTAGGCATACCACTTTTACTGGCGCGCTATACTAGAAGTGGTACATCTTTCGGCAAGGTGTAGTCCGGGACGCGTAGTCTGAGAGGAGATCAGCTTCTCCACATATACAGATTCAGAATTAACAAATGGTCTGTCTTATAAAGATTTGAAGTTATGTTAAAAATGCCGATATCTAAACAAGTTACTTCATACGGCGTTTACCGAAAGATCAGCTTCATATCCGAGGCTGGAATTTTGATAGAAACGATATGACACAGCCTAACGATTGGATCGCATGGGGGCAGGGCAACGAAACCCTCATTTTTTTACACTACTTCGGAGGTTCGGCTCTGAGCTGGCAGTGGGTAGCACAGGAACTGAGCGCGCAGTACCGCTGCCTGGCCCTGAACCTGCCTGGCTTCGGCGGTACCTCGCCGCTGTCCGAACCGTCGATTGCCCACTTTGCAGGGGCGATCGGGCAACGCATCACGCAGCAACTCGGCGACCAACCGTACACGGTGATTGGCCATTCGATGAGCGCCAAACTGGCATTGCAGATGGCCAGTGAAGAGTCAGACGAACGGATTCGGCAGTTGATTCTGGTCGCGCCTTCGCCGCCCACAGTCGAGCCGATGACACCCGACGAGGTGGCGCACATGCTAAAACACAACCGCAAAGTTGCTGAAGACAACGTCAATACCGCCGCCAAACTGCCCCTGACGCCTGAACGGCGACAACTAGCGCTCGACACGCCGTTGCAGATTGACGAAAAAACGTGGCGCTGGTGGATACAAGACGGCCGCAAGCAGTCGATTGCCGAGCGCCTCGACCGGGTAAAAGCGCCGGTGACCGTACTGGCCTCTCAACACGACCCGATCATCGACTACCGGCTCGTGCAAACCGATGTGATGCAACTCTTGCCTCAGGCAAAACTGGTAACGCATCCCCAGGCCGGGCACCTGCTCCCGCTGGAAGATCCTGCCTGGCTGGCGCAACAAATTCGGGAGGCGGTAACGGCCCAAAGCGCGCATGTAAGGGAGCGGCTCTAAAAAAAAGCGCCTGACCGAATGGCTCCGGTCAGGCGGTATCCGATAGATGATGAGGGAGTAAGGACCCGGTTGACGAGTCCTGAAGTCCACTTTAAACACTTACTGGCTTTTCGGAAGCTCGTTCAAGAGTTTGACGATTTCCTCGCGTCGGGGATCGTCCTCCCGAAAGTTTTGTAACAATTCGCGCGCCCGTTCTGGTTCGCTCGTCTGCAAATATCCTAGGGCCATGTACCACCGCGCCGAGGACCCGTACGAGGTTTTGGGCGCGTCGTAGACCCGGCGTAGGTAATACAGGGCCGAGTCGGTCTGTGTTGTGGCGAGGTACGACACACCGAGGTAAAAATTCAGCGTGTCGTTGGCAGCGTCTTGCTGCGTGAGCGGCAGCCACCACTGGCGCGCTTCCTGGTAGTTGCCCAGTTTATACGCCACCATACCTTCCGAAAAATCGGGGTTGTCGGTTGCGCCCAGGGTGGTGGGCAGGCCGGGAGCGGGGCTGTAATAGGCGGCATACAAGTCGGCCGACGACGGCGACGCGTATTGCACAAAAGCCCAGCGTCCGATTAAAATCAACAGCACCGAGGCGGCAATGGCCGTCAGGGTGAGCCACGTGCGGCGGGCCGGGCTGGCCTTCATGACGGGCGCGGCCGTCTGGCGGGTGTGCAATTCCTGCAGCAGGCGGCGCACCGATTCAGTTTCGATGCCCTGGATCAGCTTGCGCTGAAGCGCCACTTCTTCGGCCAGTTCGGGCTGGGTCCGGACCTCGTCTTCAAAACGTTGGCGCTCTTCCGGCGACATGGTTTCGAGGAGGTAGGCATCTATGCGTTCAAACAAGAAAGGGTCCATAAGTTCTAAGATTGAGCCTGTTGAAAAAGTTGCCGTAGGCGTTGCATACAGCGGTATTTCTGGTTTTTGGCGGAAGCCTCGCCGATGGAGTACGCCTGGGCGATCTCGAGCATCGATTCTTTCTGGAAGTAGAACCGTTGCAGCATCTCCTGGCAGCGTTCGTCGAGTTGCGCGAACACGGTTTGGAAGGTCTGCTGCTCTTCGCGGTCCAGCCATTGGGCCAGCGGATCGGCGTCCTGGCGCGTGTCCGGAATATCTTCCTGGTGCTTTTCGCGGCGGTAACCGGCTTTGCGTTGCTTGTCCATCCAGCGGAATTTGCAGATTTGGGTCAGGTAAGTGCTGAGCTTTACGCCATCGCGTAACTGAAAACTTCCCGAGCGGGCATTTTGCCAGAGGGCGATCACCCCTTCCTGAAAGATATCCTGCGCATCTTCATCGGTACTGCCGTGGCTGGTGAGGTGCTGTCGCACCATGGGGAACAGCCGCTGGTAGAGGTATTCAAAGCTGGCCGGGTCGTTGCGGAGCAGTCCGGCGTACAGTTCGGCATCGCTGGTGGAAGATCTACGAGAGATGAGGGGTCGCAACATAAGGAAGAAGGTAGGAAGTAAACTCGCCGGTCTGCGTGTACGAACCGGCGAGTAGGCCTGTCGGAAGATGAATTAATACCCGTCGCTGCCGGGTGTCAGGGGCTGTGCCTGTTGCCAGTCGCCCTGGAGCGTGCTGGGGTTAAAGTTGACGTCGTTGGTGCCGTAGTAGTCGCCCTGGCCATTGGTATACCAGTAATCGTACTGGCCGTCCTGTTGCACCCGGTAGCCGCTGGACGGGTCGTTGAACGACGTGGTTTCGCGCATGGCGTCGTTGAAGTAGTCGTTCGAGGTATAGTTGTCGTAGCTGCCGGACGTGGTGCCGTAGGCCGAGGTGCCGCTGTTACGGAAGTTGTTCATCCACTGTTGGTTCTGCTGATCGAACGTCTGCTGCTGCGAGGCCATGCGCTGTTGGTGTGCATCAAATGCCTGCTGACGCATGGCCATCCGCTGCTGGTGGGCCGCCTGGCTCTGTTGCATCCATTGTTGATGGCTGGCGTTGTTCTGCTGCATCACGCGCTGGTTGATTTGCGCCATCACCTGCTGGTACTGTGGGTTCGGCTGGTACGACTGCTCCAGTGCTTTTTCGAGCGAGAGCGCTTCCTGCAGGCGGCCCTGCGGTGCCAGAAACGCCGTGCTGAAGAAGATGCCGAATTCGGGCGAAGTGGCCGCATGAATCATCTTGATCAGGCCATCGGAGGTATTGCCTTTGAGGTTGACCCGCACATCGCGTTCGTAAATCTCGATGCGGTAGCCCTGCAGGGTCTTGCGGATCAGATCAGGAACGTGCTGATCGGCACTGCGCCGGGCGGGTCCCAGGCTAACGACCTGCACGTCGGGTCCTTGCAGTTTCTGCTGAATCAACTGCTGCCAGCTCTGCTCTACGTTCTGCCCCATCATCTGCATGTACTTTCCCAGGCCCAGGCTCCGGACCAGTTCGCCTTTAGGTCCCCAGAAGTCCATTTTGTAGCGCATCGGTTGCCCGGTTTGCGGACTGGTCGCTACGTCCTGGTCCAGTTGCCAGCCCTGGGGCAATACATACGAGCCGCTGGGCATTTGCAAACCACGGTCCATCACCACGACGCGGCCGCCGTTGGTTGGGGTAGAGGGTTGGGGAGTCGAAGTATACATGGCGTTTTCGTTAGAAGGTTCGTTCGGGGAGATTTCGGTTTCGTAAGGGGATTCGGCAAAGCCGGTTTCGTCCGAAGCGTAATCGCTTTGCGACTGGCAGGCTTGCGACAGGAGAGCGCTGGAAAGAAGGGCGACGGTGAGGAGGCGGTATTTCATGATGACAAAGGAGTTTCAGTGGATTTCTGCCCGTAAATCGAAGGGCCTGCGGGAAGGTCATCAGCCGACCGGAAAATTTTTTCAGTTTTTTTGAAGTTGGTGTGCCGACGTGGCCGAAGCCCTCTTTTTGCGGTACACCCAAAGGGCTGTTAGTCCCAGCACAACAAGTCCGCCCAGCAACCACCCGCCGTAAGTTTCCCAGAACGAAGGCATCGGCAGGGCCTGATTTTCGCCGGCCAGCACCAGACTGGCCCAGTAAAACGGCAGTTGCAGGGCGGCGGGCTGTTGATCGAGGTAGCGCAGTTTGGCCTGTCGCAACGCATCGCCGAAGGGGCGCCCCTGCCGCACTTCCTCGTAGAAGAATTCGGTCAGTTGGTTGGTCTGTTCGTCGTCGATGCTCCACAGGCTGTAGATCACGCTCGGGCAACCGGCGTACCGAAACGCATGTGCCAGCGACAGCACGCCTTCGCCGGCCTGGTAGCGTCCCAGCCCCGTCTGGCAGGCCGTCAGCACCGCTAGTTGCGCATGGAACGGCTGTCCGTAGAGCTCGTACGTATGCAGGTAGCCGTCGGCACTGTCGGTCGGCTCGGGCGTCAGGGCCAGAAAACTTTCCAGCGGATTCTGGCTGATCAGTTGTGCATGGGTTCCGAAGTGCAAAATGCCCGCCGAGGGGGCCTCCGCCAGGAAGCGGCGCTCGGTCGCGTTGTTTTCGGTCAGCGCCGTTCCCCAGCCGCGCTGGGCCAGCTGATCGACCAGTTGCACCGACCAGGGCGTACGCACCCATCCCAGGAATACAGAATCGACGGCCGTTTCGGGAGGAAGCTGCTGCCGGTAGTGGGCTTTCAGTTCGGGCGAAAACCCGGGTGCAATGCCCAGAATGGTGCCCGGGCTGGCCTCGGCGGTCGGATAGACGCCTGGCAAGGTGTAAGCGTAGTAGATGGCATGGCGCCGGATCAGGTACGGCCACGCCCGGGACGTGGACTGGGCCGTTACCGGTTGCTCCAGCAGGGTTTCGAAGTTGAGGTAGTAGAGCGGTCCGTCGGGCAGAAGCCGCACGCGTTTGTTGAGCCGGTCGGCAAAGGGGGCCCACAATTGCGTGTAAAGCGAATGGCTCAGGCGTGCCACTTCGGCCGGATCGCCCCGTTGCGCCAGTAACTGACGGTAACGATACACGGAGTCCGGCCAGGACGTCGGCAGGGCAAGCAGTTGGGACGAAAACGTCTCCCGGTCGACCAGCACCACCAGCAGGTTCGAGTCCAGCTTCAGGTAGGTCAGCATCGATTCGTCCGGTGCCAGTGCCTGTTGCACCTTTTCCCACGAAACCGACGGCGTTTCGTAACGCATCTGGTAGTAGCGCGGGTAGGTCCGCTCCAACTCCCGCTGGTATTCCTGCCAGGCCTGAAGCGCCGCCAGGTACAACTCTCGCTGGGCAGAAACGCTTTCTTCATCGCTCTTCTGCCACTTGGTTTCCTGATAGCGCAGCGCTTCCATCAGCTGGCGTCCGTGTTCCACCAACGTATCGGGCACGCCCGCAAACTGAATGGCCTGACGGTGCCGAAAAGCGGCCTGAATGGTGGCCCCCCGGCTGGCTTGCATGCAGGTCAGCAAAAGCTGCCGAAGCGTCACATCGTCGGGATGCTGCTGAAGCGCCCGATGGGCGAACAGCGCCCCCCGGGTGTAGATGGACTGCACCAACTCGGCGGTGGCGTCGCTGCCGCGCTCCTGCTTGGAAAGCGATAAAAAGGCGGGAATCCAGCGTTCGGCAATGTCCATCAGGTGATGCCCGCGTGTCAGTTCCTGGGCGGTGTAGGTCCGGGGCGCCTCCGTCGGGGCCACCTCCTGGGTCAGAAGCGCAAGCTCAAAACTGATCAGATCCAGCGTACGCGGATTCAACAGCGTCAACGTGAGGCTATCCAACAAACGCGACCGCACCGGCGCGTCTTGCCCGGAGGCGCTCCCCCAGGCCATGCGGAGGTAAAAATCGAGGCTGTCTTGCCGCGCGTATTGATACGATTCGGCCAGTTGCAGGGCCGTTTCGGCGACGTAGCTGTGCGAAAAGCCCAGGTGAGTGCGGTAGAGGCGGAGCGCTTCCTGCCAGAGTGCCCGCGCCGGAAGGCTGTCGTGCTCCGCCCAGGCCAGTTCGCCCAGTTCGAACAGCGCATCGGCCCGCTTGGGGTGGTCGGGCCCCCAGCTTGCTCTGTACAGCGCTTCCGCCCGTTGAAAATCGCGCCGCGCTTCGGCCGTGAGGTTCCGTTCCTGGGCGATGGTTCCCAGGTTGTACCAGCTCTGCGCGAGTTCCGGATGATCTTCTTCCAGCAGAGCTCGTTTTTCTGTCAGAGCGAGCCGGAAAACCGAATCGGCCTGGCGCAGACTGTCGAGTAAGTAATAGGCCGCGCCAACGCCGTCGAGCAGGTATACGCGGTTAAGGTGCGGATGGGGCAGGAGCGTATCGGCGAGGGCCAGCCCCTGAAAAAAATACCGGAGCGCGGCGTCGGGCTCCAGCAGGGTCAGGTGTAGCCCTCCCAGGTTATTGTAGTTCGAGATGGTTGCGCGCTCGCGGCTGTACGTTTTATTAAGGGTGATGGCCTTGAGCAACAACTCTTTCGCCTGCGTGATGTCACCCAGACTCGACTTGATGGTGCTGTAGTTGTTCGCCAGAAGAGCCAGGTGCGGATGGTCTTTCGGCAGCTGCTTGTTGAGGATGCGCCAGGCCTGCGCCATGGCGGTGTCGGCGCGGGGCAGGTTCCCCGCCTGCGAATAGACCATGTACAGCCCGTTGGCGCTGTAACCCAGTTCCTTATTCCAGGGATCGAGGATGAGTTGCCGCAGGTGGTGCGCCTCTTCTACCCACCGTTGCGCCTGTTCCAGGTCGCCCAGGGCCATGTACGTCAGTCCCTGAAATTCGTACGACTTGGCCAGGTTGAGGGTATCGGCCGCCGGGCGACGGGTTTCGGCCTCAATGCTCTTTTGGTACAGGGCCAGCGCCGCTTCGTATTCGCCTCCCAGCAATTGGATGTATCCCAGTTCGTTGTAGCCGATGCTTTGGGCCCACAGCGGGGCACCCGTGCCCCGATCTTCCAGCGCCCGGTGCACCCAGCGCTCGCAATTGTCCAAATCGTAATCCTGCACGTAGGCGCGGGCCGTCCGCAGTTGGTAGTAGCGCGTGCTGTCGTCCTGGTGCAGTTTCTGCCAGGCTTCCGCCACTGCCTGATACGCTTCGGCCGCCTGCGGATAGAGCCCCTGTTGGTACAGGCTATCGGCGGCGTGTGGATCGGGAGGCGCAAAGGGTCGGTCGCTCCCTTGGAAAAAGAAAAGCAGGAAGAGTGCAAGCAAGGTCGTAGGCGGCAAGGTTTCCGGGACAATCAACGCTGTATGAAAATAGTAAAATATATTGACATAAGAAGGGCCGTCCCAAAATCGATCAAAAAGGTGGGCGGGCGGCAGGACGACAAGGCAAAAGTGACCATAGTCATGCCCTGCACTGACGTAGGTGATGGCCTCTGGTGGCGAAGGTTCCTACTTTTAAATCCTACACTTACGCTACACAACCCATGGGACATCTACTGGCCGAACAAATGGATACACTGCTGCGCGGTGCCGAAGTGGGGCGACTGGCTTGCCAGGGCGACGCCCACCCGTACGTGGTGCCGATTGCGTTCGTTTACGACGGCGAGAGCCTGTATGCGCATAGCTGGGAAGGGCAGAAAGTAGCCCTGATGCGCCAGAACCCGGCCGTCAGTTTTCAGGTGGACCGCATCCTGAGCCTGACGCAGTGGCAAAGCGTGCTGGTGGAGGGAACCTTCGAAGAACTGGCAGGACAAGAGGCCGAAGAGGCCCTTCGAAAGCTCTACACCCGCCTGGCCCCGCTGGCCCCGGGGCGGCACAGTCGTCCGGGATGGACGTTGATCGGTGCTGCACGCAAAGACCTGCACGGGCGGCAGGAAGTCGTATTTCGGATTCGCGTCCTGCGCATGACAGGTCGCTACGAAACCCATTGACCGACCGGGCCGCTACCGGCTGCGCACCTGTCGGGAAACCAACTGCGCCAGCGCCTGTTGCAGCGCGTCGTCGGGCGTTTGCGCGGTCGAAACGGATACCACGCCGGGAACTTCAGCAGGCGGCTGATAGCGCGCATAGAGCGCCTCGAAGTCGTCCAGGCGGGCATCTGACACCACGCGTGGCCCTCCTTCCCGTTCGGCCAGCCGGTGCCGGAGTAGGGTGGGGGGAGCCCACGCTTCCAGAAAAAGAACGGAAGCCGGTGCGCGTGGAAGTGCCGGAAAAACCGGGCGCGGTGCGCGGCGTTGCCGAAGGTGGCGTCGACCACCGCGCCTTTCTCCTGCGCCTGCAACGCCGCTACCGCCGCCAGCAACGCCTCGTAAACGGCCGCGGTGCGGGCTGGAGTGTAGAGCAGCTTGCGTTGCGAGGCCGGCGTGCGCGCGAACAGCGGCTGGTGGGCCTGTTGCTTGCGCACGATGTCGCTACTGAGGTACGTCAGGCCCAGGTGATCGGCCAGCGCACGGGCCAGTGTACTTTTTCCGCTTCCGATGGGGCCACCGACCAGCAGCACCGTAGGCGACGAACCGCAGGTGGCATAGCGCAGCGCCAGTTGCAGGTAACGCTGCCGTTGCACCTGACTCCGTTGCCGTTCCGCTTCACCCACTTCCGCCTCCTGGCTTCGGAGGTGTTCCACCTTGGCCCGCACACAGGCGCGGTACACTTTGTAGAAATCCATCAAGGACTTCAGCGCCGGGTCGTGCAACCGCTGCGCCATCTGATCGACCACGTACCGGGCGAGGGCGGGGTGGGCTGCAAAATCAAGGTCCATGGCCAGAAAAGCCAGGTCGGCGGCAACGTCGAGGTAGCGTAGTGCGTCGTTGAATTCGAGGCAATCGTAAATACATACCCGGCCTCCTTGCAGGTGAATGTGCTCCAGGCGCAGGTCGCCATGCCCGTCGACAATGCGGTGTTGCTGCACACGCTCGGCAAAAAGCGCCGCATGCTGTTCGTAATACGCATCGTGGTACTGCCGGAGCGTCGGATAGACCACCGGCGGCAATGCCTCCGGCAGGTCCAGGGCGCGCAGCGTATCGTCCGTTACACGACGGATGTGCGACAACGCCCCGAACGCCGCCAGGGCAGGCGGCTGCGGCGGCTGCGTATAGAACGCCTGCAACGTATCGAGCACGGGCGTAAGCAGGACAGGGTCGGGAGCGCCTTCCTTCAGCAACTGGTCCAGGAAATAACCGTCGTCGAGGCGGTGCATCTTCAAGGCATACTCCACGATTTCGCCCTTGGAGCCAAAGGCCAACTTCCCCGCCCGGTGGCAAATCGGCACGATGTCGAGGTACAGATCGGCGCACAGGCGGCTGTTGAGGCGGCGTTCGCGTTCGGCATTTTCCCGGCGCTTGGCAAGGGTGGTGAAGTCCAGGAAACCGAAGTCGACCGCCTTTTTGACTTTGTAGACGTAGGGGCCGGCCAGCGCCAGAAGGGACGCGTGGGTTTGCCGAACTTCCACCGCCGCAGGACCGTGTGGGTACGAAGCGGGCTGCTCCAGGAAAAGCAGCAGATCGTCGGCAGAAGGGGTTTGCAGTGAAGAATCGTCCATAAAACAGGGGAAGTAAAGGGCGGCAACAGGGGGTGAGCAAAATCAGGTTTCCGCTTGACCTTCCTCATCGGACCCGGGCGGAAGGGGGGCTACCTTGCCAATGCATTGAACATCAGCCTTGAACACCCAAACAAAGATAACCTATGGGACGAGTTAGCGGAAAAGTAGCCATCGTGACGGGCGGCGCCTCCGGATTAGGACGGGCAAGTGCCCAGTTGCTGGCCCGCGAAGGTGCCAGTGTCGTCGTCACTGACCTCGACAAAAACGAAGGCGAGGCCGTTGTAGAAGCCATCACTCAGGCCGGAGGAATGGCCCGCTTCCTGGCGCACGACGTGGCGCTGGAAACCGACTGGCAGTGGGTGATCGACCAGACGCTCGGCTGGTTCGGGCACGTCGACATCGTAGCGAATTCGGCGGGCATCGGGGTGGGCGGCAGCGTCGAGGACGTAACGCTGGCCGAGTGGCGGCGGTTGATGAGCATCAACCTGGACGGCGTGTTTCTAGGTACGCAATACGGCATCAAGGCCATGCGCGCCAAAGGCAACGGCGGCTCCATCATCAACTTCTCATCAATCGAGGGGCTGGTCGGCGACGCCAACCTTCCGGCCTACAACGCCAGCAAAGGGGGCGTTACGCTGTTCACCAAATCGGCCGCCCTGCACTGTGCCAAACAGGGCTACGGAATTCGGGTCAATGCCATTCATCCGGCCTACATCTGGACGCCGATGGTCGAAAATTACCTGAACGCCAGTGGCAACGTCGAAGAGGGGCGTAGGTACCTCGACAGCCTGCACCCCGTGGGGCACATCGGTGAGCCGGACGACATCGGGTGGGGCGTGGTGTACCTCGCCTCCGACGAATCCAAATTCGTGACAGGCTCGTCGCTGGTGATCGACGGCGGCTATACGGCGCAATAACGCACGCGTCTGTGACTCAGGTTACTGAACCGGGGTGAGGCGCCTTGTATCTTTCAACACACAACCGATCTTCTTAACTCCTTTTGTCTACCAAACCTGTCCGATCATGAAAAAGAATATGGGTATCCTCGATAGAGCCATTCGCCTGGCTGCCGCCCTGGTGGTGGCGGTGCTCTACGCCGCGGGCATCATCAGCGGGACGGTTGCGCTCGTACTAGGCATTCTGGCGGGCGTGTTTATCGCCACCAGTTTTATGAGTTTTTGTCCATTGTACCTGCCGTTCGGCATTAGCACGCGGCGCAAAAAGGTGCACGGATAAAAAGTGGGTTCGTTCAAGTGCTTCGGCACAGAAAGGGTCGCCTTACCAAGGCGACCCTTTTGTTTGGAAAGCGGACCGACGCGTTATTTGAGCGGCCGGATGCTCACCTCTTTGAAGTAGACAATGTCGTGCGGGCCGTGGTTTTGCAAGCCAATGTAGCCCCGCGTGGGGCGTCGGCCCCGGTCCGGCTCGTAATCGGCCGCCTTCTCCGGTACGGGATCGCCCTCCCGGTAGTCGGTCACCAGCACGTCGTTGACCTTCACCAGCGTACGGTCGCCGTCCAGCGTAATTTCCATTGTGTTCCACTCGCCGGGTCGGCCCGGTTGCGCCTTCGACTTGGTCAGCGAGTAGAGCACGCCGGTGTCGTGGTATTCGCCTTCGTGGTCGTCGATCTGCACTTCGTAGCCTTTGTTGACGGGCATCCACGGCTCGGTGGGCGCTTCCGGAATGCGGATGAAGACCCCGGCGTTTTTGCCTTCCGGATTGCGGTACACCACGCGCAGCACGGCGTTTTCGAAGGGTTTCTTCTGGTAATAAAGCAACCCCATGCCGCCCTCGGTTTTTAGCATGCCGGCTTCCACCACAAACGAGCCGTCGCCGACGTGTTGCCAGCCTTCCAGGTTTTTGCCGTTAAACAGCGGTTGCCAGCGCTGCGCCAGCGCCGGCGAACAAAGCAGGACGAGTGCCAGCAGGGGGCACCACGCATACAGGTTCCTAGTCATGTAGGTGTTTGGTAAAATGGATGGATAACGACCGAAAGGTAGCGATTTCCGCCGGGCCCGTGCGAGCTAGGCCGGCAGAATCCGCCCGCCCTTCGCCGGGGTGGCAGAAGTGATGAAGATCATGGTTTTGCCGGGGCGAAGTCATTTGATGCCGACCGCATGAGACCGATCTTGACACCCGTTGCAGCGCGCTGCCTTCCACAGGTCGGCGGCGGGTTGCGACCCTCCTCACCATTCGTCAATTGCCATGAAAAAGCACATTTTAGTTCCCACGGATTTCTCTCAACCTGCCAACAACGCGTTGCGCTACGCCCTGGAACTGGCCCGGTCGCTGGGCGCACGCCTCACCGTACTGTCGGTCTACCAGATGCCGATTCCGATGTCGACTCCCATGTACACCCCCGGCGTGGTGCTGCTGGAAGACCAGCAAAACCTGGCCGGGGTCGAGCGGGACATCGACGAGCAACTGGCCACGCTGGAAACGACTTACCTGAAAAAAGCGGGCGTACCGTACCAACTGGTCAAACAACTGGGCAACGTCGAGCTGTCCGTCGAAAAGATGGTCAACGACGAAGCCATCGGGCTGGTGGTGATGGGCACCCACGGCAGCGGCGGGCTGCGCACGCTCCTTGGCAACACGACCCTCCACCTGATGCGGCAGCTACACTGCCCGGTGCTGGCCATTCCGCCCGAGGCGTCGTTCACCCGCATTCACCGCATGCTGCTGGCCACCGACTACCGCCATGCTGCCCTGCCGGAAAACTACCAGCCGCTGGTCGACCTCGCGTTTGCGTTGCGCGCTCACATCGAGGTGTTGTACGTGGTGCGGGCAGAGGCTTTGCTCTCCGACCAGGAGCTGGACGCCGGGCGCAACCTGAAGCACGCCCTGGACCCGGTGCCCCACAGCTTTGCCATCCGGCACTGCGACGACATCAACGAAGGCATCACCCACTACCTGCGCGAGCACCCGGCCGATCTGCTGGCCATGATGCCCCGCACCCATTCCCTCTGGGAACGCATGCTGGAGGGCAGCCACACGCGGCACATGTGTTTTCACGGCGAAACGCCGCTGATGACCTTCCGCGCCTGATGTGCCGCCGGTTGTGTGCCGTTTATACCTGCGTAGGGTCGGGGTGAATCCAGGGCTCGCGGTACGGCCGTTGCAGCAGCTTGGTCGCCGCCGGGTCGTTCACCACCGTACGTGTGGCGTGGTCGTAGCGGAGCGGTCGGCCCAACTGCCGGGAGAGGTTCGCCAGAATGCAGGACGCCGTCGAGATGTGACCGTCTTCGATGTCGGCCACCGGGCGACTGTGCTTGTCGATGGCCGCCAGGAAGTCGAGCATGTGGAGGCGCGTGGCCGGCGCGGCGTTCAGTTCGATGTCTTTCTCGGTAAGGTCTTCCGGGTACTTCTCCTTTTCGTAGACCACGTCCTTGTGGATTTTCTTCCCGTCGCCCTCGGGGATGAAGTCGTACTGCATGGTGCTGGCCCACAGCGTGCCTTTGTCGCCGTAGAGGGTCAGCGACCACGGGTACTCCGGGTTGGCCGGTGTGCCCCAGGAACGGTGCTGCCAGACGCAGGTCAGGTCGTCGTACTCGAACAGCGCCGACTGCGTATCGGGAATGTTGGACTTGCCTTCCGTCTGCACGTAAATGCCGCCGGTCGAGGTCACTTGCTTGGGCCAGCCCAGGTTCAGCATCCAGCGGACCGTGTCGAACATGTGGATGCACATATCGCCCATAATGCCGTTGCCGTATTCCATAAACGTCCGCCACCAGCGTTTGTGCGGCAGGCCGTCGTAGGGACGTAGGGGCGCAGGCCCGGTCCACATGTCGTAATCGAAAAAGGACGGCACCGGCTCAACGGGCGGGTTGCCATTGGCGCGCATGTGGAAGTAGCAGCACATCTCCACGTGTCTGACCTTGCCCAGCAACCCGGCATCGATGATGTTCTTCTTAGCGTCGATCAGGTGGGGCGTGCTTTTGCGCTGCGTCCCGACCTGCACCACCCGGTCGTATTTCCGCGCGGCGGCCAGCATCGCTTCGCCTTCCAGCACGTCGACGCTGATGGGCTTCTGCACGTACACGTGTGCTCCCGCTTTCAGCGCGTCGATGGTCTGGAGCGCGTGCCAGTGGTCGGGTGTGCCGATCAGCACAATATCCAGGTCTTTTTCAGCCAGCATTTTCCGGTAGTCGCCGTAGGTGCGCGGCTTTTTTCCCGACTTCTGCCGTCGGCTGACCAGCGTGGCGGCTTCGGAGAGCATGTGCTGGTCGGGATCGCACAGCGACACGACGTTGACGGGCGCGACCTGAATCAGCCGGAACAGGTCGCTTTTGCCGTACCAGCCCGTCCCGATCAGTCCCACCCGCAGCGGGTCTTTCCGGTAAAGCATGTCGAGGCCTGCCGGGCCCAGCGAGGCCAGTGCGAGCGAGGCGGAAGAGGTTTTGAGAAATTGGCGGCGGTTAATGCGAAAGTCAAACATGTGGTGAGAACTAGGGATAAGAGGTTAGAATGCGAATCGAACAGGCGAAAAAGCAACGGCAAAAGTGCGACTGGAAGGTCGGTCGACCCTTCGGCGAGGAAAATACAGAAATTTTGGGGACAGCCACAACAAAAGTGCAGTCGGATGTAGAGGGGTAGCTAGGAATAGATCGGAGCGGGGAGTCCCTAACGCTAGACCATGTATGAAATAGGAAGCATTTGTCATGTTTCCGGCGGGCACTAACCTTTTGGTTGCGAAGAAGATATCCGCCCCGCTGCGGTACAGAATGTTAAGAAAAGGAAATGGCGCAATAGCTGAAGCACGTAAGGTTTAGGCGAGAAATTACGCTTCTTCGGGACGCCCGCGGGGCGGGTAGCGGCCGCCTCTGGGCCAAACCGCGCAGAAAATTTATAAGGGCCAGGTGAGTATCAGGCGGAATTCAAGGTCTCCTATTGAAAACGAGTCCATAAATCCGTGTCGGTGCCTAGGGATGGTGAATAAGTGACGATAAATCGAGGGTTTTGCTCGTTTTCTTACGCCTCCGGCTGCGTATGATAACGATAAGGTAACCCGTCCTGCATACACGACGTAGCCAATCGTAACTAATTTTGCCACCAACCACCGGAAAAGCCAAATAACCCAATCCCCAGCTTGTGTCATGTTCCAGGATCCCCCGTCTTTACATAGAATTGTCGACGAACTGCGTGCAGGGAATCGCCTGGCGTTAGAAGAACTCTACCTGCATTATTACCAGCGTCTCTGCGACTTCGCCTGCCAGATTACCCACAACCCCGAATTGGCCGAAGAGGTCGTCGTAAAAGTCTTTATGAACTTATGGCAGCACCGGCAGTTGCTGTCCATTTCCTCGTCGTTGCAAGGCTACCTGTACGCAACGGTCCGCCGCAAGGCACAGGAAGCCACCAGCCACCAGCTGATTCCGGGATTGCAAAAGAAAAAGGCAGAAAACGCCGACGAAGCGCCGTTCAATCCGCTCGACCTGCTGCTGTATCAGGAACTGAATTACCGTCCTAATCATCTGGTCGACCGGCTGCCCGCCCAGGATCAACTCATTCTGCGCCTGAAATTGTCGGGCTTGTCGTATACCGAAATTGCCCTGACGCTGGCGTTGTCGTGGCGGCACATTGCGGCCAGCCTCGACCGTTCCCTGAACTTTTTCATGTACGGCGGCAGCGTTCCCTACGGAGAGGCCGACGGGGCCAAAAGATGGAACGAGGCCGAAGTCGACAGTTGGCTGACGTACATCCTCGACCAGGCTTCGGAAGAAGTGACCAGTCAGGTTGCGCAATGGCTGCTGCAAAGCGCGGACTACACCCGCCTGGAAAAAGAGCTGCGCGAGTGCATCCAGGACATTACGCTGGACCGCGCCGTTTACGACGTGCTGGGCCGGGGACTTCAGAAACTGGACGACAAGATGGATGCCGCCGAAGCGTGGCACTTTTGGGAAAAGCGGCCTACCCGGACCTTTCGGTTTCATAAAAAACGTTCGGCCCACATTGCCCTGTTGCTGATGACCTTTCTGGTCGGACTGACCCTCGGGCTGATCGCCTACCGGACGTACCAACAGCCCCAGGCGAAAAAAGTCTCGGTCGAAACCCTGCAAAAAGGCCAGACCCTCATTCGGAACGTCATCCACCTCGGCGACGGCTCCTGACCCTTCGCCCGGAGCGAAGGCGCAAAATTAACGTTGCGGTAACCTGTAGGTGTGGTTTGTGGTGTACTATTGCCCGTCCGTTTCCAACCCTATGCCATGGTACTTCGCTCGCTTGTTCTCCTTCTTTTCCTGGGTTTTGTCACGTCCCTTCAGGCTCAGTCCGCCCTGGAGGTGCAGCCCCTGGTGCGTGCCCATGCCCATAACGACTACGAACACGAACGCCCCTTGCTGGATGCGCTGGCACACGGCTTTTGCTCGGTCGAATCCGACGTGTTTCTCATCGACGGCGCACTTTATGTGGCGCACAACCGCCCTGCGCAACCCGATCCGGCCCGTACCCTTGACCGTCTGTACCTGAGGCCCCTGTGGGAACGCACTGCGCAGGGTACGCAACCGGTGTATGCCGGGCATCGCACCCTGTTTTACCTGATGATCGATTTCAAGACCTCCGACGAAGCCACGTACCGCGCCCTCCAGGCTCAGCTGGCGCCTTACGCCGCCATGCTTTCGGTCGCTCCGGGCGACGGCAAGCCGGTGCGGGTGTTTCTCTCCGGCATTGAAAAGCCGCCGCTGAAACCCCTGGTCTTGTACGATGCACAAGCGCTGACGGCATTGGACGGTCGTCCGGATGACCTGGGACAGGACATCGACCCGGTGCGCATGCCGGTGGTGAGTCAGAGCTACAACCGGTTTTTGTCGTGGAAAGGGAAGGGACCGGTGGCCCCCGACGAGCTGAAACGCTTCCGGGCGTTTGTCGAGCAGGCCCATGCCGAAGGGAAAAAAGTGCGTCTGTGGGGTACGCCCGACACGCCGGCAGTCTGGCAGTTTTTGTGGGAGAACGGCGTCGACCTGATCAACACCGACCGCCTCGCCGACCTGCAAGCATTCCTGCGGGCCAAACGCGAAGGCTAGCCGCCCAGCGGGTTTCCATGCACCCTTTTTTCAGAAGAGCCAGAGGCAAAACACTTTGAAGTGCTTTTGTAGCATTTCGATGGCTTTGTAGATGATTTTGTAAGTAGACTTGGGCGTGATGGACATCACTTCGGCTACCTCCTGATAACTCAGATTTTCGTAAAAGCGCAGGAAAATCGCTTCGCGTTGCCGGGGCGACAACTGTTCCAGCCCCAGGTTCAGGCGGTCCTGCTGCTCCTGCCACAGCTCTTCCTGCATCAACGCAACTTCGTGCGCATATTCGATGGCAAACGCCGGGCCGCTCAGGCTGGCTTCGGCCACAAACCGGGCTTTGCGTTGCAGGGCCCGCACCAGATCGCGCCGTAAGGCTTTAAAGAGGTAATATTTAACGGAAGTCGTGTCGCCCAGGCGGGTGCGGTCGCGCCACAGCCGCAAAAAGAGCTCCTGAATCGCGTCCCGCACCAGATCGCGGTCGGCCGTAAACTTGCTGCCGTAGTTAAACAACACGTTGGCGAAGCGGTGGTAGAGCTGCTGAAACGCCGCACGATCGCCCTGCCTGAACGCCCGCCAGACCGCTTCCTCCGATTCGTACTCAGGCATGTGTTCAACTCGCGCCATGCAGGTGATGCTTGTGCCCGCTCGTCGGCGTTGGGCCGTGGGTGTGGTGGGCGTTCGGTCGCCAACTTCCCCCTGCCTGGGGGAGGTTGCTGTTAACCAAGATGCAAATAATAATCTGATTATACTCATCCGTCAGGCTTTTCTGTTGCAGGGCGGTCCATCGATTCACGGACGATAAACCCTGCGGTAAACGGCTCGCTTGGGCAGGACGCAGCGGCGCACGCAAAGAAACCTCAGGCACCATGCCTCAAAACTTATCGCCTGGGGCGACAAAATTTTTTTCGGAAGGCTAGGGGTAAAATCCGGACTTCGTGCCTTTTGAGGGAAAGAAGGTTCAGAAGACCCTTCCGAGCGAGCCTATGAATTACGAGACATTCGGCGCGAAAGAACTGGCCCAGGACGAGTCGTTTCAGCAGTGGGTACTGCAGGGCGACCGGACCAGCCATGCCTTCTGGACCCAGTGGGTACAGGAACATCCTGAAAAACGGGAGGATGTTGAAGAAGCGCGTCACTTTCTGACCAGCCTGCGGTTTCGCCAACATGCGTTGACGTCGGAAGAACTAACGCAGATGTGGGAGCGGATCGACCACGCGACCGCACCACCGGCCCTGCGGGTGACGTCCCGGTGGGGGATGGGCCAGCGGGTGGCGGCAACCGTGGCGCTGTTGCTGACGCTGGGCGCGGCTCTGTACCTATGGCAGGCGCGCACGCCGGCAGAATACGTAACGGCCTTCGGCGAAACGCGGGAAATCATCCTGCCCGACGGCACGGTGGCTTTGTTGAACGGGAACACGCGGCTGCGACTGGCCGATACCTGGGATGCCGCCCACGTACGCGAAGTATGGCTGGACGGCGAAGCTTTCTTTCAGGTAACCCACCAGGAAGCCTACGAAGAAAACGCCCGCTTTCGGGTGCATACGGCCGACCTGGACGTGGAAGTGCTGGGCACCGAGTTTAACGTGACCACCGCGACGCAGGGCACGCAGGTCGTGCTGGAGACGGGCAAAGTTCGCGTCGATCTGGCGCCTTCGCAACTCGCTCAGGAGGTCGTGATGGAACCCGGCGAGCTCGTCGCGTTCTCGCGGGCCACCCGTCAGGTGGAACAGCGGCCCGTCAACACCGAACGCTACACCTCCTGGACCGACCGCTACCTGGTGATCGACGACATGTCGCTGCACGAAATCGGCGAGTTGATTACCCGCACCTACGGACGCCCCGTCATCATCGCCGATACCTCGCTGGCGCAACAGCACCTGAGCGGCAACCTGCCCGCCGACAACCTCGAACTTCTGCTCGATGCGCTTGCGATGAGCCGCAACCTGGCCATCACCTACGAAAACGATAACATCTTGATCAAACGAAAAGAATAACCTTGAATCCCTAGCCCTGGAAGTATTTACAACCTACCTACTCGTCCATACCTTATGAAAATTTTCTACCTCACGGTTGGGTTCGCCATGACCAGCCTGCTGCCCCCCGTCCCTGCGGAGGCGCAGGTGCAGGCTTCCACCAGCCTGGCGTATCGGATCGCCTCCTCCGACGAACAGCCCAAGCAAAAGGAGGTCTCCCTTAAAAGTCTGTTTCAGGAACTGGAGCAGCAGTTCGGGGTGAAGTTCATCTACCCCTCCGAAATTCAGGGGCAGGCCATCCGCTACTACGTGCACCGAAGCGTGGGACTGGAGAAAAACCTGCAGGCCGCCCTGCAATCGACTTCGCTGCGTTACAAAAAGGTCGGCGACGACTATTATGCCATTTACCGGGAGGTAGAAGAAACCACGGCGGAGGTGGTGCAGCCCGTCTGGAAAGACGCTCGCACGCCGGTAGCGGCTTCCATGAGCGCGCACAACACGTTGATGGCCATCCGTGCGGCCCGGGCCCAGCGGGCGGTCGCGATCAGCGGGCGCGTCATCGATGCGACGGGCGAAGGCATTCCGGGCATCAACATTCTGGAGAAAGGCACCACCAACGGGACCATCACCGACGTCAACGGAAACTACACCCTGAACGTGGGCGACAACGCGACCCTGGTGTTCAGTGCGGTAGGGTTCGCTACGCAGGAAGTGGTGGTAGGGGGGCGCACCACCATTGACGTAACGATGGCCGACGACATAAAAGCCCTCGACGAAGTGGTGGTTGTGGGGTACGGCACGCAGCGCAAGGGCGAAATCACCAGTTCGGTGGCCAGCATCGGCGTAGAAGAATTCAACAAGGGGAACATCAGCAACGTCTCGCAACTGTTGCAGGGCAAAGTGTCGGGCCTTTCCATTTCGCGTCCCGGCGGCGATCCCAACGCCGGATTTGCCATTCGGCTGCGCGGCCTGTCCACCCTTGGGGCCAACACCCAACCGCTGGTGGTGGTCGACGGGCAGATCGGGGCGGACCTGAACACCGTAGACCCGAACGATATCGCCAGCATCGATGTGCTGAAAGACGGATCGGCTGCCGCCATTTACGGAACGCGCGGGTCGGCCGGGGTGATCATCGTCACCACCAAGTCGGGGTCGGCCGATAGCTTCGGCGTGTCGTACAGCGGACTGGTGCAGACCGAAACGCCGGCCCGCTTCACGCAGCACATGACCGCCGACGAGTACCGCCAGTTGAGCAACGCCGTGGATTATGGTGCAACCACCGACTGGTACAAAGAGATCACCCGCACCGCGTTTTCGCATACGCACAACCTTTCGCTGTCGGGCGGCAACAGTTCCGGCACCACCTACAGCGCTTCGGTCAACTTCCGCAATGCGCAGGGCGTGGCGATCAACACCGGGTTCAACCAGATCAACACCCGGCTCAATTTGTCGCAGTCGGTCCTCGACGACCGGCTGGTCTTCAACCTCAACATGAGCAACACCTCGCGCGAGTCGCAACTGGGGTATTCGGAGGCCTTCAAGTACGCGGCTATCTACAACCCGACCGCCCCGGTACACACCACCGATCCGCTGTACGACCTGACCGGCGGGGGCTACTACGAAGCAAACAACGTCGACTATGCCAACCCCGTGGCGGTACTGGAACAGAACATGCGCGACCAGGAACTGAAGCGGTTTAACTTCAACGGCTCCGCTACCTTTCAGATCGTCGACGGGCTGAAATTTCTGGTGCGCTACGCCCAGCAGACCACTAGCACTTTCGACGAAGCGTACTTGCCCCGCACGTCGTTCCATTCGCGCAACTTTCTGGGCGTGAGTGGCTTCAGTCGTGGGGGGTATTCCTGGAAGGCGGACATCGAAAACCGGAACCGGCTCTATGAAAACACCCTTTCGTACGACGGGCGGATCAGCACCATCCGCGTTTCGGCCGTGGCTGGGTATTCGTACCAAGATTTTCTGGACAAGCAGTTCGAAGTGGGCGGCGGCAATTTTGTGACCGATGCGTCGGGGCAGGATTTTTCTACCGCGCTGGATTTCGCCAGCGGCCGTGGCAACATCAACAGCTACAAAACCGGGTCGCGCCTGATCGGGTTCTTCGGGCGCCTCAACCTGAACTTCAACGAAGCGGCCTTCTTGTCGGCCAGCCTGCGTCGCGAAGGGGCTACTCAGTTCGGCGAAAACAACAAGTGGGGGATGTTCCCGGCGATCAGCGCGGGCGTCAACCTGGACCGCTTTCTCGACCTGCCCAGCGTGAGCAGCATCAAGCTACGCGCCAGCTACGGGGTGACCGGGGCCCTGCCGCCGGAGCCGTACCTGTCGTTGCAGACCCTGGCACCCGGTGGCGCCAACTTCTACGCCGGCAACAACGTCTACCTCCAGAGTTACGAGCCGGATAAAAACGCCAACCCTGACCTGAAATGGGAACGGAAGAAGGAGTTCGACGTTGGATTGGACTTCGTGATTTTCAACGACCGGATGACCGGTACGCTGGACTATTACAACCGCGTGACGTCCGACCTGATTTTCAACGTAACGGTGCCCGTGCCGCCGAACCTGGTGCCCACCACCTGGATGAACATCGGGGAGCTGAGCAGCAATGGCTTTGAACTGGCGCTGGCCTACGACGTGGTGCGCAGCTCGATGTTCACCTGGAACTCCAGTTTTAACTTTTCGACGTTCAACGTGAAACTGGCACGACTGGACCCCACGCTGGCCGGTAGCTACGTCGGGGCCACCAACCTGGGCACACCCGGGCAGGAGCAGACGCAAATTACGCGGGCCGTCGAAGGCCAGGCCATCGGGCTGTTCTGGGGTTACCAGTACCTCGGCGTAGACGAAGGCGGAAAGTACCAGCTGGCCGACCTGAACAACGACGGCAAGTACGACAACAACGACCAGATGGTGATCGGCAACGGCCTGCCCGACTTTCAGCTGGGCTGGACCAACACGTTCCGCTACAAGAATTTCGACCTGAACTTCCTGCTGCGCGGTGCGTTCGGCCACCAGCTGATCAACACCTACCGCGCCTTTTACGAGAATCCCAACCTGGCCAGCAGCTACAACGTCGTAAATACCCAGTACTTCAACCCCGACATCACCGACCAGCAGATCTTCAGCAGTTTGTTTGTGGAAAACGCCTCTTTTCTGGAGATGGACAACGCCACGCTGGGCTATCAGTTCAACCTGGAAAAGAAAGGATGGGTGAAGTCGCTGCGGGCCTACCTCACCGGCCAGAATCTGTTTATGATCACTAACTATACGGGAGTAGATCCGGAAGTACGTTACGCGGATGGCAACGCCGATGATGCCAATTCCTTAGCACCCGGCGTGGACCGGCGTGAGATCTGGGTGCTGACGCGCTCCTTTACCCTCGGGGTGAACGCTACTTTCTAACCTTCTACCACAAACGCCTACTACCATGCAATTGAGATACCTCAAAAGATTCCTGTTGATCGGGGGCGTCGTTGTTGGGTCGTGTACCGACCTGGACGAGAACAACGTACTCTACGATACAGCGACCAGTACCAATTTTTACCAGACTGACCGCGAAATCCTCTCGGCGGTGGGGGCGGCGTACGCCAACCTGTTCGGCTCGTTTGGCAATGCCGACAACATCATGCCCCTTTGCGAAGTCACGACCGACGAGATGGTCGTGCCCACGCGCGGGGCCGACTGGGGCGACGGCGGCCACTGGGTGCGGCTGCAAACCCACACCTACAACTCGCAGGACCCGCGTCCGCTCAACACCTGGAACTTCCTCTATGCCGGAGTCAATACCTGCAACCGCCTGCTGGCAACGCTGGAACCGATCGGCACCGAGCAGGCCAATGCGTTCATTGCGGAGCTGAAAGCCCTGCGGGCCATCTATTACTACTGGCTACTCGATTTGTTCGGCAACGTGCCGCTGAGCACCGACTTCTCGAATACCGAGCCGCCCGCCAACAGCACCCGGCAGCAGGTCTACGATTTTGTAGAAAAAGAACTGCTGGACAACGCACCGCTGTTGCAAAAGACCGGCCCGGCCGACGAGAGCACCTACGGGCGCGTCAACTACTACACGGCCTACACGGCGCTGGCCAAGCTGTACCTGAATGCCGAAGTCTACACCGGCACTCCGCAGTGGGACAAGGCCATCGCCGCCTGCGACGAGGTGATCAACTCGGGAATGTATTCGCTGATGCCGAACTACCGCGACAACTTCACCCGCAACAACAAAGGCTCCACGGAGTTCATCTGGGTGATTCCGTACGACGAGATCAACGCCACCGGCCATACCATTCCGCACATCACGCTGCACATGCAGAGCCAGAACACGTACCAGATGAGTGCGCAGCCCTGGAACGGCTTTGCTTCCATTCAGGAATTTTATCAGTCGTATACCGATCCGACGCAAAACCCGGGCCCGCAGGGCGAGGTCATTGGCGTCGACCCGGCGGGTACGCCCACCACGGGTACGCTCGACAACCGGCTGTCGAACTTCATCGTAGGCCCTCAGTTCGAGGCCGATGGCAGCACGCCGTTGCAGGATGGCGGGGCGGACCCGAACGACCCGAACGGCCCGCCGATCACCTTCACGCCTTACATCAACGAACTGTTGCCCAGCGCCTGGCGGCAATCGGGCGCGCGCATCGGCAAGTGGGAAATCTACAAAGGCAACAACGGACAGTTGAGCAACGATTACTGCATTTTCCGGTACGCCGACGTAATCCTGATGAAAGCCGAAGCCGTGGCCCGGCAAAGCGGTAACTGGAACGATCCCGTCACGCTGGCCATCGTCAACCAGATTCGGGAAGAGCACGGTAAAGTCGATCCGTTCCAGACGCTGGACGCTGAGGGGTTCCTGGCCGAGCGCGGCCGCGAAATGTTTGCGGAGTCGGTTCGTCGTACCGACCTGATCCGGTTCGGGAAGTACAACGACGCCTGGCGGTTTCACGACGCCGATCCCGCCGACAACCTGGGGCCGAACGGCATCAACCACCTGAACATTTTCCCGATTCCGGAAACGCAAATCAACGCCAACCGCAACCTGAAACAAAACCCGGGATACTAGTGTGAATGAGTGAATGAGTGAATGAGTGAGGTCTTTCCTGCGCAGAATCCCTTCCGGTAAATCATTCGTGAAGTCAACAACGTCATCAGGAAGGCAGCCATCCGTCACCGGCTGCTTTCCTGCTTTTCGGTTTCCGGGGTTTTCGGTAGTATACACCGACAAGCTCGTTCTCTCTCATCACCCCACAGCCCCCGGCGTAAGAATGAAGGGGGGAATGTAAATAAGGATGCCAGCCACCATGCGCAGCCACGACACAACTTTTTTGCGAAACCTTCGGCGGACCGGCTTGTTCGGTCTGGGTGCTCTGCTGCTGGCCGCCTGTCAGGTTTCGGCGCCCGAATCACCTCCGCGCGGAGCGACGTTGTTTACCCTGGTGCCGGCCACGTATACCGGCATCACCTTCGAGAACCGCGTCGAATACACCGAGGAATTTAACGTCTACACGTACCGTAATTTTTACAACGGCGGCGGCGTGGGGATGGGCGACCTGAACAACGACGGCTGGACAGACTTGTTTTTCTGCGGCAACCAGCAACCCAACCGCCTCTACCTGAATCGCGGAGGCGAGGGAACAGCACAGGCATTTCAGTTTACCGACATCACCGAACGGGCAGGTGTGGCCTCTACCGGCGTCTGGTCGACGGGCGTCAGCCTGGTCGATGTGAACGGCGACGGCTGGCTCGACATTTACATCTGCAAATCGGGCGACATCCGGGGCGAGAACCGCCACAACGCGTTGTTCATCAACGACGCCAACGGGCCGGGGGAGGTGCCTACCTTTACGGAACAGGCGCATGCGTACGGGTTGGACGAAAAGGGCCTCTCGACCCACGCCGCCTTTTTTGATTATGACCGCGACGGCGACCTCGACTGTTACCTGCTCAACAACTCGTTCCGCTCGGTAGGAAACTACGATCTGGTGAAAGACCAGCGGCAGGTGCGCGATCCGCTGGGGGGCAACAAACTGTACCGCAACGACGGCGGTCGCTTTGTCGACGTGAGCGAGGCGGCCGGCATCTACGGCAGCACCATCGGCTTTGGCCTGGGTGTAACGATCGGCGACCTGGACCGCGACGGCTGGCCCGACCTCTACGTGGCAAACGACTTTTTCGAACGCGATTACCTCTACCTGAACCAGCGAAACGGCACCTTCCGCGAATCGCTCGAAGAAACGATGCGCGAAATCAGCCTCGGCTCGATGGGGGCCGACCTGGCGGACCTGAACAACGACGGCTACCCGGAACTGTTCGTGACCGAGATGCTGCCGGAAGACAACGCCCGGTTGAAAACGAAGGCGCAGTTCGAAAACTGGAACAAGTACCAGATGAACGTCGCCAACGGCTACGGCCACCAGTTTCCCCGGAACGTGCTGCAGTTGAACCGCGGGCCGGTGCCCCAGGGGCCCCGGAGGACGGAAGCGCCCGTTGCCTTCAGTGAGATCGGGCGCATGGCGGGTGTGTCGGCCACCGACTGGAGCTGGGGTGCCCTGATGCAGGACTTCGACAACGACGGCTACAACGATATTTTCGTCGCCAACGGGATTTTCAAAGACCTGACCGACCTGGACTACATCCAGTTCATGGCCAATCCGGCCGTGGTGCGCGAAACGTTAAAGCAAGAGAAACAGGTGATCAAAACGCTGGTGGACCGCATGCCATCGCAGCCCCTCGGCAATTACCTGTTTCAGAACCACGGGGATCTGACGTTTACCAACGTGGCCGATGCATGGGGCCTGGCCACTCCCGGCTTCTCGAACGGCTCGGCCTACGGCGACCTGGACAACGACGGCGACCTGGATCTGGTCGTCAACAACGTCAACATGCCGCCGTTCGTCTACCGCAACGAAACCGACGCGCTGCGCGCCGACCACCATTTTCTGCAAGTGCAGTTGAAAGGTGCCGGCCAAAACGCCTTCGCCATCGGCACGCAGGTCACGGTATTCCGCCAGGGCGAGCAACGTTACCAGGAACTGATGCCCATGCGCGGCTTCGAGTCGTCGGTCGACTACCGCCTGCACTTTGGCCTCGGTACGTGGGCGTCTGTTGATTCGGTGCGGGTCCAATGGCCCGACGGCACCTGCAGCCACCTGGAAAACGTGGCGACGAACCAGATCCTGCTGGTCGATCAGACCCAAACGCCGGCGAGGCCCCGGCCAGCAGCAGCAGCGGCACCCGCTCCGATCTTCCGGCCGGTGCGCGACGCGGCCCTCGACTATGTACATCGGGAAAACGATTTTTCGGACTTCGACCGCGACGGGCTGTTGTTTCAGATGCTGTCGAACGAAGGGCCCCACCTCTGCAAAGGCGACGTGAACGGCGACGGGCGCGAGGATGTCTACATCGGCGGGGCGAAAGATGCTCCGGGTACGCTGTTTGTGCAACTGTCCGACGGCGGCTTTCGGAAAACCAGCGAGGCGGTGTTTGCCAGCGACCGCGTTTCGGAAGATACGGATGCGCTTTTCTTCGACGCAGATGGCGATGGTGACGCCGACCTCTACGTGTGCAGCGGCGGCAACGAGTTCCCTTCCGCCTCGACCGCGCTGATCGACCGGCTGTACCTGAACGATGGGCAGGGCAACTTTATGAAGTCCGGCCAATTGCTGCCCGCCGGGAAATTTGAAAGTTCGTCATGTGTGGCCGCCGCCGATTACGACGACGATGGCGACCAGGATTTGTTCGTCGGGATTCGCCTCCAGCCGTTTGCCTACGGGCTGCCCGTCAACGGATACCTGCTGGAAAACGACGGCCAGGGACATTTCACACCCGCCACGCATCCGGACCTGAACGCATTAGGGTTGCTGCGCGATGCGCAATGGGCCGACGTGGACCGCGATGGCGATCCCGACCTGATCGTGGTGGGTGAGTGGATGGGCATCAAGTTGTTTCGCAACGAACGCGACCCCGACACACACCGCCGCCTGTTGAAGGAAGCTTCCGCACCGGCAGGGCTGGCGCACACCAACGGTTTCTGGAGTTGTCTGGACGTCGCGGACCTGGATGGCGACGGCGACTTGGACGTGGTGGTGGGGAACCAGGGGTTGAACACCCGATTCCAGCCGTCGGCCGATAAACCCCTGACCTTGTACGTGAAAGACTTCGACCAGAACGGCTCCGTCGAGCAGATCCTCTGTGCTTACAATGGCGATACGGCCTACCCGCTGGTGACCCGACAGGATTTGGTAGCGCAACTCCCGACGCTGAAAAAACGCTACCTGAAAAATGTGGACTACCGCGACCAGACCATCGAAGACCTGTTCCGCCCGGCGCAGTTGCACACGGCCCTGGCGTTGCCGGCGTACGAGGCCCGTAGCGGCGTGCTGCTCAACCAGGGCGACGGCACGTTTGTGTGGCAACCCCTCCCGGACGAAGCGCAACGGGCCCCGGTCTGCGGAATTGAGGTAGGGGACTTTAACCGAGACGGCCACTTGGACCTCGTGCTGGGTGGCAACCAGTACCGCTGCAAACCCGAGGTGGGCATTCAGGACGGCAGTTATGGCCTGCTGCTGATCGGCAACGGAAAAGGCGGATTCGCGCCGGTTCCGGCCCACCGGTCGGGCCTGTTCGTCAAAGGAGAAATCCGGGATTTCGTGACCTTGCAGCAAGGTGCGCGCACGGTACTGCTGGTGGCCCGAAACAACGAAGCATTACAGACTTATCAGTATTGATCATGGCAAAATGGATCGTATGGCTTGGGCTCGTGGGAGCGCTTTGGAGTGGTTGCAGCGCCAAATCGGAATACCAGGAGCTGGTCGACAGCGAACTGCAACGCGGCGTGCGGTACGACAGCCTGTTTCTCGGCCTGACGTTCGGGATGACGAGCCAGGAATTCTTCGACCAGTGCTGGGACCTGAACCGGCAGGGACGGGTGATGGAAGGCGCCAGCAACACCACCGTGTTGTACCGTATGGCGGAGTTGCCGCATCCGGCATCGATGAATTTCTACCCGGAGTTCCAACAGAACCGAATCGTCCAGATGCCCGTCACCTTTGCCTACGACGCGTGGGCGCCCTGGAACAAGCACCTGTTTGCCGACAGCCTGCAACTCGATGTGCTGGCGCTCTTCAAGCAATGGTACGGCGACGGATTTATTAAAGTGACGCACTCGACCAAGGGCGATGCCTACGTGAAAGTGGACGGCAACCGCCGCATCACCCTCTATACCGATGCCGACGACATGCAGGTCCACGCTCTGTTTACCGACCTAACTGCCATAGACCACTAGACCTACGATCCCCACCGATGACTGCACACAAATGGATTTCAGGGAGCGGATGGATGTTGCTGATCGGGCTGGTGGCCTGCCAGCCGACTACCACCGCGCCGCCGGTCGGGTCGACCCTCTTTGCGCTCCTGCCTGCGGACGCGACGGGCATCGACTTTCGCAACGACCTGCATTACGACAAAGCGTTCAACATCTACACTTACCGCAACTTCTACAACGGTGGTGGTGTGGCGCTGGGCGACGTGAACGGCGACGGCTTCCTCGATGTGTACCTCACGGCCAACATGGGGCCCAACAAACTCTACCTGAACAAAGGCGCGGCGGCACCACTTCAGTTCGAAGACGTTACCGATAGGGCCGGGGTGGCAGGAAGGCGCGCGTGGTCGACGGGCGTCAGCATGGCCGACGTGAACGGCGACGGCTGGCTCGACATGTACGTCTGCAACTCCGGCGACGTACAGGGCGACAACCGCCAGAACGAATTGTTCATCAACCAGGGCGACGGCACGTTCCAGGAACAGGCCGCTGCCTACGGACTGGCCGACCTCGGACTTTCGACCCACGCGGCATTTTTCGACTACGACCGCGACGGCGACCTCGACATGTACCTGCTCAACAATTCGTACCAGGCCATCGGGAGTTTTAACCTCCGGAAAAACGAACGGCCCCTCCGTGATACGCTGGGTGGCGACAAACTGTACCGCAACGACGGCCGCGGCGGGGCGGCGCATCCCCACTTCACCGACGTCAGCACCGAGGCGGGCATTTACGGCAGCATCATCGGCTTCGGGCTGGGCGTAACAGTCGGCGACGTGAACCGCGACGGGTGGATGGACCTGTACATTTCGAACGATTTTTTCGAACGGGATTACCTCTACCTCAACCAGCAGAACGGCACATTCCGCGAGAGCCTCGAAGCGCAGATCCGCAGCACCAGTGCTGCTTCGATGGGGGCCGACCTGGCCGACATCAACAACGACGCGTACCCCGATATCTTTGTGACTGACATGCTGCCTGCCGCCGAGGAACGTCTCAAAACCAAAACCACCTTCGACGACTGGAACCGCTACCAATACGGCGTGGAGAACGGATACGGCCACCAGTTTACCCGCAACACGTTGCAGCTCAATAACCGTAACGGAACGTTCAGCGAAATCGGACGACTGACCGGCATGGAGGCCACCGACTGGAGCTGGGGGGCGCTGATCGCCGACCTGGACAACGACGGCCTCAAAGACGTGTTTGTGGCCAACGGCATTCACCAGGACCTGACCGATCAGGACTTTCTCCAGTTCATCGCCAACGACGAAATCCGCAAGTCGATCGTCACGAAAGAAGGCGTCGATTTCAAAAAGCTTATCAGCTACATTCCTTCCAACCCCATCGCCAACTACGCCTTCCAGAATCAGGACGGTCTACGCTTTGCGGACCAGACGGCCGCGTGGGGGCTGGCGCAACCCGGCTTTTCGAACGGGGCGGCCTACGGCGACCTGGACAACGACGGCGACCTCGATCTGATCGTCAACAACGTGAACATGCCGCCGTTCGTCTACCGCAACGATGCCGACGCGCGGGCGAGGCCGCACCATTTCCTGAAGTTTCAGCTCCGGGGCGACCGGCAAAACACGGCGGCTTTCGGGGCGAGCATTACGCTGAAGCACCAGGGCAAAACTTTCTACCTCGAACAAATGCCCACGCGGGGCTTCGAATCGTCCGTCGATCCACGGCCGCACGTGGGCCTGGGTGCGTTGCAGACAGTCGATACGGTGCTGGTGCAGTGGCCCGGTGGCAACACAACGCTGCTGACGCACGTGCGTGCCGATCAGACCCTGACCCTGGCCGAAAAAGATGCCCAACCGCCGGTGCAGTGGGTCGCGCACGAAGCGCCGCGTCCACCGCTGTTTCAAGAGGCCGGCGACGCCCCTCCGCTCGACTTCCGGCACCAGGAAAACCACTTCGTCGACTTCGACCGCGATCCGCTGTTGTACCACATGCTGTCGACGCAGGGACCGGCTTTGTGCAAGGCCGACGTCAACGGCGATGGTTTGGACGACGTGTTTGTGGGGAACGCGAAAGATGCGGCGGGGGCGGTGTTCGTGCAGCAACGCAACGGACAATTTGTCCGGACCACACAACCGGCGCTGGAGGCCGATCGCGTGGCGGAAGACACGGAGGCGCTGTTTTTCGATGCAGACGGCGACGGTGATCCCGACCTCTACGTGTGCAGCGGGGGCAGTGAGTTTCCTACGTCGTCGACCGCGCTGATCGACCGGCTGTACCTGAACGACGGGCGCGGCAACTTTACCAAATCGTCGCAATTGCTGCCGACCTCGGCGTTTGAAAGTACGTCGACCGTGAAAGCGGGCGATTACGACGGTGATGGCGATCTGGACCTGTTTGTGGGCGTGCGGCTGCAACCATTCCGCTACGGCCTGCCCTGCAACGGCTACGTGCTGAACAACGACGGCAAAGGGCACTTTACGGACGTGACGGCCCAGGTAGCGCCCGAACTGACCGGCCTCGGAATGCTCACGGATGCCGCCTGGGAGGACCTCGACGGCGACCACGACCTCGATCTGGTGGTGGTCGGCGAGTGGATGCCCGTTACGGTTTTTCGGAACGAAGGCGGGCAGTTCTCCCGAAAAATAGCGGTACCCCACAGCCAGGGCTGGTGGAATTGCCTGCAACCGGCCGACCTAGACGGTGACGGCGATGTGGATTTTGTAGCGGGCAATTATGGCCTCAATGCGCGGCTGCGCGCCTCGCCCGAAAAGCCCATTTCGATGGTGGTCAACGACTTCGACCGGAACGGCACCGTAGAGCAGATCCTGTGCACCTACAACGGCGAGCGCTCGTTTCCGGTGGTGCTGCGGCACAACCTGACGGCACAACTGCCCGCCCTCAAAAAGAAATACCTGAACTATGCCGACTACCAGTCGCAGACCGTTGCCGAGGTGTTCTCGCCGGAACAGTTGCAGGGTGCCCAAACGCTGGAGGCGACCACGCTGGCGACTTCGGTGCTTCTGAACCAGGGCGACGGCACGTTCGCTGTCCAGGCCCTCCCCACCGAGGCGCAATTTTCGCCGGTCTACGGCGTACTGATCCAGGACCTCGACGGCGATCACCACCCCGATGTGCTGCTGGGGGGAAATCTGTACGGCACCAAACCCGAAATCGGGCGATACGACGCCAGTTACGGCTGTTTGCTGAAAGGGGACGGGAAAGGCCATTTTATGACGGTACCGAACCATCGGTCGGGGTTGCGCCTGGACGGCGAAGTCCGAAATCTGCTGACGATCCGGGCGAACCGGGAAACACTGCTACTGGCCGGGCGGAACCATGCGACATTGCAGGTGCTTCGACTTCAGCCGGAAACTCCGCCTCTGGAGCGGCCTGCTTTGTGATCTGGTAAAAACGATGCGCGTTAAAATGAACCCACAGGCACTAGAAGATTTTGGTCCCGCTCGCTTATTCCCGGCGGCCGATGAGGATAGAGAACGGTGTCATCGCGACCAACGGGAGAGATCTCGGGCAAAAAGGGTTTGAATTCCCGGCAGTCAGCTAGATTGCACAAGAAGTCATGTGTTGAGACGTATTTTTACAGCAACCCATACATAAACACGACCACTATCCAGACCTTGCATTTCATGATCCGACGTACCTACTTTTCTTTCGGCCTGTACCTCCTGCTCTTGTCGGGCGGAGCTTTCGCGCAGACGCCGGAAATTCCTTATACGCCCCTCAACCTGCAGAACTTCAATGACTTCCGTCCGGTCGGGAAAAACTGGAAGATCGTGGGCAATGTGTTTTACGACCTGCGGGAAGGCGGCAAGGGCAAAACCGAACGCGGTACCGGCGTGGCCGTCAACGCGCCCACCGAGAAGCAGCGCGACCACCTGATGACGCAGATGGAGCACGGCGACCTCGACCTGGAACTCGACTTCATGATGGACAAAGGGTCCAACGCGGGCGTCTACCTGCAAGGGCGCTACGAAGTGCAACTGTTCGACAGTTGGGGCGTGCAAAACCCGACCGCGGCCGACTGCGGGGCCATCTACGAGCGCTGGGACGAAGGCCGTCCGTCGGGCCGGAAGGGCTACGAAGGACACGCGCCCGCGCAGAACGTCAGCAAAGCGCCGGGGTTGTGGCAGCGCTACCGCATTCTGTTTCGCGCACCGCGTTTCGACGCGCAGGGCAACAAGACCGAAAATGCCCGGTTCGTGAAGGTGATTCACAACGGCGTGACAATCCACGAGAATGTGGAAGTGACCGGGCCGACGCGCTCTGCCGCTTTCGAAGACGAACAGCCGACGGGGCCGCTCATGATTCAGGGCGACCACGGGCCGGTGGCGATTCGCAACCTCCGTTACAAAGCGTACGGCACCGAGCCGGTGACGCTCAAGGGCATGAAGCTAAGCACGTACGACGGGGAAGGCTTTAAATCCATCGCGCAGATGGTAGCACAAAAACCGAAGGCGCAACAGGACATTCCGTTTCTGGAACATGCCGCCTCGGGTAGTAAGGAGAACTTCGGCGGGAAGATTGCCGGCACGTTGCACCTGCCGACCTCGGGTACCTACGTGCTCAGCCTGAACCTGAAGTGGTTGCCGCCCGAAGTAAACCTGGAACGGCTGAACGGCGCGGGCCAATTGAAAATCGACGGGAAAGAAGTCTTGTCGCTCGACGGCAGCGAAGGCGGTACGGCCCTGACGACCCTGGACCTGCAATCCGGCGACCATCCGCTCGAACTGGCCTACTACAAAAACTTTGGGTTCTGGTACGCGCGCAGCACCGACATCACGCTGGCGGTGGAAGGGCCGGGCGTGCCGTACACGATTTTGAACGCACCCGTCCGTGCGGCCGAACCCGTGGGCGAAATCGAAGTGGAGCCGGCGGGCCGCCCGACGATGCTCCGCAGTTTTATGAACCACAACGGAACCAAGCGGACGCACGTCATCTCGGTCGGCGAACCGGGCGGTGCCAATTACGCGATGGATCTGCAATACGGCGAGTTGCTGCAATTCTGGCGGGGCGATTTTCTGGAGACAACGCTGATGTGGTACGGGCGGGGCGAAACCCAACTGGCGGTGCCGCAGGGCAGCGTGATCGAGCTGGCCGGACAACCCTCGGTGGCGATGCTGGCCGATCAGAATGCGACCTGGCCCGACTCGAACGACACATACAAGTACCTAGGCTACGACGTGACGAAAGCCGGTCGTCCGGTCTTCAAGTACGCCCTCGACAATGCGGAAATCCACGAATCGTTCGAACCGGCCGACGACGGAAAGAAACTGGTCCACGCGCTGGAAGTCACGGGCGGGGGCGACGGGCTACCCCTCTGGTGCCGCCTCTCGGAAGGGAAGACGATCACGAAGCTGCCAAACGGCCTCTACGCCGTGAACGACAAGGAATACTTTATTGAAATTCAGGGCTCAGAAACGCCGGTGCTGCGCACCACCGCCCGAAATACGCAGGAGTTGCTGCTGCCGATCAAAGGAGGCCCGGTCAAGTACGCCATCGTCTGGTAAGAGGTACTGTCCATGAAAAAACTCATCATTTGCATAGGGCTCACCTGCCTCTGGAGTTGTTCGTCTGGTTCGCAGAACACCGAATCGGACGAATTTGAAGCAACCGAAGAAGAGACGGCTTTTGAGGAGTATGTCAATTCATTGACCCCGGTACCCTTGCCATTTACCACACATTCCATGGAAGGTGAATTGCCCGTTTTCTCTCCTAAGTTTAACAAAGAAGCGTTTGCTCAATACAAAAATCAATACGCGGAGGCACCGGTAGGGATACTCTTCAAAAACGATGCGTCCGTTGCGATCATGCACTATGGTGCAGGCGAATTCGGCAGTGTGCCCACGATCGTCACCTACGATTGGGAAGGCCATAAACTCGACTCGCTGATGCCTTATGAGAAAAGTGCCCTGGACCTGGGCTACGAAGCTGTGGAGTACGTCACCTTTCAGGATGACCACACCTTCTTCGTGGCAGATTCGGTCAAACGGTGGACGATCAACGAAGACGGAAGCGACATCGTGAAAGGTACCCTGCAGCTAACGACCGATACGGTCTGGTACGAGATTGAGGAAGGCGGACAGATCAAAAAAATAAACAAACCGTCCGAGTTGTAATCTCGGGCGATATCAACACCATCACTCATGTTTTTAACTTTTTCCAGAAAGCAATTTTTTCTCCTGATGGCCTGCGTGGGGCTTGGGCTACAGGTCGCGCAGGCGCAGCCGGACGCCAACTTTACGCCCGACAAGGAAGACGACTATTACAAGCTCATTACCCTGCCCATTCCCGAAGACGTGGTGCTGGAAGTGGGGGGGATGGTCACGCTGCCCGACGGCAGCATCGCCATCTGCACCCGCCGGGGCGAGGTCTGGATCGTCTCCAATCCCGCCATTTCCGGCAGCGATCGGCCCACCTTCAAGCGCTTTGCCTACGGCCTGCACGAGCCGCTGGGCCTGAACTACAAAGACGGTGACCTGTACGTGACGCAGCGCAGCGAACTGACGCGCCTGCGCGATAACGACGGCGACGGGCAGGCCGACGCCTACGACAAAATTGTCTCCTGGCCGCTGTCGGGCAACTACCACGAGTATTCGTACGGGCCGCTGTTTATGCCCGACGGCACCATGATCGAAGCGCTCAACCTGGGGTGGAGCAACAGCCTGGGCCACGGCGTCAGTCTGGCCGAATGGCGGGGCTGGATGTTGCAGGTGACCCCCGATGGGGAGATGACCCCGTTTGCAGCGGGTTTTCGTTCCCCCTCCGGGTTTGGACTCAACGCGGCGGGCGATCTGTTCTATACCGAAAACCAGGGTGACTGGGTCGGGTCAGGCCGCATCACCCACGTAGAAAAAGGCGACTTTGTCGGCAACGCCGAAGGCCTGAAATGGTCGTCGCTGCCGGGATCGACCGTGAGCCTGACCCCCGACGACATTCCCGATTCCGGGCGCCCGCTCTACGACGTGGCGAAGGAAGTTCCTGGTCTGAAACCACCGGCCATCTGGGTGCCCCACGGCATCCTGGGCATTTCGACGTCGGGCATCCTCAACAACGACACGAAGGGCAAGTTCGGGCCGTTCGACGACCAGTTGTTCGTCGGTGATCAGGGACAAAGCATGGTGACGCGCGTCTCGCTGGAGAAGGTGAAGGGCGTCTACCAGGGTGTGGTCTTTCCGTTCCGCGAAGGCTTTGCCTCGGGCATCTTGCGGCTGGTCTGGGGCCACGACGGGGCTCTGTATGCCGGGCAAACGAGCCGGGGTTGGGCGGCGGTGGGCAAAGCGCCCTACGCTCTGCAACGGCTGGTCTGGACGGGCCGCATGCCGTTCGAAATGAAGACCGTGCGCGCCACGCCCGACGGCTTCGAGATCGAATACACCCAGCCGGTCGACAAAAAAGTAGCGGGAAATCCGGCGTCCTACAAGATCACCGGCTTCACCTACAAGTACCAGGCGCAGTACGGCAGTCCCGTCATCAACAACGCCAACTGCCCGATCGTCGGAATTCAGGTATCGGACGATGGCCTGAAGGCACGCTTGGTGGTCGACAGCCTGCGGCTCGGCTACATCCACGAAATCACCGCCGAAGGGGTGCGCTCGACCGAAGGAAAAGCCTTGCTACACAACGTGGGCTACTACACCCTGAACCAGCAACCCGACGGCCCGAAGCTGGACCGCACGCAATTCGCCGCCGCACACCAGCATAACGCCGCGGCAATGGGGTCGGCCTCTGCCAAAACCACTACGTCCGGTACCGTGCGTAAACCTGCTGCCTCCGCCTCAAAACCGGCGACCAAACCTGCTGCCAAGCGCGTGACCAAACTGCCGGCCGGGTGGGGCGAACCCGAGTTCACGATCACGATGGGCACCAAACCCGGCCTCAAATTCACGCCCGAACAGTTTCAGGTGAAGGCCGGTAGCAAGGTGCGGGTGGTGTTCCAGAACGACGACGACATGCTGCACAACTTCGTGGTGGTGCTGCCGGGAACGGCCATCGAAGTGGGCGAAATGGCGATGAAGCTGGGCCTGGAAGGGCAACAGAAAAATTACATTCCGTCAACGGACAAGGTGCTGTATCACACCAACCTGTTGCAACCCAATACCTCCGAAACGATCTACTTCGTCGCGCCCGAAAAGCCGGGCGACTACACCTACGAGTGCTCCGTGCCGGGACACTTCTACTCCATGCAGGGCACAATGAAAGTAGTGAAGTGAGAAGAGTTTAGAGTTTAAGGTTCAAAGTTAAAAGTTGAGCGTTTGAAGAGTTGGCTTACCATGTTGAGCAATTTGAAATCTGCCATCTGCCATTTGTAATCCACAAGATCTCCTCCCTATGAAATCCTCTTTGCTTAGTCTCACGCTGTTGGGCAGTTTCTGGCTCGGCAGCGCTACCACCCTGGGGCAGGCGTCGGATTATCCGATTCAGCCGGTTCCGTTTACGGACGTGCACGTCGACGATCCGTTCTGGTCACCGCGGATCGAGAAGAACCGCACCGAGACCATTCCCGCCTCCTTTGCCCGCATCGAGAGCACCGGTCGGCTGAAGAATTTCGACATGGCCGCCAAAGGCGAAGGGAAGTTCTGTACCACCTACACGTTCGACGACACCGACATTTACAAAACCATCGAAGGGGCTTCCTTCTCGATGGCGGTTCATCCCGACCCTCAACTCGATGCCTACGTCGATTCGCTGATCGGGGTGGTGAAGGCGGCGCAGGAACCGGACGGCTACCTCTACACCGCCCGGACCATCGACCCGGCGAACCCGCACAAATGGGCGGGACCGGAGCGTTGGGTGCTGGAGCACGAAAACAGTCACGAGCTCTACAATTCCGGCCACCTGTTCGAAGCGGCGGCAGCACACTACCAGGCCACCGGCAAACGAAACTTACTGGACATCGCCCTGAAAAACGCCGACCTGTTGTTGGATGTGTTCGGACCGAACAAACGCCACGTCGCGCCCGGTCACGAGGTGGTGGAGATGGGCCTCGTGAAGCTGTACCGCCTCACGGGACGTGAAAAGTACCTGGACCTGGCGAAATTCTTCATCGACGAGCGTGGCAAGCGGGAGTACGACGAGAACAGCCCTGACCCGTGGAAGAACGGGAAGTACTGGCAGGACGCCACGCCCGTCGTGGACGAAGATGAAGCCGTCGGGCACGCCGTGCGGGCGATGTATCTCTACGCCGCGGTGGCCGATGTGGCGGCACTGACCGGCGACGAAGCCTACACAACGGCCGTGGACCGGATCTGGGACAACATGGTCGGGAAGAAAATTTACGTGCAGGGTGGCATTGGGGCGGTGCCGTCGGGCGAACGCTTCGGCGAAAACTACGACCTGCCTAACCACTCGGCCTACAACGAGACGTGCGCGGCCATCGGCAATGTCTACTGGAACCACCGCATGTTTCTGCTGCACGGCGACGCCAAGTACATGGACGTGCTGGAAAAGGTGCTCTACAACGGCATGATCTCGGGCGTAGGGATGGACGGCAAGACGTTTTTCTACACCAACGCCATGCAGATCACCGACCACTACCAGCACCACGACCTGGAGCGCGAGCGGTCCGGCTGGTTCGTCTGCTCGTGTTGCCCCACCAACGTCACGCGCTTCATGCCTTCCATTCCGGGCTACGTCTACGCGAAGCGCAACGACGATCTCTACGTCAACCTGTTCATCAACGGCTCGGCCGATGTGGACGTCAAAGGGAAGTCCGTTACCATCACGCAGGAAAACAACTATCCGTGGGACGGAGGGTTGGCCTTTACGCTGAAGCCGCGTTCGTCGACCGAGTTCAACCTGAAGATCCGCATCCCCGGCTGGGTGCAGAACGAAGCCCTTCCATCCGACCTGTACCGATTCGAAGGGAACTCGGATGCAAAACCCGAAATCAACGTCAACGGCCAGGCGGTCGATTACACCATGGACAAAGGCTACGCCGTGCTGAGCCGGAAGTGGAAACGGAACGACAAGGTGGAGGTCATGCTGCCGATGGACGTGCGGCGGGTGGTGGCGAACGAACAGGTGGAAGCCGACCGCGGCAAGGTGGCGATCCAGCGCGGCCCCCTGATCTACTGCGCCGAGTGGAAAGACAACGACGGCCAGGCCAGCAACATCCTCCTGCCCGAACAAGTAGAATTCACCCCTACCTTCGAGTCCTCGCTTCTGAACGGCGTCACGGTGCTGGAAGGGCAGGCGCCCAAGGTCGAGGTGATCGACAACGGCCTGGGCCTGAAAACCGAAACCAAACCCGTCCGGCTGATTCCGTACTACGCGTGGGCCAACCGCGGACCGGGCGAGATGCAGATCTGGTTTCCCGAGAAAGTGACGGGCGTGGAATTGTTCGCGGAAGAGAGTAAGTAACCGTCTTCATGTATACTCTTGCACAGCCACCGTGTCTCCGATGCGGTGGCTGATTTTTATCGCCCCAGGAGGTACTCCTTAGGCTGATGATGTGAGAAGCAAGCCGGGTGGGGGATTTTGCTTTTCATCAAACCCCGAGAGAACACATCCGACTTCTTCTGCGTTAACAAAGCACCATTTCACCTTGGGAAGAGGCAAAATCCGTAATTTGGCCCGGTTTCTTCCCGTTGCATGAAGGTGCCGGGTGATAGCTTCTCAATTTCCTGCGGTATGGATGCCCAATTTCTAAAGAAAATTTACGCCACCCACCAGGTGTGCACCACGTGCCCGTCGCCCGCCGATGTGGCTTCCTTCTTCGATACGTTGCTTGGCGCGCTCTTCGCCGACTTCACGCAGTTGGCGCATCTGTCGGAAGCGGAGTTTGCCACGCTGATCGACAAATTGCAGAAAGACCTGGATCGCCTTCTGCAACAGACGCCGCAGGCTGCGCAGGTATCGGACGTGACGCAGGCATTTTTCGAGGCTGTACCGGCCCTGTACGACACGCTGCAAGACGACGTGACCGGCATTTTTTCGGGCGATCCGGCAGCGACCAACCGCAGTCAGGTAATTCGGACCTATCCGGGTTTTTATGCCATTGCGGCCTATCGGTTCGCGCATCAGTTGTATTTGCTGGGGGTTGAAGACCTGCCGCGCATCATCACGGAATACGCCCACAGCAAAACCGGCATCGACATCCATCCGTCGGCCCAGATCGGGACGCACTTTTGCATCGACCACGGCACCGGTATTGTGATCGGCGAAACGGCCGTCATCGGCAACCACGTCAAGATTTACCAGAACGTCACGCTGGGGGCGCTGAGCGTCAACAAAGCCGATGCGGCCGTAAAACGTCACCCCACCATCGAAGACCACGTGGTGATCTACGCGGGCGCGACGATTCTGGGGGGCAATACGGTGATCGGGCACCACAGCGTGATCGGTGGGAACGTCTGGCTGACACGCAGCGTGACGCCGCACTCCAAAATCTACTACCAGGCCAAAATGTACAACGACGTGACGCAGGACACTGACCTGATCATTTTCAAGACCAGTTAAAGGAGTTTAAAGTTCAAAGCTCAAAGCTCAAAGTTTGAAACGACGCTGTTTCTTAACTCATCACTTTTAACTCATAACTCTTCCTACGCTCTGTGCCCTGCGCCTATTCACTCATTCAGTCATTCTCTCATTCCCCCATTCCCTATGAAACTCGCCGACCTGATCGGAAATACCCCGCTGGTGGAACTGCAAGTCATTCCTGTCAAGAAAAACGTTACGCTTTTGGGCAAACTGGAAGGGAACAACCCCGGCGGAAGCGTAAAAGACCGGGCGGCTTACGGGATGATCAAGGGCGCGTTGGACCGGGGGGAAATCAAGGTAGGCGACCCACTGGTGGAAGCGACCAGCGGCAATACGGGCATTGCGCTCGCGATGATCGCCCGCATCCTGGGCCTGGACATGACGCTCATCATGCCCGACAACTCCACCCGCGAGCGGGTGCTGGCGATGGAGGCCTACGGCGCCAAGGTCGTCCTGACGCCCGCCGCCCAAACCATTGAATACTCGCGGGAACTGGCCGAACAGATGGCACGCGACGAAGGCTACTTCATGCTGAATCAGTTTGCCAACGCCGATAACTACGCCGCCCACTACCGCACCACCGGCCCCGAAATCTGGCGCGATACCGACGGGCAGGTGACGCATTTTGTGTCGGCGATGGGCACGACGGGCACCATCATGGGTGTGTCGCGTTACCTGAAAGAACAAAATCCGGCGGTGCAGATCGTAGGGACGCAACCCACCGACGGGTCGTGCATTCCCGGCATCCGGCGCTGGAGCCCCGACTATTTACCCAAGATTTTTGAGCCGGATCGTGTCGATCGGGTAATCGACGTACGCGAAGAAGATGCCCGGACGTACACCAAACGCCTGGCGAAGGAAGAGGGCATTCTGGCGGGCATGAGCAGTGGGGGCGCGCTTTACGCGGCTCTGCAAATCGCGAACGAAATCGACCAGGGCGTAATCGTTTTCATCGTCTGTGACCGGGGCGACCGCTACCTCAGCTCCGACCTGTTTACGTAAGCCAATCCCATCCCACAATGTCCCAGACCTCGCCGTCGGGGGCCGTGTACCGGTGAAACGGCACGAAGCCGACCCGGGCGTGTGCGCGCAGCGACCGTGCGTTGCGGGCGGCAATTTCCGTGACCATATACCGAAACTGCAGTTGGTACTGGGCCTGCAGGTGCGCGTACATCCGGTCGAACGCTCCCTGGCCACGCACCGGCTTTCCTACGCAGACCTGTCCGCACACGAGGTAGGTCGTATCGCCCAGCCGTTCGTTCTGAAACGAAAGCCCGTCCAGCAACTGAAACATGGGGCGCAGCACCGGAACATCGTCCCGAAATGCGGGCAGCATCGCAAGACAATAGCTGACTACCTCACCGGCGTCGTCGACGGCGACGACACTGGGCGCGGCGGCGTGCATCCGTTGTAACAACGGCAGGTCGTGCTGCACCGTGACAAAGCCCTGTTGCGCCAGTTCTTCGGACGAAAGGGCGGCCGGCAGGTTGAGGCGTTGCAAGTTCAGAATCCCCTCCAGATCCCGTTGCGTGTGTGCCAGGCGAATTTCCATGTGCTCTTAAATCTGCCGCCAAAGTAGCGGGATTTTATCCGTCGTACCGCATCCGATCACTGTTCGATTTCGCAACAGGAGCGTTCAGATCCGAACAGCTACCGGAAACGAGCGGTCGCATACCCGCCCGGAACGCCACGAAACCCCGGTTTTGATTTTTGGCAGCGGATTTGATCAGCAAAACTGGAACATATTCTCAGGCCGGTACCTCATGGCATATTTAGGCGAATTTGAAGAAATCGTGTTGCTCACCGTGGCCGCTCTCGACGGCGAGGGGTACGGCGTCAGCATCACCCGCGAAATCGAAACCCAGACGGGCCGCAGCGTGCGGCTCAACCAGGTCCACGCCGCGCTGCACCGGCTGGAAAAAAAGAGCATGGTCCGTTCGCACATGGGCGACGCCACGGCCGAGCGCGGCGGCCGCCGCAAGCGCTTGTTCGCCATTACGCTCTACGGGCAAAAGACCCTGACCGAAATCAAAGAGATCCGGCTGCACTTGTGGAGCCTGCTTCCCGGCACCTCCGGACCCGCTACCGCCACCCCCGCCGTCAGCCGATGAATATGCCATCCCACGAAAGGCCGCCCCGCCGCGCCGACCGGTTGCTGGCCTGGTTCTGTTCAGCCGACCTGCTCGAAGAGGTGCAGGGTGATCTGCACGAAGAGTTTGCTTACCAGGTCCAACGGATCGGCGAAAAACGCGCCCGCCGACGCTACTGGTGGGACGTGCTGGGCTTTATCCGACTCTTTGCTCTCCGACGAAAAACGACCGGTACGACCTCAAACCTCTCTATCGCCATGTTAAAAAACTACCTGATAATCGCCTTCCGCCATCTCCAGAAGAACCGCGTATTTACCTTCATCAACATTGCGGGTGTCGCCATCGGCATGGCGGGCTGTTTGCTCATCCTCGCCTACGTCCGGTACGAACTTAGTTACGACCGTTTCCATCCGGAGGCCGATCAGATTTATCGGGTTACGTATTTCGTTTCCCAGGGGGATCAGGAGATCGTGGCCAGTGCGGCAGCCGTTCCTGCGGTAGGGCCAGCACTCAAAAACAACTTTCCGGAAGTGAAAGACTATGCTCGGTTCTACCCGATCAATGGCATTATGACGTACCAGAAAAAGGACGGGAAGTTGGTTGCTTTTCGGGAGAAGAAGATGCAGATCGCCACGCCGTCGGCCCTGACCTTGTTTAACCTGCCGTTGGAGGAGGGTGATCCCGCGACCGCGCTGGAAGGGTTTGGGAAAGTGGTGATTTCGCAGTCGGCCGCCAAACGGTATTTCGGCGACGAAGACCCGATGGGCGAGACGCTTACTTGGCAGGATGGCGACGCCTTACAAGTGACGGGGGTGATGCGGGACCTCCCACCCAATTCGCATATCAAGTTTGATTTCCTGATTTCCTACCAGACCCTCAACGAAAAGACGGAAAATGGCTCGGAGATAGCTTGGGGACCGTACGACTTCAACACCTACGTGCTGCTTGATCCGCAGACCGATCCGGCCCAACTTCAGGCCAAATGGGATGCATGGCTGGAAAAGGAACGGCAGGAAGACTGGACGAAGTACAACGTGCGCGAAGCCTTTGTCCTCCAGCCTTTGACCGACATCCATCTCTATTCTAACCTGGTACAAGAATCAGAACCGGACGAACAGGGCAACGGACATGCGGTCTACTTTCTTCTCATCATTGCCGGCTTTATCCTGGTGATCGCGTGGATCAATTACGTGAACCTCTCAACAGCCCGCGCCATGGAACGCGCCCGCGAAGTCGGCATCCGCAAAGCGGTAGGCGCCATCCGCAACCAACTCATGGCCCAGTTCCTACTCGAAAGCGTCGTCGTTAATGTGGTGGCTACGATAGTGGCGGTGGGGATCGTCGTCGTGGCGTTGCCGCACCTGGCCACCCTGACGGGACAGCCGCTGGCGGCGCATGTTTTTACCCAACCCCAGTTCTGGCTGGTACTAGGAGCCTTGTTTCTGGTCGGTGCGCTGTTGTCAGGTTTCTACCCGGCCCTCATGCTCTCGTCGTTCCAACCCGTCAAGGTGCTCAAAGGCAAACTCACCACTTCTTCGGGTGGAACTCGGTTACGGAAAGCCTTGGTCGTGTTTCAGTTCGGGGCCTCCGTGGCGCTGATCGCCGGCACAGGGGTTGTTTTCAAGCAGATCCAGTTCATGCTCCAGCAAGACCTCGGCATTGACATTGAGCAAACCCTGGTCTTGAAAGGGGTAGGTAGTACGGATTCGACCTACACTGGGACGCTCCATGCATTCAAGGATGAAATGATACGGAAGGCCGGGGTCAGCAGCATCACGGCCGCCAGCAACGTACCCGGCGACGAAATTTTCTGGACCAATATCCTCAAGCGAATCAGCGGCGGGCCGGAGGGGATCATTACCGTTTACACCGTCGGCATCGATTACGATTACGTGCCCGCTTTCGGGTTGAAGCTGACGGCAGGGCGCAATTTTTCGCTGGATTTTCCTTCCGACAGTGGCGGCGTGTTGTTGAATGCAGCTGCCACAAAAATGTTGTTGTACGACACACCGGAAGAGGCTCTGGGCGAATGGGTGAACGTCGGTGGAGGCGACACTCTTCAGGTGGTCGGCGTACTGGCCGATTACCACCAGATGGCCCTCAAGTATACCCAAGCCCCCATCGTATTTCGACTCGATCCGAGCCCTACTAATTTCTACGCACTCAAAATCAAAACTGACGACTTACCCACCACGCTGGAAAGCATTCAACAGGAGTGGCAACAGTTCTTTCCCGGCAATCCGTTCGACTACTTCTTTCTCGACGAGTTTTTTAACCGGCAGTACGAATCCGACCAACTGTTCGGGCGGGTCTTTACCTGGTTTGCGGGCCTGGCCATCTTCGTCGCCTGTCTCGGGTTGTTCGGGTTGGCCGCGTTTACCACGGTGCAGCGCACGAAAGAGATCGGGGTGCGCAAGGTGCTAGGCGCGTCGGTCGGGCACATCGTCTCGCTGCTCTCGCGGGAGTTTGTCCTGCTGATCCTGCTGGGCAGCGTGCTGGCCATTCCGCTGGCGTATCTGCTCATGCACCGCTGGCTGGACACCTATCCGTTCCGTGTCGACCTGAGTGGGTGGTACTTCCTGTTGCCGCTGGTGCTGGCCATCGCGATGCTGACGGTGAGTTACCAGACGATCAAAGCCGCCCTAGCCAATCCCGTTGACGGACTGCGCAGCGAGTGATGTCTTCATGACCTCCATCCAATGAAAAAGCCGCTTCCTTCCGCCATTCAACCACCCCGCCGCGCCGACCGGTTGCTGGCCTGGTTCTGCCCGCCCGATCTGCTGGAAGAAATGCTGGGCGACCTGCACGAAGAGTTTGCCTATCAGGCTCAGCTACTCGGAGAAAAGCGGGCCCGGCGGCGCTACTGGTGGGAGGTGCTGGGCTTTCTCCGGTCGTGTGCGCTTCGCCAACATCATTCAACGACTACCTTATCTTTTCGTATCGCTATGTTCAAAAATTACCTGAAAGTCGCGTGGCGGAACCTGCTGCGCCAGAAGATGTATTCCGCCGTTAAAATCGGAGGCTTCGCCCTGGGCATCGCTGCCTGTCTGCTCATTGCCCTCTTCATTCGACACGAGCTGAGTTACGACCGCCAGTACCCCGACGGCGAGCGAATCTACCGTGTGGTGGCGGTGTTCGACGACCACGGAACCATCCAGAAAGGGGTGGCCTTTCCTGCGCCGATGGGGCCTGCCATGCTCGACGATTTTCCGGAAGTGGAACAGGCCAGCCGGCTCAACACGAGCGAGCTGTTCGGGGCGGGCACCGGCGAAGTGCGCCCGGCCGACCGGGTGCAAAACCAGTTTGAACGGGGACTGGCCTGGGTCGACCAGGCGTGGCTCGACATGCTGCAACTGCCCATGGTGTACGGCACGCGCGAAGTGGCCCTGGCTACACCGCAGTCGATCGTGATTACCCGGCAGATTGCCGAAGAGTACTTTCCTGACCAGAACCCCGTTGGCAAGCAACTGATCATCAACAACAACGAAGACCAGCCTTTTACCATCGGGGGCGTGATCGAAGACTTTCCTGCGAATTCGCAGTTCGATTTCCATTTTCTGATGACAATGACGGGACGCGAGTTCTGGCAGGATGAACAGACCTCTTGGGGATCGAGCAACTATACCACTTTCGTAAAGCTGCGCCCTAGCACCGATCCGGAAGCACTGGCGCCGAAACTGACGAAGGGCATCATGGACAAGTACGTGGTGCCGATGATGCGGGAAGAGGGCGTGGTGGACATCGAAGAACGGGTCGCCAGTGGGCATCTGGTGTTGCAGCCCATCGCCGACGTGCACCTGTATTCCGACGGCATTGGAGATCGTACGGCCCACGGCGACATCCAACTGGTGTGGATCTTCGGCATCATTGCGGGCTTTATTCTGCTCATCGCCTGCATCAACTTCATCAACCTTTCGACCGCCAAGTCGGCCAACCGCGCGATGGAAGTGGGGCTGCGCAAAGTGGTGGGCTCCGACCGCCGGGCCCTCATCAGCCAGTTCCTGACCGAATCGATTCTCTTTTCCGTCTGCTCGTTTGTGTTGGGACTGCTGCTGGCGTGGAGCGTGCTGCCCTACTTCAACGAAATGGCCGGCAAAGCGCTCCTGTTTCCGTGGCAGGCGTGGTGGCTGGTGCCGGTCATTTTGGGCGGGGCGTTGCTGGTGGGAACCCTGGCCGGGCTCTATCCTTCGTTCTATCTGTCGTCTTTTCAGCCGATCCAGGTGCTGAAAGGCAGTCTGCGGGCGGGCAGCCGTCGTGCGCCCCTGCGAAACCTGCTGGTGGTGTTTCAATTCACCATCTCGATTGTGCTGATCATCGGGACGGGCATCATCTACCGGCAGATGCACTACATCCTCCACAAAAAACTCGGGTTCGACAAAGACCAGGTCGTGCTGATTCAGGGGGCGCAGACGCTGGGCGACCAGACCAAGACGTTCAAACAAGAATTGACCGGCCTTTCGGACGTGCGGTCGGTGACCGTGAGCGACTTTCTGCCGGTATCGGGAATGCTGCGCAACGGCAACACGTTTTTCCGCGAAGGAAAACAGCGGGAAGAAGCGGGAACACCGGGGCAAATCTGGAACGTCGATGAAGACTACATTTCCACCATGGGCATGCACCTGCTGGAAGGCCGGAACTTCTCACCCGAACTGGCCAGCGATTCGCAGGCGGTGGTGATCAACCAGGCGTTCGCCCGGGAGATGGGGTTGAAACAGCCCCTCGGGCAGCGCATCACGAACGGGTACCTGAACCTGGAAATTATCGGCGTGGTCGAAGATTTTCACTTTGAGTCGATGCGGCAGGCCATCGAGCCGCTATGCCTGCGGCTGGGTAACAGTCCGTCGGTTGTGGCCGTGAAAATCAGTTCCAACGAGCTGCCCCGCGTGCTGGCCTCCATCGAAGGCGTCTGGAAAAACCTGCTGCCCTACCAGCCGATGCGCTACACGTTCCTCGACGAACAGTTCGCCCGGATGTACGACGACGTGCGCCGCACGGGGCTGATTTTTACGGCGTTTGCCGGACTGGCCGTCGTGGTCGCTTGTCTGGGCTTGTTTGCCCTGGCCGCGTTCATGACCGAACAACGGGCCAAAGAGATTTCGATCCGGCTGGTGTTGGGTGCTTCGCTCCAGAGCATCTTCCGGTTGCTGACGCAGAATTTTCTGGGGTTGGTGCTGCTTTCCCTGGCGCTGGCCGTGCCCATTGCGTGGTACGCCATGCACCGCTGGTTGCAGAATTTTGCCTACCCGACGGAGCTGGGCTGGGAACTCTTTGCCGGGGCGGGTGTGGCGGCACTGTTGATTGCGCTGCTGACCATCAGCTACCAGGCGCTCCGGGCGGCCCTGACCAATCCGGTCGACGGCCTGCGCAGCGAATGAGCCCTATTGTGATGTGGCGATGTGGTGGTGTGGTGATGTAGGGAGGGGCTACATTTCCTTCCGGGCAGGCAGGTTAACATGGGATTAAAATAAATAGGGAAGTTTCATCATTCTTTCAAATGAATTAACTTGGTGGGTCGGGGAGAAGGGCCGAGCCGTCCGGCTGGTCGCTACTGCGCTCCCCATGAACCTACTTTACCTGGCATGAACCGAAGATCCGCTTTACAAAACCTGGTCCTGTTTGCGGGGGGCGTGATGATTTTCCCCGCCTGTAGTCGCGAGACGAAAGAGGGGCAGCCCGCCTCCATCGAACTCACCCACCTCGACGTTTCCGCCGATCAGGAAGCGATGATGGCCGAACTGGTCGAAACCCTGATCCCGACAACCGACACGGCCGGGGGCAAAGCCATGGGCCTGCACCTGTTTGTCCTGAACATGGTCGACGACTGCTACGAATCCACGCACCAGGAGGCTTTTCTGCAAGGCATGGCGCAATTCGACGAGATGGCCCGCAACCAAACGGGCGAGTCTTTTGCGGCCACCACACCCGAACAGCGACAGAAACTCGTGGCCGACCTCAACGGCCGAAAAGGAGACGATGTGCTGACGACTTTCTATTCCATCACAAAAAATGAGACGATCAAAGGCTATTTGAACTCGGAACTGGTCATGACCAAACTGCGGGTGTACGAACTGGTGCCCGGGCGTTACAATCCTCTTTTTCCGATCAAAGCCTAACCTACATCATGGCGAACCTGAACATAGACAGCGTGAAAGAACGCACCTTCGATGCCATCGTCATCGGTTCCGGCATCAGCGGCGGCTGGGCAGCCAAAGAGCTCACCGAAAAAGGGCTGAAGACCCTGGTGCTGGAGCGGGGCCGCGACGTGAAACACATCAAAGATTACCCCACCACCAACCTGAAACCCTTTGAGTTTGAACACCGGGGGCAGATTCCGGTGGAGGTGCTCAAGGAAAATCCGGTGGTCGGGCGCTGCTACGCGTTCCGCGAAGACGCCATGCACTTCTTCATGAAAGACAAGGAAGTGCCGTACGTGCAGGAAAAACCGTTCGACTGGATTCGGGGCAACCAGGTGGGAGGGAAGTCGCTGTTGTGGGCGCGGCAAACCCAGCGCTGGAGCGACTTCGATTTCGAAGGCCCTGCCCGCGACGGTTTTGCGGTCGACTGGCCCATCCGCTACAAAGACCTGGCACCCTGGTACAGCTACGTGGAGAAGTTCGCCGGGATTTCCGGCAACAACGACGGCCTGGCCGAACTGCCCGACGGCGAGTTTCTGCCCGCTTTCCCGCTCAACAGCGTAGAGTCGTATTTCAAAGACAAACTGAAAGAAAACTACGGTGACGCGCGCCACGTGATCAGCGCCCGGTGTGCGCACCTGTCGAAACCGCAGTCCATCCACATGGAACAGGGCCGTGCGCAGTGTCAGAACCGGGTGTTGTGCCAGCGCGGGTGTCCGTTCGGGGGCTACTTCAGCAGCAACGCCTCGACGCTGCCCTGGGCGGAGCGGACCGGCAACATGACGCTGCGTCCGTTCTCGGTGGTGAAGTCGGTGATCTACGACGATCAGGCGGGCAAAGCGACCGGTGTGCGCGTGGTCGATACCAACACCAAAGAAGAAATCGAGTTTTTCGCGAAGATCATCTTCGTCAATGCATCGGCCCTGGCGACCAACCACATCCTGCTGAACTCTACCTCCAACCGCTTTCCGAACGGACTGGGGAACGACAACGGCCTGTTGGGCAAGTACGTGGCTTTCCACAACTACCGCGCCCGCATCGGCGGGACGTACGACGGCTTTAAGGAGTACGCCACCGACGGACGCAACCCGGCCGGCGGCGGGTACATTCCGCGTTTCCGCAACGTGCGCAAACAGGAAACCGATTTTCTCCGGGGCTACGCAGCGGGCTTCAGCGCCCACCGGGGGCAGTTCGAAGATCGGTCCGGCTACGGCAAAGACCTGAAAGAGGCGCTGCTGAATCCGAAGTGGAGCGAAGACTGGTACGTCGGGTCGCACATGATGGGCGAAACCCTGCCGAAGGAAAGCAACTACGTGAGCCTCGCCGCCAACCAGCAGGACGACTGGGGAATGCCGCTGCTCAACATCTCGGTCGATTACGACGACAACGACGAGAAAATGGTGGCCGATTACCTGGAGCAGATGACGGAAATGTTCACCAAGGCCGGCTTCAAAAACATCCGCGCGTCGGACTCGAAGCAGGCCCCCGGCCTCGACATCCACGAGATGGGCGGCGCTCGGATGGGTCACGATCCCAAAACGTCGCTTCTGAACAAGTACAACCAGCTGCACGCCTGCAAGAATGTGTTTGTGACCGACGGCGCCTGCATGACGTCCACCTCGACGCAAAACCCGTCGCTGACCTACATGGCGCTGACGGCCCGCGCCGTAGACCACGCCGTGAACGAACTCAACAAACAGAATTTGTAAGCGCTTTGCGCCCAAGCAAAAGCCTCCGTGTCTTCCAATGATGCGGAGGCTTTTTTATGTCCTGCCGGTTTCGGCCACACGAAAGGTCGGGCCTCTGTGGCGGCCACCTTCATCCGTCCGGTGCCGAATTTCTTCTCTGCCCTGCGGGTAGCGACTGCATTTCTTAACGAAAGTCAACGTCGGGAGCATGCCGCGCCGTCTACCTTTGTTTCATACAAAAACGGAGTTACCCATGAACGCAGTCCTCGCAGCACACGAAACCAAACAGACCACCGTACGTCCCGCCGCCATCGCCGCCGGAGCGGCCATTTTGCTGATGGCCGTAGTCGCCGGAGCAGTGATGGGCCTCGTCTTTGAGAAGATGCTGGTCGCTGACGATCCCGCGGCCACCTGGCACAACCTTCGCAACGCCACCACCACGTTCCGGTTCGGCATTTTGGGCTGGACGGTCATTCTGGTGTGCGATGTCGTGGCCGCCTGGGGGCTGCACGTGGTGTACCGGCGCAAAAACCAGGCGCTCTCGTTGCTGACGGCCTGGTTCCGGCTGATCTACAGTGCATTGCTCGGGGGCGCCATTGCCTGCCTACTGCTCGTGCTGGGGCTGGTGGAACGTCCTGAAACGTTCGTGGGCTTGCTTGACTCGGCTCCGGCCGCCGACCTGGCGCTGTGGCTACTCAACGGATTTTACCGCATCTGGTCCCTCGGTTTGCTGGTGTTCGGGTTGCACTTGCTGGGCCTGGGCGTGCTGGTGTCTGAGCGCCACTGGCTGCACAAAACGTTGAGCGTACTGCTGCTCATCGCCGGGGTCGGATACCTCCTGACCAACGCAGCGAACCTCCTCTTAGCCGACTACGCCACCTACAAAGCCGTGGCAGAAGGCATCTTTATGGGACCGATGATTCTGGGCGAAACGGGACTGGCGGTCTGGTTGCTGCTCAAAGGTGGCAGAGCCTAACGCGTCTACAGCGCGACCTTCTTGGCGACGAGGCGCTTGCGAATGCGGCTCAGCGATTCGGGGGTGATGCCCAGGTAGCTGGCAATCTGGTGCTGAGGCACGCGGTGCAGCAGGTCGGGCCGGTTTTTCTGGAGGTCCAGGTACCGTTGTTCCGGCGACGAGGTGATGAACCGGGAGAAGTGGTCTTTGGTTTCGTTGAGCTCTTTTTCCAGCATCTGGCTGGTAAGGGCCTGCAGGACCGGAAACTTTTCGTAGTTCTGCGCATCGTGTTCCGCATCGCCGCAGATCAGCAGCGAATCTTCGACGCAGACCAGGTACTGATCAGAGGGCTTCTGGTTCACGTAGTGGGAGGACGAAATGGTCCCGTTTTGCTCGGTGAAGAACGCCGTGGTCTTTTCTGTTCCGTCCAGAATGCAATACTGCCGCACGCACCCTTTCAGCACGAAAAAGCACTGCGTCGGCACCTCGCCCTCCTGGAGCAAAAGCGTGCCCTTCCTGAAGCGTTTTACGGGAATGAGTTCGGCAATGGCCTCCAGATCTTCGCCCTGGAGGACCGGAAAGCTGGCCAGAAATTCAATCAATTCATGTTTCATAGGCTTGTGAGGGTGAATAAGGCGACCAACGCTCTGTGCGAACGAAGTCGCCGGGTGATGCTGTTCGCTCGACGTGTGGCTTAGTCATGAATCTTTACCACCAGTCCGTTGGCTTTCGTAAGATCGTTGCGCTCGATCAACGCGATGAGGTCGCCGCTCGGCAATTGCTTAATGGTTCTCACCCTTCCTTCGAGGGTCAGTCCAAAGGTTTCGTTGGTCTGGCGATTGTACTTCATCAGCCTTCGGTAGGCCAGTGAGCCGATAAGAAACGAGTTATTCCAATCGGCAATCGTGCTGTTATCGACCTTTAATAAACACGCCGGAGCAATTGCCTGCCCGCCGTCGTCCGTCGGAACGGTCCAGTAGTATTCAGGTAGTACCGTGAAAGTCGCGGCCGAATCTTCCGAAAGGGTAGACACCCCGGCTCCGTCATAATTAATGCCGTAACTGAACAGGGGCCAACCGTAATTTTTGCCTTTTTCAATGATGTTGAATTCATCGCCGCCCTTGGGACCGTGCTCCACGCCAAACAGGGTCCGGGTCGATTGCTCAAAAAACAACCCTTGCACATCCCGGTGCCCGTAACTCCAGATGGTGGTGGGGCCGCCGAATCCCTCAAACACCGGATTGTCGGGGGGAACGCTCCCGTCGTCCATCAGCCGATGAATTTTCCCCGCGTCGTCGTGGAGATCCTGGGCATTCAACACCGGATTTGTGCTGGTGGAAAAGTTGGAGTTTCCGACGTTCAGGAAAAAATGAGTGTCATCTTCCCACACGATCCGCATCCCGTTTCCGGTATAATTTTGACTGCGGGTTGCGAAAATGGGCTCAAACTGCGTGGCGGTATGGTCCTGCACGTTGAGTCGCGCCACCTTGGCGAAGCCATCGGCTGCCAGGTAGGAAATGTAGATCCAGGCGTTGGTGGCGTAGTCGGGATGCAGGCTGATGTCCATCAGGCCCCCGTGCAAAATTGCGCGCAGGCTGGGGATGCCGAAAGTGGCCACGTCCGGCATGCCATTGATCTCGGTAAGCGTGCCCGCTTTGAAGTGGAACATCTTCCCAACCCGATCGGTAATGAAATATTCGTTTTCGCTTACGATGGCGATGCCGTACGGGATGGTGAAGCCTTGGGCCAGGGTATCCACCGCAAAGGCATCGTGGCTGATCGGGTAAGGTGAAGCGGGCACTTTGACCACGTTGGTCGTACAGCTGGCGAGCCCGCCCCACATCAGGAGGGAAGAGAAGAGGAGGTTGGTTACTTTCAAAACTAGACTATCTTTTGCTTTTTTATGTTTAGGTTTAAAAAATCTACACGCGGAGTCGAAGACTCATTTTGCTTTCCTGGCCTTCAAGGGTATTGAGGCCGTCCGTATACCAGTTCAATAGGTTCACGATGTTATAGCTTCTTTGATCTCTTCAGAATTTTGAGTAGAAGAAGAGCAAAGAGATGCCCGGCCTCACTCCAGTTTAAGGTAGGATTCCATCCCACGGCCTTATTCGTACATGGAAGCTCCCTTCAAGAGGGTCTTGAAATTTTCCCAAGTCGCTACGTCAGCGTCCGTATTCAAGTTCATAGTATCATAATATCCTTGAATGTCCTCAGTATAGGAGGCCATTGCTTCCAGGAAATCTTCAAGCGTTTGATTCTTCCACTCCGGTTTACCTTCTTCTAAATCCTGTCTGAACGCTTTCAGAAACGCTATGAATTCTATTCGTGTCATCCACTCCTTTTGAGTACTGCCCGGCCGGCTCAACCGTTGAATATAGCATAAATCTCGGGGATGCCGCCGCGACCGGTTTCTGCACTATCCGAACAGGTTGGTTTTGATGAATTCGTTGTGAAGTTTCCCTTGCGGGTCGTAGGTATGAATCAGGTCTTTGAAGTCGGCCAGACGCGGGTAGCGGGATTGCAGCGTTTTCGGGGCGAGGGTGAACAGTTTCCCCCAGTGCGGTTTGACGTGGAACGGCGCCAACGCCTGTTCGATTTTCGGAAGAAGTTTCCGGACGGCGGGCCAATCGGGTTTCCAGGTAAAGTGGATGGCGATGCTGGGTTGCTGGTAACAGGGGCTCATCCAGAGGTCGTCGGCGTCGATGGCGCGGATTTCGGAAATGAACAGGTGCGGGCTGATGGCGTTGCCCAGCTTAGCCACCGCCTGAATGGCCGCCACGGCCCGGTCGCGCGGCACGAAGTACTCGGCCTGCAATTCCTCCCCGCTGCTGGGTGTGAAGCCCATTTTAAAGTGGGGAAGGCGCTCGTACCAGGGACCGGGGACGCCCAACTGATCGGTACAGTGGATGGCCGACAGCGCCGCAATGGGGTGCAGGTTTTTGGTGGCGGCCTTGGCCCCGTAAAAGTCCGGTTGTGCGCCGAAATCGGTGCCGCCTTTCTCCAGGGCTTTAATCCATACTTCGTTGATGGTGTCCGTCGTCCAGTCGGTAAACAGGCTGACGCTGTAGCCCGCCGACATGATTTCCTCGAAATGGTCGGGCAACTGTGCCATCGGCAGGTGCTCGTAAACGTATTGCCGCATGGTGAACGTGGGTTCCAGCCGCAGCGTGATGTGGGTGATGGCCCCCAGCGCTCCCAGGCCGACCACGGCACCCCGGAACGCCTCACCGTCTTTTTCGGCCGAAAGGGTGCGCACCGATCCGTCGGGTGTCACAACTTGCAGGGCCGTAGCCGCCGTGGCGAGATTGCCGTTCTGCCAGCCCGAACCGTGGGTGGCCGTGGTGCAGGCGCCCACCACCGTAATGTGGGGCAGCGACGCCAGGTTGTGGACCGCGAAGCCTTGTTCGTGCAGGTAGGGCGACAGCTCACCGTAGTTGACGCCGCCTTCGACCGTAACGGTGGCGGCGGCTTTGTCGAGCGACACGATGCGCTTCATGTTTTGCAACGACACCAGGTGGTGCTGGCTATCGGCAATGCGGTTGAAACAGTGGCGACTGCCCAGGGTACGCCATTGAGACAGGGCTTTGACCTGTTGCTGCACCTCCGCCACGGACTGTGGATACGAGACGTGGGTGGTGCTGTATTCGATATTTCCGGCCCAGTTTTTCAAAGGTTCGTTGGGTTTCCAGCTGGCAAGTGGTGCAAGTATACTACCGGCCGCGAGGGATGACGTGAGTTTGACAAAGGTTCTGCGTTGCATGGTGGGAGGTAGGGTAGGGAGTCAGAACGTGGGAGACCGGCGACCCGGGGGCCGACGAGCCTACAAAGTATCATTTTTCGCCCAAAAAACCTGCGATTGATTCGGATGCCACGGGGTTGTTCCACCTACCCGGCTGCCCTATACGCCAACGCTGCGGAAGTTTTACTTGGCCACGGACCCGAAGTAGCGCGCGGCAAACGGAATGAACGTCGGCCAGTTCGGCACGACCGTATGGCCCCCGGCGTGCTGACGGAACGCCAGATCGCCTTGCGTCAGCGCTGTTTCCTGCGGGGGAAAGGTCGTGGTGCCGAGGCCCTTTTTGCCGAGTAGCTCGTAGACCGGTGCGGCCTGCACGGTCGCCACAAACATGCCGCGGGCGTCGATCCACTGGCCTTCGACCGCTGGCGACCCTACGCTGATGAACACCGGCCGGGGGGCACACAGGGCGATCAGCTCGTGGGCATCGACGGGCAAGTCGTTGGGCGTGAGCGGCCCCGCGTATTTGATGAAGTTGGGCGCAAACCAATGGTACTCCGCAGAAGAAGCCAGGTTTTCGACTTGCTCTCCGAATTGCCGCCGCAGGATTTTGGCACCACCCGCCCCAGACGAGCCGATGAACCCAATGGCGAAACGCGGCTCGTAGGCCATGGCAACCAGCGCCGCTTTGCCGTAGCGCGACAGCCCTTCGATGCCGACACGGCGCGCATCGACCGAGCGATCAGCCTCAAAATAGTCGAGGGCGCGGCTGGCTCCCCATGCCCAGGCGCGCAGGGTTCCCCAGTCGTCGAGCTGGCGGGGTTGCCCCTGGTTCATCAGGCCGATGATGCCTTCGCGCAGGCCCGCACCGTTGTCGGCCTGGAAGCTGGTCGGAATCAGGATGGCGTACCCCCACCCTTGGGCCAGCAACTGTTCCTGCCACGTAGGATGCTCGACCGGCGGACGCGGCCAGTTGGCCGGAAAGTTCCAGCCGAATTCCAGCATCAGCGGAACGGCGCTCGTGGCCCGGGCGGGCGTGGTCAGGGTCATCTCCAGCGTCACTTCGATCGCCGGATAAGCGGAATTGTCGACGTGCCCCCGAAGTTCTTTCCGGACGACGGGATAGGAGCCCTCCAGCGTATCGACTGTGCGCACGACTTCCCAGGTGACGGCGGGCGTGTGGTCCGGCATGCGGCCGTAAACCTCCCGGTCGAACGCTTCCCGAATTTCCCGTTGCCGTTTTTGCCACTGTGCCGCTGCTTTTACGGGCTTGCCGCTGTCGAACACGAGCGGATCGGGGAGCGACGTGTAGGGCGATGCCTTGGCTTCGTCGGCATTGGCGGCGTTGGGAGCTTCCGGATTGCCGGAGGGCCCCGGGCGCAGGGACGTAATGCCCAGGCGTTGCATCATGAGTTGATGGTCTTGCTGGCTCAGGCGGTTCAGACTGTCGCGTAACTGTTGCGAGGGTTGCGTCCGGGCCTGGAAGCTCCAGAGCAGAAAAACGCCGAAAATAAGGTAACGCATAAGGGTGCTGTTGAATCGTGTGAGGGCCGGAGACGAAGCGGGACTGCTCGCGCCGGTGTACCAAAACAGAGGGACTGCCCGGCACCAACTTACCCGATGCCTTTCTGAAAAAGAAAAAAGCGCCCCGCCGGCAATTCAGGCGGCGTATTCGCCCGGATCGGGAACCGCTTGCCGGGCCTGACGCTTCTCGAACGCGTAGAGCGCGCCCCCGCCGAGCGCGAACATCAGTCCGACGCCCGATACGCCCGCCCAACCCGCGTGCTGCCAGCCGAGGCTCGCGAGCCAGGTGCCCAGCGCGCCGCCGAGAAAATAGGTGACCATGTAGACTGTGTTGAGGCGGTTCTGCGCGGAAGGTACCAGACTGAACACAATCGACTGGTTGGTGATGTGGGCCGACTGCACGCCCACATCGAGCAGCAGCACCCCCAGCACCAGCCCCCAGTAGGTAGCCGAAAGCCCGTACAGAAGGCCCCAGGAGACGGTGATGACCAGAAACGACAGTCCGATGAGTTTGCGCTTGTCGAGCGAGTCGGTCAGTTTGCCCACCACCGAAGCCGACAAGGCCCCGGCTGCGCCGATCAGGCCGAACACGCCGACGGTATCGCTCCCCTGAAAAAATGGGGGGCCTTCCATCAGAAAGGCCAGCGTGGTCCAAAAGGCGCTGAAACTCCCGAAGGCCAGCCCGCCGCGCAGGGCTGCCAGTCGCAGGGCCGGTTGCGTTTTTACGAATTGTGTCATGGACCGCAACAGCGATCCGTACCCGCCCCGGTACGTTGGCGCGACTTCGGGCAGGAGCCACAGCACCGCTCCCCAGAGCAGCGCCATCAGCCCCGCGGCGATGTAGTACATGGCGCGCCAGCCGAACTGTTCGCCCACAAACCCGCTCAGGGTACGCGAGCACAGAATGCCCAGCAGCAGCCCGCTCATCACCGTGCCGATGGCTTTCCCACGCCGGGCCGGATGCGCCAGAAACGCCGCCATCGGAACGAACAACTGCGGCACGACCGACGTCAGCCCGATGAAAAAACTGATCAGGATCAGTTGCACGATGCTCGTGGAGAGCGCTGCCGCCAGCAGAGCGACAATGATGAACACGAAATCGAAAACGATCAGGCGTTTCCGAGGCAGCATGTCGCCCAGGGGCACCAGCAAAAACAGACCGGCCGCGTAGCCCAGTTGCGTAAACATGGCGATGTAGCCGGCCTGCGTTTCGGTGGTGTCAAACGCGGCGGCAATTTTGCCCAGCAGCGGCTGGTTGTAGTAGTTGTTGGCAACGACCAGACCGGAACCGACCGTCATCAGCCAGAGCGTAGTAGAGGTCAGTTTCGAGTCCGTCGGAGTAGCATCATCCATAGCGTGAAAAAGTCATCAGCGGCCTGCGGCCACGTTCTTCGTACGAAGGCCAGCGGCGGGAGGTACCCGATTGACCGAAAAAGTGAGTTTTCCGGCAAAGTTACGCCAGAAGTAGTCCGGCGGGCGCGTTACATCGGCCCGAAATCTCTACATTTCGGGATTGAACAACTTAGGCTCGGACCGCACGACCCCGAGCCACTGACTAACCACTTGTAAACCCGCTTTTACACCATGCACAATGCGCTTACGCAGCCGCCCGCCGGGACACGACCCACCGCCGCCGCTGCCTTCACGGAGAAGAAATTTCTGACGACACTCGTCTTTGTGGTTTCCCTGTTCATGCTCTGGGGCATTGCCATCACAATGGGCGATGTGCTCAACCGCCACTTCCAGGACGTGCTGCACGTCTCCAAGGCCGAGTCGGGGCTTGTGCAGTTTTCCATCTTCGGGGCCTATGCCGTGATGGGCATTCCGGCCGGGCTGTTTATGAAGCGGTTCGGGTATAAAAACGGGGTGTTGCTCGGGCTGACGCTCTACGCGTTGGGTGCGTTTCTGTTCGTGCCCGCTGCCAATGCCGAGTCGTTCGGGTTTTTCCGGCTGGCCCTTTTTGTGCTGGCCTGTGGCCTGGCCACGCTCGAAACCGTAGCACACCCGTTTGTGGCGGCCCTGGGTCCGCAGCCGACCAGCGATCAGCGTATCAACTTTGCTCAGGCCTTCAACGGGCTTGGTGCCGTAATCGGGCCGCTGCTCGGGGGGTACTTTATTTTGCGCGCTACCGAGGGACCGGTGTCGGGCGGAGCCGACCTGGACTCGGTCAAGCTGCTCTACGTCGGCATCGGCATCGTCATTGCGTGCATTGCGGTGGCGTTTTTCTTCGTCACCGTCCCGCCCATTCAAGACCCGCATGCGGTAGACGTAGCCGCCGAAAAGGACGCTTATGCCGTTCCGACCGAGCCGGCCGCCATCCAACAGCCTAAGAAACTGTTTCAGCACCGTCATTTCCGCTGGGCCGTGGCGGGCCAGTTTTTCAACGTAGCGGCGCAGGGCGGCACGTGGGCGTTTTTCATCAACTACGGCGTCGACGTGATGGGCCTGATCGCCGAAAATGCCGCCTACTATTTTTCGCTGAGCATGGTCATGATGATGGTCGGCCGTTTTCTGGGAACGTTCCTGATGCGTTTCATCGCGCCGAACAAACTGCTGGCCGCGGCGGCGCTGTGCAACATCGTGATGTGCCTCATTGTGGCGCAAGGGTGGGGCGTTACCTCGTTCGTGGCGCTCATCCTGGTCAACTTCTTCTTCAGCATCATGTTCCCGACCATTTTCAGTCTGGCCCTCAAAGACTTGGGACCGCATACCCAACAGGCGTCGTCGTTCATTACGATGGGCGTGGTGGGAGGCGCACTGTTTCCGCCGGTCATGGGGCTGATCGCCGACCAGAACGTTGCGCACGCCTACTACCTGCCGATCATTTGCTACGTGGTGATCTTCCTGTTCGGCGCGCGCTTCTACCAGACCGGAAAATGACGCGGTCGCGGCGATCTAGCTAGCTCGAATCTTGATTGGTCTTTGCATCCCTCTGCTCTGTCGGCAGGGGGATTTTTTTTGCGGATGATGTTCCTGCACCAGGGGAGTAGTGACCTCATAATCCTGAAACATTTTTTCGACTGACACCTTGCATGTTCCGGCATGGGCCCCCATCTTTGTCACTGTTTAGAATTAATCTAAATAAAAATAAAGATTCATGATTACGACGGATGTGCTCATCATCGGGGCGGGGCCCTGTGGTCTTTTTACCGTTTTCGAAGCCGGCCTGCTTAAGCTGCGGTGTCATTTGATCGATGCCCTGCCCCAACCGGGTGGGCAACTGACTGAGATTTACCCCAAGAAACCGATCTACGATATCCCCGGCTATCCTACGGTGCTGGCCGGCGACCTCGTGCGGAACCTGATGGAGCAGATCGCGCCGTTCCGGCCCACGTTTACGCTGGGCGAGCGGGCCGAGCGTATTGAAGAAGTCGGGCCGCGGCGGTTTCGGGTTACTACCCACCGCGGCACGGTAGTCGAAGCGCCGGTCATCTGCATTGCGGGGGGGCTGGGCAGTTTCGAACCCCGCAAACCGGCGATCGAAGGGCTGGCCCAATTCGAGGAGCGGGGCATCGAGTACATGGTGCGGAATCCGGAACAGTTCCGCGACCGGCGGGTGGTGCTGGCCGGCGGGGGCGACTCCGCGCTGGACTGGACGATCTACCTGGCCGACGTGGCCGCCGAAGTTACCCTGGTGCACCGTCGCCGTGACTTCCGGGGCGCGCCCGATTCGGTCGAGAAAGTTCACGAGCTGGCGGAGACGGGGCGCATCCGACTTCTGCTGGATACAGAAGTTGTGGGTGTGCAGGGCAACGGACACCTGCGCGAACTTACCCTGCAACACCGCGAACATGGAGCCTTTACACAAGCCACCGATTACCTGATTCCGCTCTTCGGACTGACGCCCCAACTCGGTCCCATCGGGTCGTGGGGGCTGGGCATCCACAAAAATGCCATCGAAGTCAACACCTTCGACTACAGCACCAACGTGCCCGGGATCTATGCCGTGGGCGACATCAATACGTATCCCGGCAAACTAAAGCTGATTTTGTGCGGCTTTCACGAAGCCACGCTGGCCATGCAGTCGGCCTACCAGTACATCCATCCCGATAAAAAACTGAGCCTGAAATATACCACCGTCAATGGCATCGAAGCATTTGCCTGAGACGACCCAATCTTAAGTCCTGCGTTCCGGCCGGTACCGCTTTGGCCTGAACAGCGCTTTCGCCCGGCCGGGCGCAGGCCCAACTTACGTCCCGACGCCCGGAGTTTCCGCCGTCCGAACCTTTGCTGACCTAGACCCCCGATTTGCCATGAGTGCCTGTAAACCCGTTGTCTTCATCAACCAGGAAGGATTTTGCATTTCCCAATGCAGCGACTGTAAACAGGTCGGCTGGTACTACCGCAACCTGCTGGTGGGGTTTTCGGAGCGCGATTTTGTGCAGTTCAGCCAGCGGTTGCTGGACCTCGATTTTACGCGGCAGAGCGTGTTGTTTCCCGACGGCGTACGCTACACGTTGATCCGCACCTGCCACGCCGACATCCAGTTTTGTTTCACGGAAGACGAACTGGCCACGGTGCAGAAAGGGCTGGCCAACGCGCTCCTCCTCATTGAGGTGCACCAGATGATGAGCGACTCCAACTAAGCCACAGGACGCTACAACCCAGGTTTCTTTTCTCCTCCGAACGTCGATTCTATGAAATGCTCCGGTGAACGTTACTACGCCAATGCTCTTGGGTCTACCGAAAAGTGCACCTGCCAGGGCGACGTGCACGTCAACTTCGGGCACATTTCGCTCTTGCTGAACCGCCCTCAGCTGCACCATTTCGTCGAGTACCTGCAGGGCGTGCTGAAACTGGAGGCCGACGTGCCCGATCCCGACGCGCGGTGCGTGTACCTGCCCACCCGCGACGAGGCACTGTTATTCGCCATGACCTACCACGAAGTGGAGCAACTGACCGAGCTCCTGTCGCAGACGCTTTTTCTGATGGAAATCGAAGACCTGATGCAAAAGTGATAGCCTGCGTGTAGAAACGCAGAAAATCGGCGGCGCAGGCTTGCCCGTTGGCGGGGGAGCCTCTATTTTTGAGCCATTATTTAAAATAAGTCTAAATAAACTTAGTAATCTACGTGAAGCATCTTTACGCGCTCTCGTTCCTGATGTGGCTTATCACATTAGGTTCCGCATCGGCTCAAACGGGCCGCATTACCGGGACGGTCGTGACCAACGACCACCAACCCGCCGAATTTGTAAACGTCTACCTGAAAGGTACCACCCAGGGCGCTTCTACCGATGCGGAGGGTACGTTCGAACTTCAGGACATCCAGGCCGGGTCGTACACCCTTGTGGCCAGTAGCGTAGGGCTGAAGAGCGTATCGCAACCGGTAGAGGTCCGCGCCAACCAGACGACCACCGTTTCGTTCACGTTGGAAGTAGACGGAAAAGAGCTGGAAGAGATCGTGGTGCGTGCCAACCCGAGCCTTTACGTAACCGATTATCCGTCCATCTCGCTGCGCCTGAAAACGCCGCTCCTGGAAACGCCCCAGAACATCCAGGTCATCAGCAACCAAGTGTTGAAAGACCAGCAGATTTTCGACATGCAGGAAGGCGTGATTCGCAACGTCAGTGGCGCCACCCGGTCGGAGCACTGGGAGACCTACGCGCGGATTGTGATGCGCGGTTCGCGGGTAGCGTCGTTCCGCAACGGCATGAATGTCACCGAAACGTGGGGGCCGCTGACGGAAGACATGAGCATGGTCGAACGCATCGAGTTTGTAAAAGGGCCGGCCGGTTTTATGCTGGCCAGCGGCGAGCCGAGCGGATTCTACAACGTGGTGACCAAAAAACCGACGGGCTTCACCAAGGCAGAAGCCAGCATGACGGTCGGCAGCTTCGGCACCTACCGCAGCACACTGGACTTCGACGGCAAGTTGAGCAAGGATGGCAAAGTACTGTACCGACTCAACCTGATGGGCCAGCTGAAAGGCACCCACCGGGCGTATGAATACAACAACCGCGTGTCGGTGGTGCCCGTCCTGAAATTCCAGATCAACCCCCGTACGTCCCTCACGGCCGAGTACACCTACCAGTACGTGCAGATGTCGCCCATTGGCTCCAGCTACAGCTATTCGCCGAACGGTCTGGGCGATTTGCCCGTCAACTTCTCTACCCTGGAACCCAACATGCGCCCGACGACCGTCAACGACCAGTCGCTGACGCTGACTTTTTCGCACAGCCTGAACGATGACTGGAAATTTACCAGCCAGCTGGCGTACCTGAACTTCGATCAGGTGGGGCAAAGCCTGTGGCCGTCGAGCTTCGTCGGTGATACGCTTCTGCGGGCGGCGTCCATCTGGGACATTCTGGGCGTCACCAAAGTAGGGCAGTTTTTTGTGAACGGCGACGTGCGCACCGGAGCGCTGACGCACCGGATTCTGGCGGGCCTGGACATGGGCGACAAAGATTATTACCACGACTGGGCGCAAGGCGGAGCCATTACCGGCGCAAGCAGCTTCAATGTGTTCAATCCCGTATACGGTCAGGTGCCGGCCAGCGCGTATCCGGTCTACGACCGCAGCCTCGACATCCGCGAGCGGGGCGTGCGCTACAACAACCAGTATGCCGCACTCTACCTGCAGGACGAAATCCGGATGCTGGACGAAAAGCTGCGACTCACGCTCGCGGGCCGCTACACCACCACCGGCGACGCCGATCCGTATTCGGGGCAGGTGGATGCCGAAAAATTCACGCCGCGGGTCGGACTCAGCTACTCGCTGACGCCCAGCATGAGCGTGTACGGCGTGTACGATCAGGCCTTTATTCCGCAGGCCGGGGCCTCCTTTGAAGGAACGCCATTCGACCCGATTGTCGGCGACAACAAAGAAGTCGGCCTGAAAACCGATTGGCTGAACGGGCGCTGGACGGCCTCGCTGGCCGCGTACCAGATCACGAAAAACAACGTGCTGACCTCCGACCCCGAGCACCAGTATTTCTCCATTCAGTTGGGCCAAACCAAAACCCAGGGCCTGGAAATCGACTTGCGCGGCGAGTTGGTCGAGGGCCTGAACGTCACCATGAACTATGCCTATACCGACGGTAAAGTCACCAAAGACACCGACGGCTCGTTCCAGGGAACGCAGATTCCGGGCACCGACAAGCACATTGCCAATGCCTGGCTGCATTATAAGTTCTGGCAGGGCGCGTTCGAAGGTCTGGGGCTTTCGTTCGGGGTGCAACATTCTTCGGGCCGTACGGCCTGGTACGGGGCTTACGACCGTACGGTCGATCCTTCCATGCCCGACTACACCCGGTTCGATGCCGCGGTTTCGTACCAGTTCGGCAAAATGGGCGTCTCGCTCAACGCCAACAACCTCTTCAACGCACAACTGCTTTCGGGAGCCTATTATCCGTACAGCAACTTCTATTACTGGCAGGCCGAGGCGCTGCGGAATTATCGGTTGTCCATGAACTATCGTTTCTAACCACGAACCTCTTCAGCTAAGCGATGAAACGGCGGGTATGTATACGCGCCGTTTTTTTTATGCAGGTTCAGTAAACCCGCCGGGAAAAGGCCACCGGGTGGCGTTGGCAACGCTCAAAGACGATGGAAGAGAGCGCTGACTTAGAGGCACCAATGCCTGTGCAAACTGCCCGGATCGGCGAAGTGGAGAGGGTTCAAAACGGGAAGCGTAGCCTCAACCTCGTGGTATGCCACCAGGCGTAAGGGCAACGAGGGCGTCGCACATGGGGGCGCAAACGCTGTGGTCTCGAATGGGCAATAGCTCGATGTGGCTACCGAGAGAAGCCAAAAAAAGCACGTTCTCTGTACCGGTGTTAGTCGCAGTACAGAGAACGTGCTGATGCGTTGGGTGCCAAACGAAGTAAGATCAGGAAGGATCGACACGCGCCACGGCCGCGCGATTTTTACGGGCTGGTGCCGGTGCCGACCGTTTGGGCAGCGGGTTGCGCTGACGCGATTTTTTCCGGCGTCCCCACCAGATCAGAAAACCGGTTACCGGCAGACTGGCAACGATCAGGCTTGCAAAGAAAGCGAGCAGTTTTCCGGGAAAGCCCAGAATGGCCCCGGTATGGATGTCGTAATTCATCCGGAACAGTTTGTCGGTCGCATCGGCGTCGGCCAGGCGTCCGTACACGTGGTCGACCGAGAGTTCTTCTAACGTATACTGATCGAAATAGCGGTAGTCCAGTCGCCAGAACGTGCCGTCCTGCGTATTGACGTTGGCGGCAATCGGCGAGGCGGGCGTTTCAGGAACGTGCACTTCCAGCACTTCGGCCGTGGGATGTTCGCGGCGCATTTGCTGCCAGATCCGGTCCATCGCCGGTACGGCTTCGGCTTCCTGAACGAGCGTGGCCGTGGTGTCGGAAAGCGGCTCGATGTACATCAGCTCCTTCTCACCCCCCAGGGCCGTATATGTGCCTTGCGCAAACCACTGAAAGCCCCACACCAGCCCCGTCAGGGCCAGCACCAGCGCAAGCCAGAGCGCATAAACCCCCAAAACGTTGTGCAGATCGTAATTCTTTCGCCGCCAGCGGGCGTTCCACTTGATGGAAAAGCGCTGCCGTGCGGCGGACTTGTTTTTGGGCCACCACAGCACCAGTCCGGTCAGCAGCATCACCACAAACACCAGAGTAGCAGTTGCCACGACCGGTTGCCCGATGGGGGCCGGCAGCCAGAGGTAAAAGTGACCGTCGAGCACAATCTGAAAGAAATCTGCTTCCATGTCCTTGACCTGCTGGATGGCGCCCGTGTAAGGGTTGAGGTAGACCAGGTAATAATAGTACTCCGGCTCGTAGTTGTAGAAAATGACCTGGGCGGCCTCGCCGGCTTTAGGGTAAAGCACGGCGTGTACCTTCTTTTCGGGCAGGGCCTCTTCGGCAATGCGCTGCAACTGCGAGGGCGGCAGGGGAGTGCCCTGGGCCTCTTCGACGAAGCGGTACGGCTGGGTGAGGTTCTGAATTTCTTCCTGGAAGGCGTACAGACAGCCCGTCAGTGCCACAATGAAGACAATAAGCCCGGACGCAAGGCCGAGCCAGAGGTGCAGGGAGCCGATCAGGCGTTTCAGAGTCAAAGGCGTGGAGTTGGAAGTCATTATTTAGAAAGAGTAAAGATAAGGAGCATCAAGCACTTCTACGCACGAAAGGAGCACATTCCTGTAACCAGTGGCCATCGTCACAAGCGCTGGTAGCGGATCAGGGGGTACCCCCGGTCACCGGCGTCGTTGTAAAAGCTGAGAAACTGAAGTTTATAGTAGTGGTTTTCGGCCGTGCGGACCAGATACGACCAGTCGTCGTGCACGGTGTACTGGTTTGTGGCCATGTCGAAGGTCTTCCAGTCAAACCCGATCACATCCAGTTGTGCCGTAAAGGCATAGGCCGGTACCTGTTCCAGCGTCAGGGACGCAAAGGGCTGTTGCCGGGCCGGAATGGAGTCGGTAGCGACTGTGGCGTGGCGGTTGAGCAGCACGCCGTTGACCAGGTAGAAGCGGAAGGCCGGATCGGGCTGGTCCTCGAAAATATGGGTATAGGTGGTGAAAACCACGTCCCAATCGGTTTTCGGCGGCTCTACTTCGACGAGTTGCCCACCATCCTCAAAGGAAAAGAACATTAGGTTGTACAGCGGGTCCTGCGTGATCCGCAGGGAATCTTCGCCCGCCCCGTTCAGGTCTGCGTATCGCAGCACGACCTGATGCCCCGCCCGGCGCAGCTGAATTTTTTTTGTGCCGATCGGCAAACCGGACGTTTTCTGGCCGCGGTCGATGACAAATACCGGGGCGTCGGTCGCCCGCGTCCACCATCGGCCCAGCACCGTGCTGTCCAGAAGTCCGCTCGGCGGATCGGGCCGAAACGCGAGTCCCGCCCGGCTGGTAACGCTCGCAAAGTCTTCGGTCTGCGGATCGGCGGCGTACATCCGCTTGGCGCCGTTCAATACCACATAGAAGCTGTCGGGACCGCAATAGAACCCCAGATCCCAGCTTTCCCGGTCGCGGACGGTTGCCTGTCCCGTGCTGAAATCGAAATAGACCTGATCGCCATAACCGGACCCCAGGTCGGCCTGAAACGTTTCTTCCGGTCCCGGGGGCGGGAGTTGCAGAGGCGTATCTTCCGCCAGGCATCCGCTGAGCATCGTCCCCAAGGGCAGAAGCACTACGGAGCAAAGTCGGGACCACCACGAAAGACGAGAGAACAGCACGGGAATTAGTGGGCGTTGGAGATGAGAAATTGCAACCGGAAGAAGCCACTGCGCCCCACCGCCAGCAAGGTCTGGGAGCCGCCATCGTGGGCGCTGTCGCTGAAGCCCGCCCGCACGTTGGTCACGTCCAGCAGGTTCCGCACGCCGAGGGTCAGCGTCAGCCGATCGTCCCACCACGACTGGACAGCACTTGCGTCCAGCCAGGCGTAGGCGGGTTGCTGGTAGGTGACCAGTTGCCCTTCGGCGGTCAGGCCTGGCAGGGGCGTCCGGCCGGTACGTTTGTAAAAGAGCGAGAGTTGAGGTCCCCGGGCAAAGGGGCGGTAACTCAGGGTAGCCGACAGTTGCGGGCTGTAGAAAAACCGGGGCGCTTCGGTGGTGTACGCGGCTTCGTATTGATTCAGCCGACCCGTATAGCCGACCCCCACGCCCGCCTCCAGCCGCTGGCGCCGGGCGCGCAATTCCCACTGACCGCCCTGGGAGCGAAACCGGTCAATGTTAAAATAAAGATAGCGCGGCACGGGGTAGGCGTCGTTGGTGAGCGTGTCTTGAATCAGGCTGATTTTGTCGCGCACGTCGTTGTAAAACAGCGACAGTTCCGTCTGCCAGTCAAGGCCCCACCGTTCCCACCGCAACGCCGAAGAAAGCCCCAGGTGGTGCGAATACTCGGCACGCAGGTCGGGATTGCCGTGGACGTTGTGGTTGATGTCCATGAACTCCAGGTACAGTTCACTGAGCGACGGCGCCCGAAATCCCCGCCCGTAGGTGAAGCGGAGTGCCCAGGCATCGGAGAGGTCGTATTTTACATTCAGCGATGGGACGGGCGGGGCCTGATACTGGCTGTTGTAGGCCAGCCGCAGCCCTGGCTTGAGCAGCAGGCGCGGCACGGGTTGCAGCTCTGCCGAGGCGAACACCGCCACGTCGTAGAGCGTTTGTTGTCCGTCGCGAATGCGCGCCCCCCGTCCGGTTTCCCGGTCTACTTCGTAACCGACTTCGTAGCCCAGCCACGCGTCTTCCCGGCCTTTGATGAGCGAACCCCGCGAGTGGTAATTGACCAGCCGACTGGTGTCGCTGTCGCTGCCCCCGCGTGCCTGTTCATGCAGGGTCACCAGGTCTTTGACGGTGCCGGTGCGGGCGCGCAGGAAGTCCTGCCGCGAGACGAAGACGTCCCAGCGAAGACGCGCTTCCTGCGGCGCCGCCGCCGAAAGTACCTGCGTCAAGCGCCGTACCTGAAAGCGGTCGTCGGTCGCCACCAGGCGCGTGCCGGTGTAGCGGGGTGCCCCCAGGCTGTAGATCTGTTCGTCGAGGCCGTCCAGCTTGTAATGCAGTTTCAGCCGACGGAACGTGTAGCCCACCTGGGCGGTACCGAAGTGCTGTTGCTTCGGATTCCAGATCCGCGCGCGCGCTACGCCCGGTTGCGGAACGCCCCCGAAAAAGTAGCGCCCGCCCCGGCCTTGCAGTGTGGCTTTCCCCGTGTGGTAACTGCCCGACAGGCTCTGGCGGTGGGTGCCCTCGTGCTCCGAAAGGTACTGCCGCGCCGATTCGGTATGCGACTGTACACCGAGTTCCCAGCCTTCCTGCGCTTCTTTGGTAATCAGGTTGATGACGCCGGCCAGCGCATCGGCCCCGTACTTGACCGACATGGGGCCTTCCACAATTTCGATGCGGGCGATGTCGTCGAGTTGCAGTTGGTTCAGGTCGAGGATGCCGTCCTGGCGCCCGACCACCGGCACCCCGTCGATCAGGATCTTCACGTTTTCGCCGCCCAGGCCTTGGAGGGAAACCGAGGTGCCCAGCACGCCGTCGCGCGACAGCCCGATGTTGAGTTCGTTGCGCAGCACATCCGGAAGGGTCAGCGCTCCCTGTTGCTGGATGCGCTGCGCGCCGATCACCCGGGTGCGTTGCAGCACCTCGTGGCGGGGCGATGGCTGGTACGTACCCGTTACGACCACCTCGTCGAGGTTCTGTACGTCGGCTTCCAGGTACAGCGTGTAGGTCTGGTCCGGTTGCAGGGTATCGGTGCGCGTGCGGTAGCCGATCAGCCGGGTTTCCACCTGAACCGGCTCGGCGAACGGAGACTGCGCGTGTCCGTCCTGATCCGTCAGCCGATAGGCCGCCGCACCGGTGCGCAGCGTGGTAAACACCACGTAGGCATCGGCCAGCGGACGGTCGTCGGCCCGATCCCGCACCTGCACCGTCTGCGCACGGGCCTGGAACGGGAGCCAGCCGAAAAGAAACAGCAGAATGCCGGGGACACTACGCATACAGAAGCCTTGGAAAAAACACCTGCCCGCTCTTGCTGACCGAGCCCGAGTTGCTGGTCCCGGCCGTTGTGGCGGACAGGTGAACACACATGGAACTACGCTTAAGGAGTAAGTACGACCCGTTGGCTGACGCGGTGAGTACCGCTCTGCATCGAGAGCAGATACGTGCCGGCCCGCAGCGGAAGGGAGGGCAGGGTATAGGTGCCGAGCGCGGTAGGACCGGTGACCGACCCCGACCAGACTTCGCGCCCCAACACGTCGTGAAGCTGCAAAGTGGCGGTCGCTTCCGTAGCAGCATAGGCCACCGTCACAGCACTGGAAGCCGTTGGGTTCGGATAGACGGAGAGGCGGAGAGAAGACTGCCCTGGCCGATCGTCGGCCGCCGTGGTGCGCATCAGGGTTTTGGTGAAGATAAAGGTCCCGTCGGCCGACCCTCCGAAGCCGGTAAAAGCCACGTGGTACACCTGTCCGTCCATCGCCCGTACAAAGTAGGAGAGGCTATCGACGGCATCGTAGGTAAACTTGGTCATGTTGAACGCTTTCCAGTCGTACCCGATGGTGTTGATGGCGGATGCGTACGTCTGCCCGGAGTCGCTGGCTTCTTCCACGGCTACGTCACTCACCTCGGCCACCAGCACGTTCGGAGGCGTACCACTCCCCCCGTAAGGCGCGGCGGCTATGTAGTTGTGCAACACGCCCGTCACGGGATAGGGCATGCCGCCCAGATCGGCCAGATACTGCGTGAAGACCAAATCCCACGTGGCGCGGTCGGCCGGTTCCTGGGCTACCACGGCGCCGTCGGCCAGCGAATAGTAGATGAAATTTTGCGTGGCATAGTCGGGTTTCACCAACGTATCCACCACTTCGTTGCTTCCGTCCACATCGGCGTAGCGAAACACAATGGCATAGGCCGGATCGCTCCCGCCGTTGGTGATGCCGTCGATGAGAAGTTTCTTGTAGCGGCCGTCCCCGAGTTTCAGCGCAAAGACCTTGGTGCCGATCACCAGACCAGACCCCTGGTACGTGTACCATCCGGCCGCGTCGAACGCGCCGGTTTCCCAGGCGGTATCGGCATTGTAATAGGCCGTCCAGGTATCGGCTTCGTTGGTATCGAGTACGGTTGCCCAGGCCGATGCGTCTACGCCCGGATCGTACACTTCCACACCTCCGACGTGGTTGGCCCGGATGGCCGCTCCGTACAGGTTGGCCTGAAACGCCAGGTCCCAGTTGGTCGTGGGGGCCGTGTGAACCGGACCCTCGGATAAGCTATAGTACACCTGATTTGCGTAGCCCGCCCCGATGGAAACGGTGTCGGTTACGGTCTGAGCGGTAAGGGGCCCGGCGGCCAAGAGGCCGAGTGCAAGGAGTATAGGTTTTTGCATGGGAGTTGAGTTGGTCAAATGCTAAGGATACTGTTATAAGAAAAGGCGCGGTGCCTTCAGCAGCGCTAAAGGGTGCGCTCGTAGTTACAGGCGGGGAAGCTCGGCCACCAGCGCGCGCCAGGCCGACTTTTCGGGGACGCCCGGTTTCCGCAGACCGAACAGTTGCGCAATCAGGTTTTTATGCGGGTCGTACAGTTCGAGGGCCGTCACGGTGCCGTCGGTCGTCGGTTTCTCCACGATCCAGGCCGTATCGATGTGGTCCTGCCGCAGGTGCATGTTGAACGTGGGGTCCAGCACGTTGAGCCAGGGGCCCATCACGCGGATGGTCCGCACTTTTCCCTGATGAATCTGAAGGTTGCCGCGGTTGCCCGCGAAGATCATGATCGGCAGTTGGGTCGACGCGGCCGTTTCCAGCAGCGACGCTAGGGCTTCCGGAGCAATGCGGTGAGCAAAGCGCCCTTCGGCCAGATGGAGTGCGTCGAGGCGGTGGACCTGATGCTTCCGCAGCATGCCGAAAAAGTGGTGGGTGTCTTCCAATTGAGCCCAATCCTGCAGCAGCGCTTCCCGGTCCACGTCCGTCGCGTACGTCTCGGGTGCGTAGGGCGTTGTGGGTTGCGCATTGCTTTGATCCTCGGCCCGGTAATCGGCTACGAGTTGGTCGTAAACGGCCTGGTGACTTTCCGGTTGCAGGTAAATCTTGGTGACGGCCGTGCCTTCCCGATCAAAAATCTGCAGGCTCTGTTGCAGGCCGTGAGGCGTCTCCAGGCGGACGGCAAAGCCGACGTGCCACGCTTTGAAGAAGACCCGCGTTTCGATGGGGCCGATCACCGTTCCCATGGCCCGGTCGCCCTCGCCGAACGTATCGACTTTCTGGAACGGCCCTTTGTGTTCCAGCACACAGCTGGCATTCCGCGTCAGCGACATGACCCGGCCCAGATCGGGCAGGCGCTTCACCAGCTGCGGCCAGTCGCCCTGTAGCCGGACGGCCGTTTCGCCGACGGTAGTGGCCAGCAGTTCGGCTTCGCTCACGCCGAGTTGCGCGGCGCAATCGCGAATGCGGAGGCGAGGTTCCTGGGCTTTTAAGTCATCCCAGGCCTGTCGGAGGGCCATCGGGGTATCGGGGAGGGCGGACGTATGTTTCATGAATGTGGCGTGTGATGTAATGAAGCAATAGAAGAAGAAACCGGAACGATAAAAGGAAGGGGCTGCCCCGCTTCGTACAACAGCCGCACCGGGTGGTCGAAGGTCTGTTCGATCCAGTGAGCTTGCAGCACCTCGGCCGTTGGGCCGTAGGCCACCACGCGCCCCGCTTTCAGCAGGAGCAGCTCGTCGGCATAGGCGGCAGCCAGGTTCAGGTCGTGGACAATCGCCAGGACACCAATCTGGTGGGTACAGGCCTGCCGGACCCGACTCAGCACGTGATGCTGCTGCGCCAGGTCGAGGCTGGCGGTAGGCTCGTCGAGCAGGATGTAGCGCGGATGGGGCTGCGGCGGGTAGACCTGCGCCAGCACCCGGGCCAGTTGCACCCGCTGTTGTTCGCCGCCCGAAAGCGACTGGTAGTGCCGATCGGCAAACGGAAGGGTATCGGTCAGCGCCATCACCTGCTGCACCACCTGCTCGTCCTCTTGACGCGCGGTCCGATGGGGTTGCCGACCCAGATGCACCACCTCGCGCACGGTATAGGGAAAATGCACCTGGCCCTGTTGTGGTAACACTGCCCGGTGCAGCGCCAGCTCCCGTGCGGAGAAGGAAGCCAGCGGGTGCGCTTCCAGCCGTACTTCGCCGGTGGCGGGCAGTTCGCCGGAAAGCACTTTGAGCAGTGTCGATTTGCCCGCCCCGTTGGCACCCACCACGGCCAGCATCCGTCCCGGCGACAGGGTCAGGGAGACTTCCCGCAGGAGATAGCGGGAGCCGCGGCGGTACGAGATATGGCGGGCGTGTATACTCATCGTGTGTGGTGGATTTGTTTCTGACGTACCAGCAGGAACATGAAAAACGGGGCGCCCAGCAGGGCCGTGATGACCCCAATGGGCAGCTCGGCCGGGCGCACGAGTGTGCGAGCCAGCAGATCGGCAAGGAGCAGCAGCAGGGCCCCGCCTAAACACGACGCGGGCAGCACGAGGCGGTGGTCCGATCCCCAGACCAGACGTACCATGTGTGGCACGACGAGCCCAACGAATCCGATGATGCCGCAGAGCGAAACGGCGCTGCCCACGGCCAGTGCGCTGAGTACCACCACCTGCTTCTTCACCTTTTCGACTTCTACGCCCATGTGAAACGCTTCCGATTCGCCCAGCGACAGGGCATTAAGCGGCCGGTGAAAGAAGAGAAGTCCCAGCGTTGCCCCGATCAGGAGGGGCGTATGCACCAGGAGGCTTTGCCAGTGGGCACCACCCAGATCGCCCAGCGACCAGAACGTAAAATCGCGGAGTGCTGCATCGTCGGCATAGAAAATCACGAGTCCGACCAGTGCGCCGGTTAGGGCATTCATGGCTACACCCGCCAGAATCAGGAGCGTCACGTCAGTGCGGAAGCGCGCCTGGCTGAGGCGGTAGGCAATCCAGGTAGTGACCAGCCCGCCCACAAATGCAAAGGCCGGCAGGAGGTAGTTCCCGAACAAGACGGCCAGGGTGCCCGCCAGCGCCTGGCTGAACACCATCGCGACGACCGTAAACAAGGCCGCACCACTGGAAACGCCGATCAGCGCGGGTTCCACCAGCGGATTGCGAAAGAGGCCCTGCAGGGCGCATCCACTCACGCCGAGGGCGGCCCCGACCAGCAGCGTCTCCACGAGGCGTGGCAACCGGATGGACCAGAAAATCATGGCCTGTCGGTCCGAGTAATGCCCCACGCCTCCAACCATCCGGTGCCACAGGATGCTGAGGCTTTCCCCTGCGGAAATCGGTACGGCTCCGACGCCCAGCGCCCACAGCGCTACCAGCCCCAGGACGGCTCCCAACGAGCCGAGCGCGAGGCCCCGCGCGTGGTACAGGCGATGCGAAGAAAGCGTTGTCGTGGTCATGAGTTATCGTTGGGCGGTGCGGGACCCCGGATGAATGCGTTCGGACAACTGCAACACGGCTTGCCCCAGGCGCGGCCCAAAACCGGAAAGCAGCAGGCCGTCCATGGCGATAATCTGCCCTTGTTGCCCCGCGGTAGTTTGTGCGACACCGGGCAGCGACTGCACGCCTTCTACGCCCCCCAGGCTTTCCAGTCCCGACTCGAAAAACAGAAGGTAATCGGGATTGGCCGCGACCAGTGCTTCCGTATTTAACGGTTTAAACTGCTCAAGATCGGGCGTGGCCAGGGTGCCGCCTGCCAGCTGGACCAGGGTTTCGGCGAAGGTGCCGCGTCCCCCCACCTGCATCGTGCCCCGCCCTCGGGCGTAGATGAACAGCACTTTCGGAACGGTGGTTGCCTGCGCCACGCGTGCCTTCGCTTCTGCCAGATCACGGTCTAGTTGCGCTAGGAGCGAATCGCCCTGCGCACGGCGGTCCAGCCGTTCGGCCAGGGTACAGATCATGGCTTTGGTGCTTGCTACCGTGTTTTCGTTTTCCACCACCCACACCGGCGTCTGGGTCGATTCCAGTTGCGTGAGCACGTCGTCGGGCGCTGCATCGTTCGCCACAATGATCAGGTCAGGATTTTCGGAGAGAATGCCCTCTGCTGCGATGTTGCCGGGATGTCCGACCGAGGGTAAGCCCTGCATCGCAGCGGGATACACACTCGTGCGGTCGGTCGCGACGATGCGGTCGCCCAGCCCCAGAGCGTATACCAGTTCCGTAATTGTGCCGCCTACCGTGACCATGCGCATCGGTACTGCTACCGAGTCGGGCGCGCCCGTGGCAGTGCCATCGGGAGAGGAAGGTTGACAGGAAGCAAATAGGATACTGGCTACAAAAGAGAGCGCAAGGAGGCGATGCATAGGATGTTGTTTTAATTTAGATTAAATCTAAATAGTGATGCAATATGGAATTCGATGGCTGAAAATGCAAATGCGCCCTCCAGAATTTCCATCGAGGGCCCTTTGTCCTGGATGATTGCGGCTTGCGCAACGCTTAAGTAACCTAAGTCACCAGGGGAGTCCTCATGTACATGTTCTTTTGAAGTTGGATAGTCGTACCCCGGAAGGGCATTTCGCCCAATACTGGATTGACTGATGTATTCGACTTTAAGGGCTTCCACCGTAGCTACCGCTGAGGAGCGCATAGCGGTGGAGGCGATGGTGCTGCGTGCGTCGAACCCACTGTGCTGGTGCAGTGGCGATTGCGATTGCGTTGGAAGGAACCCGGCGCTCGTGTAGGAAGAAGGCATCACGGTCGATGTATGTCCCGAAAAAATTTAGAGTTAAGGAGCAGAATGGATGAAAGGAAAGCGTAGCGCCGCACCGGTGCAATGGGGGCTTCGGGAAAACCTCGGGCAGTTTCTGCTATTGGTATTGATCAACGGCTTTGTCGGCGGCATGGTCGGGCTGGAGCGGAGCATTCTGCCGCCGCTGGCCGCGCAGGCCTTCGGCGTGGTGGCCCCGACGGCACTGTTGTCGTTTATCCTGGTCTTTGGAGTGACCAAGGCGCTGACCAATTACGTAGCCGGTACGGTGGCCAACCGCATCGGCCGGAAACGTCTGTTGGTTTACGGCTGGTGGGTGGGATTGCCCGTGCCGTTGTTGCTGATGTGGGCACCGCACTGGGGGTGGGTCATCGTGGCCAACGTGCTGCTGGGCATCCAGCAGGGACTGTGCTGGTCGACCACCGTGGTGATGAAAATCGATCTGGTAGGAGAAAAACACCGGGGCATCGCGATGGGCATCAACGAGTTTGCCGGTTATATCGCCATTGCGGCCGTGGCCCTTGCGACCGGCTGGCTGGCTTCCACGTACGGCCTGCGGCCTTATCCGTTTGTGGTGGGGTTGGGGTTGGCGGTACTCGGGCTACTGGCCAGCATCGGGTTGGTGCAGGATACCACGGCGCACGTGCGGCAAGAGGGAGCCAAGACGCAACTGCCCCACCTGAACCGGATTTTCCGGGAAACTACCTGGCGACATCCGAACCTGGGTGCCGTGACTCAGGCCGGCCTGGTCAATAACCTGAACGACGGCATGGTGTGGGGCCTGCTGCCCGTGGTGCTGGCACAACGCGGGTTTTCGCTGACCGAAATCGGCTTCATGGTGGCGGTTTATCCGGCGGTATGGGGCGTGGGACAACTGGTGACAGGCGCCCTGGCGGATGTGTTTTGCAAGAAAAACCTGCTGTTCTGGGGCATGTCGCTGCAAGGCCTTGCGCTGCTGGCGCTGCCCTGGGCTTGGTCCCTCCCGCAGGTCAGCGCCGTGGCTGTGGTGCTGGGCCTGGGAACGGCACTGGTCTACCCGACCTTTCTGGCGGCCATTGCGGCCGATACGCACCCGACGCAGCGGGCCGAGAGCCTGGGCATCTTTCGGTTCTGGCGCGACCTGGGGTACGCAGTGGGCGCTTTGTTGACGGGATTGCTGGCTGACAACGCCGGTCCCGAGGCAGCCATGGGAGCGGTAGCCGGACTGACGCTGTTGTCGGCAGGTTGGATCCGCCACCGCATGTCGTGCGCGACCACCGGTACGCCCGAGTGGGCCACTGCCTGAGCGCGCGATGCCGCCTCGCCGGTTCTCTGGTCTGGAGGCCGTCGCGGGTCGCTAAACCGTGACCCGTTTTCCGGAAGAGGCGCTTGCCAGAATCGCTTCGATCACCCGCAGGTCGCGCAGCCCTTCTTCGCCGGGCACCCGCAGCGGCTTGTTGCCCATAAGGGCCAGTGCATCCTGGTCCATCTGGTTGGCCTGTTGCCAGGGGATTTCGTACGGAAAGTTGATCGGACCGAGGGGGCTTTTTCCCTGATTTCCAGCGTACGCCTGAAACGGCGACATCTCAATATCGCCTTGCGCACAGCGGATGGTCAGGTGGTTCATGTTCTCGAAGAAGCTGGTCTTGATCGTACCTGTTACGCCGTTGGGAAATTCCAACGTCGCTTCCACCACTTCGCCCAAACCATTCTTGTAAATCTCCGGACGTTCGGCCCAGACGCGGGCAGACCGGACGGCCACCGGCTCCATGCCTGTGCCGAGCCGCGCGCCCTGAATGGCATACACGCCCATGTCGTAAATCACCCCGCCCCCCATCTCTTTCTTTTGTTTCCAGTGGTCGGTGCGTCCTTCCCGGTAGCCGGCGGCGCAATCGACGGAGCGCACCTTGCCCAGCTTTTGCTTCGCCACAATTTCCTGAAACGCAAGGGTGTTGGGTTCGTGCTGGCAGCGATAGCCGATGGACAGGCCGACTCCGTGGGTACGGCAGGCGTCGATCATGGCCTGGCAATCGGCCACCGAAACGGACATGGGCTTTTCGCACCAGACCTGTTTCTTGGCGGCCGCCGCCCGCTCTACGTATTCCCGGTGCATGGAGGGGGGCAGCACCACGTAGACCACGTCGATGTCAGGATTGTCGCGGATGCTGTCGAACGTTTCGTAGTTGTAGATGTTTTTGGCCGGAATGCGGTATTTGGCCTGCCAGTCTTTGGCTTTGGCCGGCGTTCCGGTAACGATGCCCGCCAAATAACAATGCTTGGTCATTTGCAAGGCAGGCGCCAGCAGATCGGTGCTGTAATACCCCAATCCGACCAAGGCTACGCCCAGTCGCTCTTTCCGGGGAGCCTGGGGAAAGGAAAGGGCAGGGAGCGGAGACAGCAGCGCGAGGCCGGTGGCCCAGCCCAGGGTTTTGAGCGTATCACGACGGGTTGCCATAAAAAGTTAAGTTAGGTGGGTGTGTGGAGGTTACGTGTCGATCGACTTCCCCAAGTTAGAAACTTTTTGTGCAAAAGAAACGCCTGACTGCGTTCCGTGGTGCCTACGCGAGGAAGCGCAGGACGCTTGGGGAAGAAAGTCGCATCCGGGCGGGTACTTGCCCCGGTTAGCCCCACCAACCCGAGGTAGGGTAAGACCAACAGGACACGGTCACGGCCGGACCGGCAATTGCCGCCTGTACTGCGGATATACAGTAAAATCCTCTGATAGAGATAGATACATTGCTTTTTCGACTAAAAAAATAGATAGCTATGTTCATATGTTCTATCGGGTCAATTTAGTACATCATGCTTCAAGGTAACATCAGCTGCAATTTCGGCCTGTCGGGTGAAATCAGAGCGAATGCCCACAATCGCGCTGTGCTTATTCGTTAACATTCCACGCTTTTATTACTTCCACACAAAGCTGCCGGGAAAGGTAGCGCTACGTTCTGTTGTCTCCCTAGTTTTGTGCCACTGGGAGCTTATTCGATTTTTTAGTTTTTAATAAAGTAGTTCTTGTCTTTATGAAACGCCTTTTGCTGGTAAAGGCCACCACTTTTACGCTTTTTTTTAACCTCAACCTAACTTTTTCCACCCATGCACAACACGTACCTGAAACTGCCGCCGCCTCGCTGGTCGGAGCGCAGACGCTGACCCTTCTGTCCGATGTGGTCGCCAGTGTAACGAATTTCCAGGCACGTACCGATGGAAAAGAGGTACGGCTGACCTGGGCAACGCCGCCGCGTGTGCGTCTCAGCCACTTTGTGCTGGAGCGTTCGCAGGATGGGCTGCAGTACGATCCGGTCATGGAAGTACGGTGTCAGGATAAACCGCAGGCGGGAGCGACGTACCAAACCACCGACCGCCATCCGTGGGCGGGGCGCTCCTATTATCGGCTGAGAATTGTGCAGCCGAGCGCGTCTTCGTCGTTTAGTCGGCCCGTGACCGCGTACGTAGCCCTGCAGGATCTGACGCTGTCGCCCAACCCCTGGAGCGGGTGCCAGCCGCTGACCATTCGGGCTTCGTTACCGGAGACGCCGTTCTGGATTTCGTTTCACGACCTCCACGGGCGGCACGTTTGTACCATCGCCTTGCAGGATGCGCAGGTGATCGTGCCCCGGGAACACTTTACACCCGGTCTGTATCACTACCGCATTTATTCTTCGCTGGAAGTGCTCGGGCAAGGCAAATGGAAAGTGGAATGATCGGTGTGGTCCGCTTGCTCCATCTTACTTATAAGAATCACTCTATATTTTTTATTCTAAATCGGTGCGGAACGTGCCGCCCCAGGCGAGGCCACCGTTCCGCTCCCATAGCGTATGATTGATACCATCTGGATTATCGACGACGACGAAATTCATCAACTCATTACACGTCGCCTGCTGGAGCGTTTCCACGAAGTCGGCGCCATCGTCGCGCTTCGGCGCACGAAGTCGGCACTGGAACACCTGGAGCGTGTGGAACAGGGAGCAGACGCCCTGCCCGATCTGGTTTTTGCGGGCCTTCTGCCGGAGAGTCGCGACGAAGACCGGCAGTTTCTGAAGCGGTACGGCAAGCTGGTGGGCCATTATCCCCACGTGCCGCTGTTTTTTCTGGTGACCGCTTCTACCCAACGGCCGGTACGGCGGCAGTCCGGTTGGGAAGACTACATCACCGGCTACCTGAGTAAGCCGTTCTCGCCGGGACGGCTCTCTACTGTGTTGCTGGCCGCAGCGCAGGCGGAGGAAGACGAAGGCGGCCATCGTACCTTTCCCTTCTTATCCCGTCGGTAGACCCTCAATCGGGTATGGAACGTAAGAAAAGAAGGCACCCCCGGGAAGCAAGGCTCTTCTGGGAAAGCACAACGGCCTACGACTGGGCCTTTCGGCAGGTCTGCCAACGCAGATTGCCTTGGTGGCGGAGCTGGTTTTTTTCGCCCGCTGCCAATTACCAATGGAAACACCGCCAGGCCGAACTAACCAAAAGGCGTTCGCCGGTGCTCCGCCTCCCTATTGAAAAAGAGACGGGAATGGCGCAAAACTTACGCGTGTCGGAATTGGTCGGAAAGCCACCGTTTTAGATAAAAGACCGCGTGTAATCTTGCACTCTACTAACAGTTGAATCGCATGTTGAGAAGAAAGGGGGCGGTTTTTGTGAGTTCAGCCTCCTTTCCTTTTTCTGTAACGCGCTGTGGTAAAATCTACGATACGAACGGATTTTTTTGAGAATCCTGTCATGATACGGGGTAAACGTTACACGCCAGTGAACCCCATAGCCTTTGGTGCATCGGCCGCCTTCGTCTCCACCTTCCTCACGAACTTCTTGGATCATCCGCTGCCTTGGGTAGCGTGCGCCGTCGGTCGAAAAGCAAAGTAAAGCCGTTCCCCGAGCGGTTGGAAGCTTCCCGGGAAACGGCTTGTTGGTGTTTAGTCGGCTCCGTCGGTGCGGGCTTTGGCCAGGGTATAGTCCGCGGTTTCAATGCCCATGTCGGTACCCACTTCCGCATCGAACCGGTAGTGAATTCCGCCGTACACCCGCGAAATGGCCGCCTCCAGTGCCCAGTTGCGAACTTTGTCGGCCTCGGGCGGAAAGAGGTAGGCCAGCACTTCGGCCCCCGCGGCAGAGAATACACTGTGGCCGGAGGTGTAGCTGGGAAAATTGGGTGTGCCCGCAATGGTCTTGAAGCCCGGAATCTGCTGGATGGGGCGCGGGTAATGGTAGTAATACTTGGCATCCCAGCAGGCCACGCCCGCGTCCATCATCGCTTCGTTGAGGTACGCAAACGTCCGGGCCGTTCGCAGCGGGTTCAGGCGGTACTGCAGCACAAAATCTTTGGCAATCTTGTTCCAGTGGCCGGGCGGTGTGTACGTGCCCAGCCCGTCCTGCCAGAAGTTGGCGATCCGCCGTTGTTCGACGGTCAGGTGGTCGGCAATGTCGATCAGTTCACGGATGTTGGCTTCGTATTCGGCCGAGCCGGGAGCCGGTGGCGGGCCTGGTCGTACGTCGGTCACGTGCGGAACGTTCCACATCTTGACGTTGCACAGCAGCGGGGCCAGGCCAACGGGACGGGCCGGTTCCTCGATGTTTTCCCATTTCCAGCCGAACCGGTCGAAGGCCGCCTGCGCGATGGAGTCGGAGACGGCGCGCGAGCACTGCGCGAACTTCATCCCGTCGGTGGCGGCTCGTTCCAGCGCGAGGGTGGCGATTTCTGTGCCGATGTGCTGACCGGCCGTGATGTCGCTCGCCACGTTGACTCCGGCCCACCGCAAACTTTCCAGGTGCTCCTGGGCTTTGGCCCGCAGGTACTCTTTCTCCAACGGAAACATGGCGCTCAATACGGCTTGCGAGACGACCGCGACCACGGCCCCTTCCGACGGATAAGCGGGCAGAGCCGTCGTGGCGTAGGCCGAATGCAGGGTAGGATCGACTTGCGCCGGGGCGGGGCGCTGGTAAGTGTATTTGTAGTGCCAGGCCGTAATCAGACCATCCCACTGGGCCACGCTGAGGTACGCCAGCGCCCGCACGGCGTAGGGCGGGTGTGCAAACGGAAAAGGCGAAGGGCCTTCGGGCGAGGCCAGATTGGGAAGGGTATAGGTGCCGTCGGCATTAGGACCCGGAATCAGGTTGTATTTCGCGATGAGTTCCAGCGCAATTTCGTTCCAGCGGACCACCGGGTTGTTGGTCCAGTACGTCACAGCATTTCGTTGGGCGTCGCTCAGGTTTGCCATGGTGGCGTGCAGGTCGGCCAGTTCCTGCTGGTAAGCGACCGATTGCACCGCGGCGGGGGCATCGACCGTAATCTGTTCCGGATCGGTCAGGAGGATGGGTTGCCAGGAGCCTCCGTCTTCATCGAGGGTGGCAAATTCGTACGCCGAATAGGCGGCGTACTGGGGCAGGTCGGGTTGTTCGCACGACGAAATCAACAAAAGACTGCCTGCCAGAAGGGTGTATAGAGAACGATGCGTTTTCATGGAAGTTGTGGGGTGAGAATTATTGCCAGACGGGAAACTGGTAGGTGAGGCCGCCGCCCACCAGGGCGAGTTTGCCGGTGTTGCGACCCTCCAGGACCTGCGACGAATACGCCAGCAGCCCTAGTCCTTTGACGGATTTGAAATAATACTGCGCCGAAAAGCGCGCCTGACTGAAGTCAACACGGTTGGTGGGCTGGGCCGCATTGTAAGCGCGAATGTCGTCGCCGCTTGTGGAGCGTAGCGCGTAGTAACCGACTTCCAGTTTCAGGGAATTCTTCATCAGCCACATGCCCGCCGCCAGGTTGTACTCCCAGGCGCTGGGAACGTCCATCCAGGCCGTATAGTAGCTGCCGTTGTTGTAATAATAATCCCGCTCCGCTTTGGTCAGCCCCCGGGCTAAGTAGCCGGCCATGGCTTGTCCGTACAGGCCCAGGTTGGACCGGTAGTTCGCCATACCGCGCAAGCTCCATTCGGTGGTGCCGTTGCCCAGACTGTAGGGTCGGTAGTCGGAGAGGTAACGGGAGATGGGCGCGGCGTATCCCCCCGCCGCGAACAGGGAAAGCTTGCCCGGGCCCATTACTTTTCGGATGAATTCATACTTCAGTGCGAGCGTCAGGTCCTGAAAACCCGACGCACCCTGGAATTTTCCGCCGTTCGGCTCCGACGATTGCGTATGGATGTAGGGCACGCCCACGTAGGCATTCAGCTTATCCGTGAGGCCGAGGGCCACCATGCCCATTGCCGTCTGGCGGGAAACAGTCGCGATGGTTTCGTTGGACCGCAGGTAGGTGCCCTCCCAGTAGCGATCGAAAGCGCCGTAGTCGTAGGTCAGCGCGAGGCAGGCCTGTCCCTGTTTCATCATCCAGGCATCGGAAGGCGTCTGTGCCACTGCCAGAAACGGAAGCACCAGCAAAAGTCCGGCGTAGCCCACAGCCCGCCGGGTAAAAAAGTAGGTAGAAAGTCGGTTCATACAATTTTGAAAGAAGGGTAGGAGAATAGAAGCGACGCAGGCAGCCGTACCCGTTGGTGGGCGGCGCCTCGGTCGTTCTGAACTAGAAAAGGCAGGAGGAAGTGTACGTGTGCGCAGATTACAACGGCTGAGGCCAGTAACATCGGGGGCATCGGGCGGACTGGCAGCACAAGTGCCACACCGCGGAGCGACCCCGCAGGCTACCGACTACCCGCCACTAGTGGGAAGCAACCTGCATTCGGCAGGCCACGCCCTCTACGGCGTCCGTTGACAGCTTGCAAGCACCGTACGTTCGGATCAGGCCCGCTTGGGCGGTGGGGTGGGAATGGACAGAGCAGGAGATAAGGGCGACTGCACGTGGCACGTCGCTGTTGGGAGCGCCTCGTCGACCGGCCGCCGGAACTGCAGCGGCATGGTGCGCAGGGGCAGGTACTCTTTCAGAAAACTGAGTAGAATCACTTCCGACGAACCGCCTTTGCGGTGCGCCAGGTCCAGCCCCTGGGTCCGTACGTGGCGGGCCAGCTCCTGGTAGAGTTGCGCTTTGCGGGCGTCGGTGAGGCAGTACGTATAGATGGTGTCGTTTTCCAGCTTCCACTTGACCATTTCGTAGAACTGCCCCTGGTACTCGAAGTTGCCTTCGGCGCGGGCAAAGTCCTTGTCGATCTGGTGGTAGAGCGGCACGGGCGACTTGAAAACCAGAAGTTCGCTGTCGGGAATCTGTCCGGCGTCAATGGCTTGCGTCAGTTCGTGGGCCAGCGTCAGGTGGCGGAGGTGGAATTGCACGTAGTACCCCATCATGTTGTACATGAGCAGCGCGAGCAGCAAGAGGGAGAGGGCGCGTTTCAAGGGGGTGATGGGTTGAGGCCAGTCCGACCTGTGCCAAATGTAGTGATTTTCTGATCGCTTCCAAATCGGTCACCCAAATGGCCTCAGAACCTTGTTCTCGCATCGGTCCGGAAAAAGCTCAGCCGTAGGTCGCCGCCCAAGAAGCGCCTTCCAAGTAACCGGGTCAGTTTCATCCCCGAACGATCTCTGCACGAGGGCATTACCAAGCTGCCAGGCACTTGCTCTCTTCCTGATTTTTAGAATCGCAGTTGCATGCCCAGGTGCTGGCCGGAAAAGCGCAACTCCATTTCGAGTCGGCCGGTCGCCGTGGGCACGGCGTTTTGGTTGTACAGCGCTGCCGCTGCGCGGGCGTGCTTGTTGTACGATGCCGTAAAGGGGATCGAAACGGCGATGATGCCCGCGCCGACTCCCGCCAATGCCCAGTTGGGCTGGCCGCCGCCCAGGGCAGTCCCGATCGGCCATCCGACCAGCCCTCCCCCGATAAATCCCAGGACGCTGGCCACGTCGCTCTTGGATTTGGCGATTTGCATTTCCTGGTATGCGGCGGGAGAGCGTTGCGTCAACAGCAACAGTTGTTTGGGCTTCAGGCGGTTCCCCTGGTACATAAAAACGGTGCCGGGGCCTGGTTTGACCGTGATGGAATCCGTGACCGTGACGGCTTGGGCCGAAACCGAAGCGCTGCCGACAAGAAGTACCATCAGCAAAAGAGACAAGCGTAGGTTCATCGCGTTGCAAGTTGAAATGTGGCGTAATCAGATAGGCCGAACATGCTGCCTATTTTATTGCGTGCTCAAAGCAACACAAGATGTTACACCGCTAAAACACAGAGCGTGCCTGTTCCTTACATCCGGGCAAAGCCGGTGCACATTGCGGCAATCGTGCAGGAGCTTGTCTGGTGCAAGCGGCCTTGAATGGTAGCGAAATGAGTAGAGGGAGAAGAGCCGTTTTGAGGAGGAGCGGTTCGCAACCTTGCATCCTGCAAAAGACGCGATTCCATGAGAAGACTGCTGAACACCAGCTCGTGGGTAAGGGCAGGGCACAAAAAAAGGCTTTGTCGTTCTGACAAAACCTTTTAAAGTCGGGGTGGCAGGATTCGAACCTGCGACCCCCTGGTCCCAAACCAGGTGCGCTAACCGGGCTGCGCTACACCCCGATGCCGTAAGGCGGGTGCAAATATAAGTCTTTCTTCGAAACAACCTACAAGGGGTCCCCTTTTTTTCTTGATGCAGGCGGGCGGGAACCGGGTCCTGATTCAGGCAAGCGGAACGGTTCTCCTTGGCAATCAGTAGGATGTACCGAATAATCGGCGGTATAATTAGAAGGAATGTGGGGCATCGGCTACGCAAAGGTTGTCCCTTCCTGGGGGTTTTTATTTCTTCGCTAGTAGAAACAACAGATTATGCTCATGGGAGACATTGACTTTAACATCGATCGCATCTGGGAATTGGTGCAGGTCTACGGCCTCAAACTCATTATGGCGGTCGTTACGCTGATCGTCGGACTGGCCATCATCAAGTTCCTGGTCAATACCTTTCGGAATACGATGATCAAACGAAACGTCGACGCTTCGCTGACGCCGTTTCTGACCAGCATGCTCAAGGCGCTGCTGCAAGTCGCGCTGGTGATTACGGTCGCCACGATGATCGGGATCGAGATGACCTCGTTCATTGCCGTATTGGGCGCTGCCGGCCTGGCCGTGGGACTGGCGCTGCAGGGATCGTTGCAGAACTTTGCGGGGGGCGTGCTGATTTTGTTGCTGCGCCCATTCAAGGTCGGTGACTACATTGTGGCGAACGGCACCGGGGGCTCAGTCCGCGAGATCCAGATTTTCCATACCGTACTGAAAACGCCCGACAACGTCACGATCTACATGCCGAACGGTCCGTTGGCGAATACGGAAATCACCAACTATTCGGTGGAGGCACAGCGACGTGTGGACTTTGTGTTCGGCATCGGCTACGGAGACGACATCGACAAGGCACGCCGGATCATCAACGAGGTGATCGACGCCGACGCGCGTTTTCTGAGCGAACCGGCGCGACAGGTGGTGGTGTCTGAGCTTGCCGACAGTTCCGTCAACTTTACCGTCCGGGTTTGGGCCAACGCGTCCGACTACTGGGGCCTGAAATTCGATACGACCGAGAAAATCAAGAAAGAATTCGATCGGCAGGGCATCAACATTCCGTTTCCGCAGCGTGATGTGCACATCTACCAGCACACCGTGCCGGCTAACGGCAACGGCACTTCGCAAGAGAAACCCACCGTGGGATAAGCGAACTATGTAGTACAAAAAAGGCTCGCTTCCTCTTTGGAAGCGAGCCTTTTTCGATGGGGAAAACTCTTGTTCAGCGTCTTTTCGAGGCCAGTGCGCTATCGACCGAAAAACGCCCGCTTCCCGTCAGGAACAGCACGACGAACACCACGAGGTACAGCAGCGATAACTCTTTCCGCCCGAACGGATCGTCTCCGTGGGCGATGAACGCCGCCGTCAACATGGTGATGATCAGCGGGATAACTGCCAGCCGGGTACCCAGTCCTAAAATTACCAGCAGCGAGCAGATGAATTCGGCAAAGGCGGCTAGGATTAAGGAAGCGGCCGGTCCCAGCCCCAAGGGATCACCGAACTCGAAGTTGCCTTCGAGCACTTTCATAAACTTGGGATAACCGTGCGATAGCATAAAACCGGCGGGAAACACCCGGAGCAGCAAGGTGGCGATGTCGAGGTTGTTGCTGTCGTGTTTCGTGCTGAAAAGTTTACTCATGAAATCAGATTTGGGTTTGCTTGAAAAGGTAAAAGTACGGGAGAATCAAAAATCTCCGCCGCCTTCCTCTTCAAAGGCATCCCGGTTGCGACCTCTTTCGTTTTTGCGCTGGTTGAGACGGTAGTTGAACGTGACCAGCGCCTGTCGCGACCGCCACTGAAACGTTGAGGTGGAGTAGTACCCCTCGCGCTCCACAATGCTGCGCCGTTTGCGGGTGTTGAGCAGATCCTGCACGCTGAACACAAGAGTGCCGTTGCCCTTCAGAATGTCGCGGGAAAGTCCCAGATCAATGGCGTAGGTGGACAGGTCGCGTCCCTGTGGGGTACGTTGGGGAGCGCGGTAGTTGATGCCCGCCTGAAACTCCCAGGTTTGCCACAGCGTCATCTGCGACGTAGAACGGGTCTGCCACGTGTAGGTATCGCTGAAGAGGCGCTGCTCCTGGTAAGTCCCTTCCGTAATGGCCCGGTAGAAGTTGAAGTTGGTGTTCAGCCGCCACCACTTCCAGGGCGAATACGAGACGTTGCCCTCCAGCCCGTAGGCGTTTTGCGTAGCGAGGTTGACCGGAAACATCCGGCTGAACCCGACGGAGTCGACCAGCACAATGCGTTCGATCACCCCGGTGCGGTACCGGTAATACCCGCTGGCCAGCAGCGAACCGTTGTCCCAGTTCAGCAGATAGCCGCCTTCGATCGAGTGGGTGTATTCGGGGTTGAGGTTCGGGTTGCCCACGCGCAACGAACGGTTGTCGCTAAAGCCGGAGTACGGGAGCAGATCGCGGAACCCCGGCCGACTCAGGCGGTAGCTGTAGCTAAGCTGAATGGACTTTTCGGGCGTGAGGGCGTACGAAAAATGCGTACTGGGAAACAGGTTGAAATACTGGCGGTTGTTCACCAGATTGTCGTCGGGAAGGTCGGTCGTGATGTCGGAATATTCGCCCCGCAGGCCCCCCTGAATCGAGAACTTGCTGAACTTCTCGGAGGCCATCAGGTAACCCGCATGAATGCGCTCCGTGTAGATCAGGTTGTTGTCGTAGCTCGACAGAATGCCCCAGTTGCCCACTTCGTCCTGTTGCTCTACCGAAAAGTCGTTGTGCAGAATACGGTTGGTGCTGCGTACCCCGGTTTCCCACTTGCCTTTTTCGCTGAAAGGATGCACGTAATCGGCCTGAAACAGCCAATTGCGCTCGTCTTCCGTATTGCGGGAGCGCTGGCGCAGCACGTCGGGCAGCCCAAGTTCCCGCTGTTGAAATTCGGCCTTTTCGATTTCGTCCTGTTCGATCCATTTGAAGTCGGCCGTCAGCAGCCGCCCCTTGCGGTCAAATTCGTGGCGGTAGCTAAAGGTGGTTTCCACGTTGGTGCGCGGCTCGGCTTCCTGTTCCTGCCGCAGTACGGTGCGAAGCAGTTCGTCGCGCTCGCCGAAGTCGCGGTATTCGTATTCCGACGTGTTGTTACCGTCGGCCAGCCGCAGGAACACCGACGCCGTCAGGATATCCTGTTCGGTCAGGAAGTAGTCCAGGCCGGCCTGCACGTTGTGCGACAAACCGCCACGTGTGCGGGTGCTGGTCTGTTCGTAAGCATACAGGGTATCGTCCGAAAAAAAGCGCTGGTACGAGCTGCCGCGCCCGGGACTTTTGCGGTAGTTGATGCCGTAGCTGGTAAAGAGGTTGAACTTTTCGCGCCGGAAGTTGAGGTTGAACGAGCCGCCGTGGTTGGCCGGATAGCCCACGTTGGCCGAAAACGAGCCGTTCACCCCGCGCTGACTCTCTTTTTTCAGGATGATGTTGATGATGCCGACTTCGCCCTCGGCATCGTAGCGCGACGAAGGATTTGTGATGACTTCGATGCTTTCGACCAGGTTGCCCTGCAACTGCCGCAGCGCGTCGGGCCCTACCAGTCCCGAGGGTTTGCCGTTGACCAGAATCCGCACGTTGCCGCTGCCGCGCAGGCTGACGTTGCCGTCGACGTCGACCGCTACGGACGGCACGTTGTTGAGGATGTCGGCCGCATTGCCACCGATGTTGGCCAGGTCTTGCCCCACGTTGAACACCCGCTTGTCGAGTTCCAGTACCATCTGACTTTTCTGGCCCTTCACCACCACTTCTTCCAGGTATTCGGCATCGGAGCGGAGCGTCAGCGTCCCCAGCGCGAGGTCCCGGTTGGTAACCTGGACGTTCGGAATCAGCTTCTCGGCATACGACAGTACCGTTACCTTGACGTAGTACTGACCCGGCTTGGCTTTGATGGCAAACTGCCCGGCGGCATCCGACACGGCACCGGTCACGAGCACAGAATCAGCCGACTGGTACAAGGCCACGTTCCCGAACGGAATGGGCGCTTTCTGGTCGTCCTGCAGGGTACCTCGGATGGAAAAAGTAGCGGTCTGCGCTTGTGCAACTTCTAAAACCAGCAGCATCAGCAAGCCACTGAAAAAGCATAAAGGTGTTCGCATGGCGGATCAGAAAAATGAGCACTCAAAAGTCGCAACACATTTTAAAGAGAATTTGAAGTTGTGCCCCTAGCGCGCCTGGGTTTGTTTGAGCCGAACGAGGGCGTCCATCACGGCTTCGGCTTCGGCCGTTTTTAGCGCGAACGCTTTCATGTCGCCCTTCCGCTGGATGTCGCGGGCTTCTTCCATGAGCTTTTCGTATTGCAGTTCGAGCTTTTCTACTTCGGTTCGTTTTCTGAGGAGTCCAAACATAATCGTGTTTTGCTAGGGTTATCTACTTCAGTAAACTGACAGAAGGGCTTAGGGTTTAGCCCATAGCGTAATAAATTCCTGGAATGTTGCAACGCCGAAGTCCGGGAGCTGATCGACCGCCTCCAGCGGCAGCCTTCGGCTCAGTTTCAGAAAAGCACCCTGCGCCACCAGGGCCTCGCGCCGGGCGTCCGGCAGGGCGGTCAGCCGCTGGTAATTGTCGTCTTCAAAATGGTATTCCCACGGCGAGTCGTGGACGCAGACCCACCAGTCGGGCTCTGCTCGTGACAGGAGCCGGCGTTGTAACACGGGGCGAATCTGGTCGAGAAATACGCCCTGCAGGTGGAGTGTGCAGCTGAACCCGTGGCCCCACCAGAACATGGTGCGGTAAGCGAACGTGGTGTCGTGCCGGAACAGCCGGGGGTAGTCGAGAATGAGGTAGGGCAGCAGCCGGTAATTTTCGCCGCGCGAAATTTTGCCGGGGCGTTCGTCCCAGCCGGCGGGAAATGCCGCGGCCTGTGCCTCAACGGTCTGGCGTAAGGCGCGGTGCAACTTCCCCAGCTGACCGGCGACTTTTTGAGTGACCTGATGCTTGAGGTAAAAGAAGGTAGGATCGGAAGCGACGCGCAGTTCGTCCGACGTAAAACGAGTAGTCATGCACTACAGTACGGAAAAGCGGCGCGTGGATGTTCGCCGCCGGGGGAGAACGGAAAGCGCACCGGAAGGCCTTCGGTGTGGAAGGCGTTCCGGTGCGCGTCAGAGCCATGCGAGGCAGCCGAGTGGTTATTCCAGCAGCAGACCTTCCGACTCCAGTTCTTTCCACGCCAGGGCGCTGGCACCCAGCACGGCCGCATTTTTGTCCATCAGCTCGGACGGCAGAATCTTGACCTTGTTTTTGTAGATGTTGAGCAGATTGGCCTCCATGTGGCGCTGCGTAGGGTAGAAAATCAGCTCGTTCGCCTGGGCCAGCCCGCCGAATAGGAAAATGGCTTCGGGGCTGGTGTGCGCCACCGTGTCGGCCAGTTTCTGTCCCAGAATCCGCCCGGTGTACTCGAAGGCTTCGATGGCCACGCGGTCGCCGCGCCGGGCCGCCTCCGAAATCATGTAGGCCGTCAGGTCGTTGAACGGCACGTTGCGCAGTTCGCTCGACTCGTTGAAGTCGGCCAGCAGTTTGTAGACCGTACGCTTGATGCCCGTTGCCGACACGTACGTCTCCAGGCAACCTTTGCGGCCGCAGCCGCAGTGGCGCCCGTCAGGATTCACGGTGATGTGCCCCAGTTCTCCGGCAAAGCCGTCGTGGCCGTAGACCAGTTCGCCGTTCACCACCAGGCCACTGCCCAGGCCGGTGCCCAGCGTAATGACGACGAAGTTCTTCAGGCCTTTGGCGCCGCCATAGACCATCTCGCCGACGGCCGCCGCGTTGGCGTCGTTGGTCAGCACAATGGGCACGTCGAAATACCCTTTCATCATTTCGACGAACGGCACCACGCCCGGCCACGTCAGGTTGGGTGCGTACTCAATGGTGCCCCGGTAGTAGTTGGCGTTAGGCGCACCGATGCCGATGCCGATGAGCCGCATTTTCTGTCCGGATTTCTTCTCGTGATCGTTGTAAATCTGTCGGATTTTGCTGTTGAGGGACCGCAGGTACTCTTCGCACGTCGGGTGCACTTTGGTGGGAAGGGTCGATTCGGTCAGGATGTTGCCCAGTCGGTCGACGAGGCCAAACGCCGTGTTGGTACCGCCAATGTCGATACCCAGCGTTACAGGGATAGGTTGAGGGTGCGTCATGGAAAAAGAACTAAACTCGCCGCCGAAGATACAAAAGAGCGGCGTAGTGGACGCGAATTGATGGAATCGGCAGGGGCGTGGGGGCGTACGATCGGTGGTCCGGCAAAAAATCCACGCACCAGCTCACGCATGCACGCAGCCACTCAGTTGCGCGTGGCCTGAAAGCTCTGGTAGCAGTCGCTGATGGCGAGGCGGAGGTCATATTCGGTGGCCGATGCCACGAATTCGGCTTCCAGACGGCAGTAGTTCATAAAATCTTTCAGCGAGTCGCCTTCCAAACCGGTGACGTCCTGTACCAATTCTTCGTTGAATTTGGTGGCCAGTAGTCGCTCAAAATTCTGTTGCCGCTCCAGCACCCGCACTTTGCGTTCCTGTTTGGCTCGTTTGTCGAACTTGCTGTAGATCAGCGAAACGGGGTTCAAAATGGTCGGTTTCACGGGCTTGATCGGCCCTTCGTAGCGGTCTACGCCGGTCATGTTCACCTTGGGTTCTTCGGGCAGGTCCAGCGCCAGAAACTTCTCCTTGAACGCCTTCAGATCGCCGCGTTCAAACACGAAGGTCTCCAGTTCGTAAGTGCGTGGCAGCAGAAGAATGTCGACCAACGCGTCGGGACGGGCCGATACCGTGAGCGTATCCGAATAAAATCCGACGGCCGAAACCACTACCGTGTCGTTCAGATGTACCGGCAGGCGGAAAAAACCCGTCTCGGTGGCCGAGACACCTTCGTGCGTCGACAGGTTCATCACGTGGGCGCCGGGCACCGGTTGCAAACTATCGCGGGACAGCACGTGCCCCATCAGAGGCGACTCGGCCGACTGCCCCCAGGCGCAGGTCCAGGATAGGAGAAAAACCAGAAAAATGGGGAGAACAGCTTTCATACGATCTTACAAACGGTCCGAAAGTTAGAAAGATTGGACGGGATTTTCAGCGATTCCCTGAAAAGAGGTGTCGGGCACTATTTTTCACTCGGATGTGTTCTGTTATTGATGCAAAAGTGCGCTAAAATTGCGCCAGATTGTTATTTTTGCCCATTGTTTAACTAAATCTTAACACGTGCCTGAGGAAATTACGAGCGGTGCTTATTCCGCTGATAATATCCAGGTACTGGAGGGTCTGGAGGCAGTACGGAAACGTCCTGCCATGTATATCGGTGATATCGGTATCAAGGGCCTGCACCACCTGGTATGGGAAGTGGTCGATAACTCTATCGACGAAGCTCTCGCGGGATACTGCGACGAGATTCACGTAACCATCAATACTGATAACTCCATTACCGTTCGCGACAACGGTCGGGGCATTCCTACCGGGATGCACTCGCGCGAAGGGCGTTCCGCCCTGGAAGTCGTCATGACGGTCCTCCATGCCGGAGGGAAATTTGACAAAGACACCTACAAAGTATCGGGCGGTCTGCACGGCGTCGGGGTTTCCTGCGTCAACGCGCTTTCGATCGACCTCCGGGCTACGGTCTACCGGGAAGGGAAAATCTGGCAACAGGAGTATTCCCGCGGGGTGCCGCTGTATCCGGTCAAGGTGATCGGCGAAACGGAAGAAAACGGCACCGAAGTACACTTCCTGCCCGATCCGACCATCTTTGCCATTACGGACTACAAATACGAAACGGTCGCGACGCGCCTGCGCGAGCTGGCGTTTCTGAACCGGGGCATCCACATCCATCTGACGGACCTGCGGGATCTGGACGAAGAAGGAACGCCCAAAAAAGACGACTTCTTCTCGGAAGGCGGGCTGCGCGAGTTTGTCCAGTACCTGGATTCAACGCGCGACCACCTGATTCAGGAGCCCATCTACGTGGAAGGACAGCGGGGCGATGTGCCCGTCGAAGTGGCCATCCTCTATAACAACTCCTACGCAGAGAACGTCTTCTCGTACGTCAACAACATCAACACGATCGAAGGCGGCACCCACGTGTCGGGTTTCCGCCGGGCGTTGACGCGTACGCTGAAGTCATATGCCGATAAGTCGGGGCTGTTGGATCGGGTCAAAGTCGACATTTCGGGCGATGACTTCCGCGAAGGACTGACGGCCATTATTTCGGTCAAAGTGGCCGAGCCGCAATTCGAAGGACAGACCAAAACCAAACTCGGTAACTCCGACGTGATGGGTGCGGTCGAGTCGTGCGTGAGCGAGGCCCTGTCCGACTACCTGGAAGAGCATCCGAAAGAGGCCAAAACCATCATCGGAAAAGTGGTGCTGGCGGCACAGGCGCGCCACGCGGCCCGCAAAGCCCGCGAAATGGTTCAGCGCAAAAACGTCCTGACCGGCACCGGGCTACCCGGCAAGCTGGCCGACTGCGCCGACACCGATCCCGAAAACGCCGAGTTGTACCTGGTGGAGGGTGACTCCGCGGGTGGTTCGGCCAAACAAGGCCGCGACCGGAAGTTTCAGGCCATTCTGCCGCTGCGCGGAAAAATCCTGAACGTAGAAAAGGCGCAGGAGCACAAGATTTACGACAACGAGGAAATCAAAAACATGATTACCGCGATGGGCGTAAGCTTCGGCACCGAAGACGACGAAAAGGCGCTGAACCTCACGAAGTTGCGTTATCACAAGATCGTGATCATGACCGACGCCGACGTGGACGGTAGCCACATTCGGACGCTGATCCTGACGTTCTTCTTCCGTTACATGCGCGACATCATCGACAAGGGCTACCTCTACATTGCCCAGCCCCCGCTGTACCTCCTGAAAAGAGGCAAAGACGAGCGGTACTGCTGGTCGGAAGCGCAACGCGAACAGACCGTGCGCGAGATGGTCGGCGAAGGCAAAGAAGATTCTGTACACGTGCAGCGCTACAAGGGTCTGGGTGAGATGAACCCGGAACAGTTGTGGGAAACCACCATGAACCCGGAGAAGCGTACGCTGAAGCAGGTCACGATCGAGTCGGCCGCCGAATCGGATCACCTGTTCTCCATGCTGATGGGCGACGAAGTCGCGCCGCGGCGGGAGTTTATCGAGAAAAACGCGAAGTACGCCAACATTGATACCTAAGCGGCGCACGCGCCGGCAAGAGCGGCGTCTCGTTCGCAAAACGTTCCTGTCTGCGCTGCAAACCTTTCTTTCTAAAGCCGTTGCCCGTGTGCAACGGCTTTTTTGTCTTTATATTTGTTTGCGAACGCCAAGGCGGCTTTCTCTCGGACCGAAACCGCCGACCAACAACCTTCTACCTTTAACCGATATCGGCATGCCCAATAAAAAAATACAGGAACAGATTCTGAGCAGTAACCTGGTCAGCAGGGATCTGAGCTGGATTCAGTTCAACTACCGCGTACTGGATCAGGCCCGCGATCCGGAAAAGACCGTCTTCGAACGCCTTAAGTTTCTGGCCATTACGGCCTCAAACTTCGATGAGTTCTTCATGATACGCGTGGGCAGTCTGTATAACTACCTCGACTACGGCAAAGAGCGTGTCGACTACTCGGGCCTGCGCGAGAAACCCTTCCGGGCGGCAATGTTGCACGAAGCCCAAGATTTCTTCCAGCAGCAGTACGAATGCTTCACCGAAGAACTGATGCCGCAGTTTACGGAGAATGGCTTTGGTCTTATCAAGGTCGAGGACCTCACCAACAAGGAGCGCGAAAAAGTGCTGGCCTATTTCGTACGCACCATCTTCCCGATGCTCACGCCGATGGTGTTCGACCAGTACCACACTTTCCCGATCCTGATGAACCGGATTCTGATTTTTGGGGTGGTGACCAGTAGCCCGAACGATCAGAAAGCACAAAAGAAAATCTCGTTCGTGCAGATTCCGCAAAACCTGCCGCGTTTCTACGAAATTGACCGGGGCGATGCCATCGCCTTTCTGCCGATCGAGGAGATCATCCGCTGGCAGATCGAAAAGCTCTACCGCAACGTACGCATCGAATCGACCGACCTGTTCCGCATTACCCGCAACGGCGATTTCTCGCTGGAAGAGAGCGACGACCTGGAAGAGGATTTTGTAGACGAAGTGAAACGGAAGCTGAAGACGCGCCGGACGGGCCGTGTGGTGCGCATCGAAGTGGAAGACAATTACTCTTCGTACATGATGCGCGTGTTGAAGAGTCGCTGGGAGCTGGATAATGATAATATCTTCATTACCAATCAGTTACTAGATTTGACGGGCCTGTGGCAGATCATCGGTCACGTGGATTTCCGCGACAAAGTACCGACTCCACCGCTGCCTGTACTGCCGCTGACGGGCAAACTTTCGCCCGATGAAGGGCTGTTCGAATACCTGAAAACGCACGACATTCTGCTGCATCATCCGTATAACCGCATCGATCCGCTGGTGCAGTTGCTGGAAGAGTCGGCCGAAGATCCGCAGGTGCTGGGCATCAAAATCACGATCTACCGCCTGGCAAAAGAGTCGCGGGTGACCAACGCGTTGCTGAAGGCCGCTGAAAACGGCAAGCACGTCTCGGTGCTGTTCGAGGTGAAGGCTCGCTTCGACGAAGAGAATAACATTCGGGAGGCGCAGCGCCTGCAAAAGGCGGGTTGCTTCGTGATTTACGGCGTCGGCAGCGTAAAAACCCACACCAAACTGATGCTGATCGTCCGCAAAGAGGGCGAGAAAGTGACGCGCTACGTCCATTTGTCGAGCGGAAACTACAACGAAGATACGGCGCGGCTGTACACCGACATCGGGCTGTTGACGACCAACGAAATTTATGCTCACGACGTCTCGGAATTTTTCAACGTCATTACGGGCCATTCCAGCCCGAACGAGTACCATTACCTGCTGACCGCCCCGCGCGACATGCGCGACGGACTGATCAACCTGATTCGGCACGAAGCCAAAAACGCGCAGGAAGGCTTGCCCAGCGGCATTGTGATCAAGGTCAACTCGCTGGAAGACAAAGAGTCGATCGAAGCCTTGTATGCCGCTTCGCAGGCCGGGGTGCCCATTCGGCTGATTGTGCGCGGCATCTGCTGTTTGCGTCCCGGCCGCCCCGGACTCAGCGAAAACATCACCGTGCGTTCCATCGTCGGCGAGTTTCTGGAGCACGGTCGTCTGTATTATTTCCACAACGCTGGCGAGCCGAAAGTATTTGGCGGAAGCGCCGACATGATGACGCGCAGCTTTACCCGGAGAATCGAATCCCTCTTCCTGATGGTGGATGACAAGGTGAAACAGGAAGCCATCAACATCCTGGATTTCAACCTGAAAGACAACGTGAATGCTTACCTGATGGAAGAAGACGGGCAGTACGTGAAGCGACTTCCGGGCAAAGGCGAGCAACCTTTCAACATTCACCGGGAGTTCTACAACGTGACCGAAGAAACGGTCGCGGCCGCTTCGCTGTTCGACGACCTGGAGGTGAAAAACGATGATCCGTCGGAGCGGCCGGCGGACAAGACCGTGAACATCGATTCATGAGGCACGGATGGCTGTCGCCACTGGGGGCGCTCTGGGGACAGATCGCCCGGGGGCGACACGCGCTCTACGACCGGGGGTGGATGCGCTCCACGTCCTTCGATCGTGCGTTGGTTGCGGTCGGGAACCTGACCGTGGGCGGTACCGGCAAAACGCCGCACGTAGAATACCTGATTCGGGCCTTGCAGCCGCACTACCGCGTGGCGGTAGTAAGCCGGGGCTACGGCCGTCGGACCAAAGGGTTTCGCCTGACTACGGCTGCCGATAATGCAGCTACTGTGGGCGATGAGCCCCTCCAGATCTACCAGAAGTTTAACGGAGAAGTGCCGGTTGCGGTGGCGGAAGAACGGGCCGTGGCCATTCCGAACCTGCTGGCCGATTATCCGGAGGTGCAGGTGATTCTGCTGGACGATGCGTTGCAACATCGGGCCATCCGTCCCGACGTACGCCTGCTGCTGACCGATTTCAACCGACCTTTTTACCAGGACTATCCGCTACCGGCCGGGCGTCTGCGCGAGTTTCCGACCGAAGCCCGACGGGCCGATGCCTGCCTGATGACGAAATGTCCGCCCGCGCTTTCGCGGTCGCAGCAAACGGCACTGGAATCCGAGCTGCGTGCTTTTGTGGCACCCGACGCCCCGGTGCATTTCACGACGTTGTCGTACGGAACGCCGGTGCCGCTCCTCGCCAACGGCCTGCCGTTGGGGCGTCGGGTGGTGTTGTGCAGCGGCCTGGCGCAGCCCGCACCGTTGCGTGCGTACGCCCAAGAACAGTGGGATGTGGTGGCCGAGGAAACGTTTCGGGATCACCATCGCTATACCCCACGTGACTTGCGCCGTCTGGCCGACCTGGCGCGATCCTTGCGCGCTTCGCTGCTGAGCACCGAAAAGGACGCAGTCAAATGGCAGGACGAAGCTTTAAAGTCGCTCCTGATTGAGGTGCCGGTATACTGCCTGCCCATCGAACCGCGTTTTGTTTCGAACGAGGGCGATTTTCTCGCGTGGCTGCGTCGCCGCATCGATCAGAAACTTGGCAATTAGTTTATAAGTTTGCGCGTGATTTTACGAAAAACCGTATGGCTGTTGTGTGCCTGTCTTCTGCTGGCCAGCCAGGCAACCGCTCAAATTCTGGACGATTCTACCAAACAGGTGTACGGTCCTTTTTCTACCCGTTATCGGTTGGAGCGTGATCTTTTCAACGGTACGGACACGCTCTACACCATCGACACGACCTACAACGCTTATCACGATTACCTCTTCGAGTATCAGAACGGGCGGCTGTACCACAACCTTGGCGAAATGGGCACGGCGATGGAGCCGCTCTACTACGAACTCCCCGAAACCCCCGGGGTCGACCTAGGCATGCATGCTTTCGATGGGTACGCCTTTCAGCCCTCGGACGTGCGCTATTTCGACACGCGTTCGCCTTTCTCGTCGCTCTATTACGTGCAGGGAACGGCGGGCCAACAAATGCTCATCACGACCCTCTCGCGCAACATCACCCCGACCTGGAACGTGGGTCTGCGCTGGCGACGGATGTCGTCCGACAAACAGCTCGACGCCAACAACCGCGACAAACGTTCGGACGACCACGGGCTGGTGATCCAGTCCAGTTACCATACACCGGACAACCGCTACTGGGCGCTGGTGAGCTTTCTGCACCTGAATCACCAGGTCAGCGAATCGGGGGGGATTCTGCCCGATCCGGGCGATACGCAGGACAGCCTGTTCGACTACGAGCAGGAACGTGTCCGGCTGAGCGCTACAGCCTCTAACCGCGACAAACGCAACCAGTGGCACCTCTACCAGCAGTTTAACCTGGACCCGCAAAAGGGCGTGCAGTTGTTTCACATCCTGGACCAGAAACGGCATTGGGACCGCTACATCGACGATGAGGTAAACCGGGAAGTGACGTTGATTAACGGCGAAGTGTTCCGCACCGCCACCGATTTCTATCCTCATGTGTACCTGAGTGCGACTTCTACTCAGCATAAGGTCGATTTCGCCGCGCTGGAAAATACGCTTGGGACCAAGGGGCGCCTTCTGGGTTTTCAGTACAGCTTCTACTATTTCCGGCGTGACCTCTGGTACGACCAACCTTATGCCGACTTGTTAACGCCTAAAAATGAAGGGTATGGCGGGGCTACGCTCAAGTACTTCCTGAATGACTCCAACTACGTTGAAACCGAAGGATTGTACCAATTGGCGGGGGCGTATCGCTTCGCCGGGCGGTTCAACACCAACTGGCTCAACGTCGAGTACGTGCGGCAACGCAGCGCGCCGCCTTTGCTGGCGCAGTCGTACGTCGGGAACCACTTCATCTGGAACAACGAATTCGATTACGTGCGGGGCGACCGGTTACGCGGGCAGGCCCAGTTGCGCCTGCGGCGATTTGCTTTCCGACCCTACGCCGACATCCATACGTTGAACAATTACATTTACTACGGTACCGATGCGCAACCGGCTCAGACGCCGGATCGGTTGTTGACGTTTTCGGCGGGCGTGCAGACCGAGGTGCGTTTCGGGCGCTTTGCGGAAGAGTTACACGCGCGCGTCACGCAGGTGACCGGCCCCGATGTGCTCCGGATGCCGCCCTGGTACTTCCACAACCGATTCTATTACCAGAACAACCTGTTTCAGAACGCCCTCAGCCTGCAAGTGGGGTTCGACGTGCGGATGAAGGGCAGTTACTACGCCAACGCGTACATGCCCGTCACGCAGCAGTTTTACCTGCAAAACGATTTTCTGGTGGAATCGTACCCGATCGTCGATTTGTTCATGAACGCCCGGATCAAGCGCGTGAATTTGTTTCTGAAACTCAGCCAGATCAACCAGGGGTATCCGGCCAACGGCTACTTCATGACGCCCTATTATCCGGGCATGCAGCGGAGCTTTGTGTTCGGCGTTCACTGGCAGTTTTTTGATTAGCGGTTGATTTGCCCCATCGGCAGTGTTCTAATTGATACGCCGTTGCACTACCTTTAACATCACAGCCGGAATTCTGCTGAAAGGCTTTTTCCACGTGCTGTATGGCATTCTGTAACTGATTCATTTACCCCATGTTAGGACTTAAACTACCGACCGACCCGCGTTGGGTCGATGTGGCCAGCAAAAACCTGGAGGAGATTCTGGTCGATCATGCGTACTGCGAACAAAAGGCGGCCTCGTCGGGTATCTCACTGATTGTACAATACCCGGATCGGGAAAAGCTGGTGGCCGTGCTGACCGACGTAGTAACCGAAGAGTGGAACCACTTCGAGCGGGTGCTGGCGCAACTGCGCGAACGCGGCATGAAACTGGGGCGTCAGCGGAAAGACGAGTACGTGGTGGCCCTGAGTCAGCACGTGCGCAAGGGCGGCCATCCCGACGAACAGTTTCTCGACAAACTCCTGATGTGTGCGCTGATCGAAGCCCGCAGTTGCGAACGGTTCCGCATCTTGTCCAAAGAAATCGACGACGAAGGGCTCCGCGAATTTTACCATGAACTGATGATTTCGGAGGCGGGGCACTACGTCACGTTCGTCGATCTGGCGAAAGAATACCTGCCGCACGAGATGGTCAAATCCCGGCTTGATGAAATGCTTCAGATCGAGGCAGAAATTATTCATTCATTGGAAGTTAGGGGTGATCGCATGCACTAAAACTTAATGCCTTGCTATGAAGCACGTCGTCTGGTTAAGTTGGCTGATCAGCGTTGCCGCACTGGCACAAACCCCGCTGTCGGGATGGCGGTACCGTACCGAACTGGAAATTGACAATTCCCGAAATCCGGAGGCATTGCAAGCGTATCCGGTTGTGTTCGAACTCAACACCGCCCGGCTGATTGAGCAAGGCAAACTGGGACCCGAGGGAAACGACGTGCGTTTCACCGATGCCGACGGGCAGACGCCGCTGTGCTTCTGGCGAGAGGGGGCCTTGAACCAGGAAGCAACCCGCTATTGGGTCCGTATCCCTTACGTCGCGCCTTACAGCCGTGCGGTCATTTTCCTGTATCACGGCAATCCGCTGGCCGTGGCTTCGCGACAGTATAATTGTACTTTTGCCTTTTTTGATGATTTCGAAGGAACGGAACTCAACCCGCTGCAGTGGGAAAAACGGGGCCGCGGCCAGTATACTTTGCAAGACGGACAATTGCGGGTCGATGCGCAGCGTGAGGACGCCATTTTGCTGTCGCGGCAAGCGTTCGAAAAACCCTTGATAGTAGAAATGCAGGTGACCGATGCTGCGGGACGTTTCACGACGCTCGCTCTTCTTCAGGATGATCGGTTTTCCAACGGCTACGTGCTGGCCCGCGACGGAGCCCGGGAGCGGATGGAACTGACGCTGACCGAAGGGGAGCCCACGCCATGCGGCGGTTACGCGGTATTTTCCAACACGCGCCATGCGGCGTCTGTCGCGCCTGCGGGCTTGTGGTCGCTTTCGTGGATTACCACCAACACCGTATTTGCGCAATGGCCCGACGGTGAAGCGCTGGAACCGAATGCGCTCTGGCAGGAACGTCCGCTGCGGGTCGGCCTGGGCGTGGCGGCGTGTCAGCGGGAAACACAGGGAACGCTGTCGGTCGATTGGGTGCGCGTTCGGAAATTGACGTCGGTGGAGCCGCGGATTACGGTCGGCGCGGAACGTTACTCGGAAGAGCGGCAGGCTCCCGACGCGCCCTGGATGACCTTGCCCGATTCGTCCGATCCTTTGCCGGTCATGAGCCGGTTGTTTTGAAGCAGCGCGTCGTAGGATCTTACAAAAGAAGTGCCGGACGTAAGCCGCTTGTTCCTTACAACTTATACATCATCCCGATTTTCAGGAGGGCGGCGAGGCTGATCGAGTCGGTAATGCGACCGTCCATCGCCATGGCTACGGCTTCGCGCAGGGGGAGTCGGCGGATTTCCAGATCTTCCGTTTCGTCAAAAAGCGTTTCGCCGGGCGTCAGGTCTTCCGCAATGAAGACAAACCCCTCTTCATCGGTAACCGAGTTGGACGTGTGGATGCGCAGCAGTTCCGTCCATTTTTTCGCAGTAAGGCCGGTTTCTTCCTGCAATTCCCGCTTGGCCGCCGTCAGAATGTCTTCGCTCAGCGGCCCGCCGCCCATCGGAATTTCCCACGAGTATTCGTTGAGTGGATAGCGCCATTGCCCCACCAGCCAGGTATGTTGCTCTTCATCGATCGGTACGATGGCCAGCGCCTTGTTTTTGAAACTGACCACGCCGTAAATGCCCTCGCCGCCGCGCGGGTTAATGACCTGGTATTCCCGCACATTGACCCAGGGATTGTCGTAGATCGGCCGCGACGAAAGCGTCTGCCAGTTGTTTTTCTTTTCTTCCATACGTACTGCAAAGGTAATCAGGAGCGGTCAGTTGGCCGTGAGCAATGGGTGTAGTGGCGCTTGGGGCAGAGCGCAGAGCGTGAAGTAGAGGGGAGAGGTCATCCTGTCCAGGATCTGCTTGCGGCGTAGAGCGTAGTTTTGAGTTAGTACACCTTAAGCTTTCACCATTGAACTCCTGACTCACTAACCCCTCAACCGCTAACTTGCCGCATGTTGAAATCCAGCTTTAGCCCGGACCTGATCGAAGCCGGCCTCGACGAAGTAGGGCGGGGGTGTCTGGCCGGTCCGGTGGTGGCGGCCGCCGTTATTTTGCCGAAAGATTTTGCGTTGGAAGGACTGAACGACTCCAAGCTCCTCCGCGAAGCACAGCGCGATCTGCTCGTGCCCCAGATCAAACAGCATGCGCTGGCGTGGGCCATTGCCGAGGCCAGTCCCGCCGAAATCGACGAGATCAACATCCAACAGGCTTCTTACCTGGCGATGCATCGCGCGGTCGATCAGCTTGCGTTGCGGCCGGAACTGCTGCTCGTCGACGGAAACCGCTTCCGTCCGTATCCGTTCATCGCGCACCAGTGTCTCGTGAAGGGCGACCGGACGTACGCGAACATTGCAGCGGCTTCGGTGCTGGCGAAAGACTTTCGCGATGCCCTGATGCGGCAGCACGCGCGGCAGTATCCGCAATACGGGTGGGAAACGAATGTGGCGTATCCGACGCCCACTCACCTGAAGGCGATTCGCGAACACGGGCAAACGCCGTTGCACCGCCGTTCCTTCCGGGTCAAATAGCTTTTGTACTTTTGCCGCCTCATAAACCCGATCCCTTTTGAAACGCGTTACACTACACGATACACACCTGGCCCTGGGCGCGAAAATGGTCCCGTTTGCCGGTTATGAAATGCCCGTCCGTTACAGTTCGGGCGTCACCGAGCACCTCGCAGTACGCGAAAGCGTCGGCATTTTTGACGTGTCGCACATGGGCGAATTTTTTGTGGAAGGTCCCGGATCACTGGAACTGATTCAGCGGCTGACCGCCAACGACGCCTCTACGTTGCACAACGGGAAGGTGCAGTACTCGGCGCTGCTGAACGAGCGCGGCGGCATCGTCGACGACTTGCTGATCTACCGGTTCGATCCCGATCATTACCTGTTGGTGGTCAATGCCTCCAACATCGAAAAAGACTGGGCGTGGATTACGCAGCACAATACGCAGGGCGTTAAACTTCACAATGCTTCCGACGACTACTCTCTCTTTGCGGTGCAGGGGCCCAAAGCCACCGCGACGTTGCAACCGTTGACGGACGTGGACCTGGATTCCATCGCGTATTACTCGTTTAAAGTGGCACCTTTTGCGGGCGTGGCTGACGTGATCATCTCGGCGACGGGCTACACGGGCGCAGGTGGTTTCGAGATTTACGTGCGCAACAAAGACGCCAAGGCGGTGTGGGATAAAATTATGGAAGTGGGGCTGGCGTTCGCCATTCAACCCATCGGGCTGGGGGCACGCGATACCCTGCGCATGGAAATGGGGTACTGCCTGTACGGCAACGACATTTCAGACGAAACCAATCCGTACGAAGCCGGGCTGGGCTGGATCACCAAACCGAACAAAGAAGGCGACTGCATTGCCGGGGAGCACCTGCGGACGTTCAAAACCGCTGGCACAGTGCGGAAACTGGTGGGCTTCACGATGCTCGACCGGGGCATTCCGCGAAGCCACTACCCGCTGGTCAATGCAGCCGGGGAGGTGATCGGAGAAGTGACGTCCGGCACGCAGTCGCCGAGTCTGAACGTGGGCATCGGCATGGGCTACGTGCAGAAAGCCTACGCCACACCCGGCACCGAAATTTTTGTTCAGATTCGCGACCGCAACCTGAAAGCGCAGGTCACGAAGTTCCCGTTTTACCAGCCTGCCTGATGCGTAAAATTGACGTTTGTCTTTCTCCTGAACTGGTCGGTAGTTTCGACCTCTCGGGCAAATTGGTGGTGGTCGTCGACATTCTGCGCGCCACTACGTGTATGGTAACGGCGCTGGCGCACGACGTCGCGCAGATTCTGCCGGTCGCGACGCTGGAAGAATGTCAACCTTACTGCCAGCGCGACGGCTTTGTGACCGCGGGTGAGCGCAACGGCATTCAACTGGCGTGGATGGACCTGGGCAATTCGCCTTTGGCGTATACTTCCGGCGACTACGCTGGCAAAACGGTGGTGATGTCGACCACCAACGGAACCCTGGCGCTGGACCGCTCCCGCGCGGCCGATCAGGTAATTGTCGGAGCCTTTGTCAACCTGAAGGCCGTTACCGAGTACGTTAAGGCGCAATCGCGCGACGTGCTGATCGTCTGTGCTGGTTGGAAAGGCATGGTGAATCTGGAAGACAGCCTGTTTGCCGGGGCGTTGGTCGACCGCGTGGAAGGAGAGTTTCAACACGAAACCGATGCACCGCTCGTGGTGCAACTTATGTACCGGCAGGCAGCGGCCGATCTGTCGGGGACGGTGTATCGCTCTGCGCACGTTCGTCGGCTGCACAACCTGGGTATCAAAGACGACATCGATTTCTGCCTCACGCCTAGCTTGTTTTCGTTGATTCCGGTTTTGCAAGGCGCGGCTTTGGTGCCACTTTCCGATTAGCCTTACGATTTGGAGTTAAAGAATAAAAGCGCTTAAGAAGCGAGTTGTATAACTGTGTAAATTATGTTAATTAACACATCACTCGATCACAAACCTGATACCAACTGATCAAGGTCATGGTCTGTGTGAGCACTCGTCAGTACGAGGCGCGTGATGAGCGGATCGGCGGTGGTAGGATAGTGGAAACTGGGAACGAGAATCTGGCGCGCGGCCAAGGCTGCCACCAACTCATGCTGGTTGAACGCGAAAACGGGAAGCGGCTCAGTATGGCGATAGACAAACGATGTCGGAGCGGATTCCATAAACCGGCGGACGTTGTCTTGCAGCCGAAGGCGTTGGTGCTGATACAGAGCTTTGCTTTGCAGAAAGGCGTGCAGCCAGGCCGGACCGAGGGGCGAGGCGCCGTTGTAAACCGGGTGTTGCCGCAATTGCTCCAGGTGATGACGCGGGCCTGCAATGACGCCACCGGGAAGGCCCAAGGCTTTGTTGAGTGAAGCGACCACCACCAGTTCGATGTGAGGCGGCATCGACAGCACCGAACCAATGCCCCCGCCGTCCGGTCCGAGGAGTCCGATGCCGTGCGAATCGTCCACCAGCAACGTAAACGTGCGGTCAGTCGGCAGATCAGCCAGCCAATCGAAGCGCACCTCACGGGCAAAAAGCGGATCGACCGAATTGCAGAGCAGTACCCAGTGCGACTGCGGTTGTTGGGCCAGCGCCTTGTGCAACTGACTGAGCCATTCGTCGAACAGCCCAGCCGAAGAGCGCGTCTCCAAGCGGTACAGCGCCGGGTGGGTGCCCGGTGTGTGCCCCAGAGGCATTTCTTCAAACAAGCGTAGGGCTAATTGTCCGGCCAGGGTCCCGGACGAGACCAGGCAGGCGTCTTCCTGATGCATCCAGTGGGCTAAACGTGCTTCGGCCTGTTCAAAAAGTGGGGAAATCGGCGTAGAGCGTCGCGAACGTCCGTGAGAAGCGCCCCAGCGCAACATTCCTTCCCGAAGCGATTCCAGAAAAGCGGGGTGATGCGAAATGCCCAGATAGGCGGTCCCACCAAAGTAAATCCATTCTTTACCGCCGATTAGGAGGCTCCGACCGAAATCTGCCTCTACTTCGTTTGAAACAGGGATTTGTGCCGTAAGTGGGGTTTTTGAGGTGGACAATTTCCGTTACGAGATTTCTTACTATTTTTCGCGAATTTAAAGTCAATATTTGGTTCTTTCTATCCTTACTAACCTTATCTACTGTGCTACTTAGTACCTTCGACTGGATCATCATCTTTGCCTTTTTTGTCATCTCTTTAGGAATTGGGTTGTACGCCGCCCGAACGGCCGGCAGCAGTGCGGCCGAATTTTTCCTTTCCGGACGGAACATGCCCTGGTGGCTGCTGGGCGTTTCGATGGTGGCCACAACGTTTTCGTGCGATACCCCCAACCTGGTGACCGACATTGTGCGGCAAAGCGGGGTGGCAGGCAACTGGGCGTGGTGGGCCTTTCTGCTCACCGGGATGCTCACCGTCTTTTTGTTTGCGAAACTGTGGCGGCGCTCCGACGTCATGACCGACCTGGAGTTTTACGAACTGCGCTACAGCGGCGAAATGGCGGCCTTTCTGCGCGGCTTCCGGGCCATTTACCTGGGCGTTTTCTTCAACGTGATTGTGATGGCGACGGTGTGTCTGGCCGTGATCAAAATCGGTGCGGTGATGCTCCAGTGGCCTGCCTGGCTGACGCTGGCGGTGGTCATGACCATCACCGCGATTTACAGCAGCATCGGGGGCCTGAAAGGTGTCTTGCTCACCGACTTCTTCCAGTTTTTTATGGCCATGATCGGCTCGATCGGTGCGGCCTTCATCCTGACGCAGCTTCCGGAAGTCGGCAGTGTGTCCGAAATGCTGTCGCATCCTCAGGTAATGCCGAAACTAAACATGCTGCCGGATTTTGCCGATACGGACGCATTACTTTCGCTTCTGATTTTGCCGTTGGCGGTGCAGTGGTGGAGCGTGTGGTATCCGGGGGCTGAGCCGGGTGGGGGAGGCTATATTGCCCAGCGCATGTTGTCGGCCAAGAACGAAAAAGGTGCCGTAGGGGCCACGCTGCTCTTTAACGCCACGCACTATGCCCTGCGTCCCTGGCCCTGGATTCTGGTGGCGCTTGCCTCGATCGTGGTATTCCCAACGGTCGAATCCATGCGGGAAGCCTTCCCGAACGTCAACCCCAATCTGGTGCAGAACGACTTTGCCTACCCGGCCATGTTGAGCTTTCTGCCGAGTGGATTTCTGGGCCTGGTGGTGGCCTCGCTGATTGCCGCCTTCATGTCGACCATTTCCACACAGGTCAACTGGGGTTCTTCTTACATCGTGAACGACTTCTACCAGCGGTTTGTCAATCCGCAGGCGACCGACAAGCAACTGGTGGCCGTAGGGCGTTGGTCTACGGTCCTGTTAGTTGTAGTGACCAGTTTGTTCGCCCTGTTGCTGAGCAATGCGCTGCAAGGCTTTAACATTCTGTTGCAGGTAGGGGCGGGAACCGGCCTGATTTTTATTCTGCGGTGGTTCTGGTGGCGCATCAATGCATACACAGAGCTGGCCGGGATGCTCATTTCGTTCGTAGTGGCGGTTTACCTGGAAGTATTGCATGCCGATTACCTGGGATTCCCGCCGCTTACTTTTACCGCTAAGCTGTTGCTCGGGGTGGGCATTACGACCGTGGGATGGATCATTGTTACGTACCTGACCCGGCCCACGGACCAGGAAACCTTGTTCAAGTTCTACCAGAAAGTGCATCCGGGTGGCCCGGGGTGGCAGCCGGTGCTCGATGCCGCGGCGCGCGAAGGCAAGTCGCTGGAACTGAATAGTCAACGGCCCTGGGATGTGCCGCGAGCACTTCTGTGCATGATGGTAGGCGCGTTTGCGATCTACAGCGCCCTGTTCGCAACCGGTAACTGGATCTACGGCAATTTTACGTTGGCATTAAGCTTAACCGTGGCTTGCGGGGCGTCTGTCTACTTGCTGATGCGCTTGTGGACGCGTTTGGAAATGGACCAGGAATCCGCATAAATTAAGAAAAGCGACTGGATCATAACTCAGTCGCTTTTCTTAATACAAGTAATGTTTTATAAATTTTTATAGTTATGTTTAATTAACAAAAACACAAAAAAGCAGCAGTCGGCGTCAACGTCTGTCATTAGGAAAAAGGGGAGGTGCAACCTTTTATCGCATTGATTAGGAAATATTTGGAACCATTCACTACTTTTGCGTCTTATTTTGAAGACACGCGGAAATTACTGAGAACGCATTACGATGTATCTGACAAAAGAAAAAAAACAAGAGCTGTTCGCTGCACACGGCATTCAGAAATCGGCTACCGATACCGGTTCTGCGGAATCGCAAATCGCCCTTTTCACTCACCGGATCAATTTCTTGACCGACCATCTGAAAGAGCACAAGAAAGATAACTCATCCCGTAGAGGGTTGCTGCAATTGGTAGGGAAACGCCGTCGCCTGCTGGATTACCTGCAACGCAAAGACATTGAGCGCTACCGTGCCGTCATTGCTGATTTGGGTATTCGTAAGTAAGCCTGAAGTTTTTAGAAAGGGAATTCTACAGGAGGATTCCCTTTTTTCGTCTCCTTCCACGACCGTTGCTACGCCATCGGATTCACCCTACCTAATCTTTTCTTACTTTATTCATTACCTCCGATTACATGTCTAAACCTATTATAAATAAAACCATCACCCTACAGGACGGCCGGACCATCACCATCGAAACCGGACGCCTGGCCCGCCAAGCCGACGGCTCCGTTGTGGTGCGCATGGGCAACACCATGTTACTGGCCACCGTGGTCGCCACGCAGGAAGCCCGCGAGGGTGCCGATTTTCTGCCCTTATCCGTCGACTATCAGGAGAAATTTGCTTCGGCCGGCCGCATCCCCGGAAGCTTCTTCAAACGGGAAGGACGCCTGTCTGAGCACGAAATTCTGATCTCTCGTCTGGTTGACCGGGCACTGCGACCGCTTTTCCCGGACGATTACCACGCCGACACACAAGTCAACATCTTCATGATTTCGGCCGATGCCGACGCTATGCCCGATGCCCTGGCGTGTCTGGCGGCCTCTGCGGCGCTGGCTGTATCGGATATTCCGTTCAACGGTCCGGTTTCGGAAGTGCGCGTCGCCAAAATCGACGGTGAACTGGTCATCAATCCCTCCACCAAGTCTGCCAAAGAAGCTACGCTCGACCTGATTGTCGCCGGGAATGCGAAAGACATCATGATGGTAGAAGGGGAGATGAGCGAAGTCAGCGAAGCCGAAATGGTCGAGGCCATCAAGTTTGCTCACAAAGCCATTCAGCAGCAGTGCGCTGCCCTCGTAGAGCTTGCGGAAGAAGCCGGCACCACCCAGAAGCGTGAGTACTCGCACGAAACCCACGACCTGGCACTGAAGGAGCGGCTGCACCAGACGTACTACGAACGCATGTACGAAGTTGCCAAGCGGGGCATCGCTAACAAGTCAGAGCGCTCAGAAGCATTCAAAGCCATTCAGGCCGAATACATCGACGCCCTGCCCGAAGACCACGAGGAAGACCTGTCGCTGGTAAAAAAATATTTCCACGACATCCAGAAAGAAGCCGTGCGCAACATGGTGTTGACGGAGCGTCATCGTCTGGACGGACGTCAGCTCGACGAAGTACGGCCCATCTGGACCGCCGTCGATTACCTGCCGTCAGCCCACGGCTCGTCGATCTTTACCCGGGGCGAAACCCAGTCGCTGACCAGCGTCACCCTCGGCACCAAGCTCGATGAACTGATGATCGACAGCCCGCTGCACCAGGGCTACAACAAGTTCTATCTGCATTACAACTTCCCGGCCTTCTCGACCGGCGAAGTGCGCCCTAACCGCGGTCCAGGCCGGCGCGAAGTGGGTCACGGCAACCTGGCGTACCGGGCTCTGAAGAAAGTGATGCCGACCGACGACGAAAATCCATACACCGTGCGTGTGGTTTCCGACATTCTGGAGTCCAATGGTTCGTCGTCGATGGCGACTGTTTGTGCGGGCTCGCTGGCGCTGATGGATGCCGGACTGCCGATCAAGAGCGGCGTTTCGGGCATTGCTATGGGCCTCATTATGAACAAAGAGGGCAAATACGCGGTGCTTTCCGACATTTTGGGCGACGAAGATCACCTCGGTGATATGGACTTCAAAGTCACCGGCACCGAAAAAGGACTGACGGCCTGCCAGATGGACCTGAAAGTAGACGGCTTGCCGTACGAAGTATTGAGCGAAGCCTTGGAACAGGCTCGGCGTGGTCGGGCGCACATCCTGGCCGAAATGAAGAAAACCCTGAGCGAGCCTCGCAGCGAAGTGAAGCCGCACGCACCGCGTTCGTTCACACTCCGCATCGACAAAGAACTGATCGGCGCCGTGATTGGCCCGGGCGGAAAAGTTGTTCAGGAGATCCAGCGCGAAACCGGAACCACCATCGTGATCGAAGAGGTGGACAACGCCGGGTTGGTCAACATCTTTGCGGTAGACCAGGAAGCGATGGACAAAGCGGTCAATTGGGTACGCCGTATTGCTGCCACACCGGTGGTCGGCGAAGTGTATGACGGTATCGTTAAATCGATTATGCCGTTTGGCGCATTCGTAGAATTTATGCCAAATCGGGACGGGTTGTTGCACATCTCAGAAATTGACTGGAAACGTCTGGAAAGCATGGACAACGTCTTCAAGGTAGGCGAGGAAGTAAAGGTTAAATTGATCGAAATCGACAAAAAGACCGGCAAGTTCCGCCTCTCACGCAAAGCGCTGCTGGAAAGGCCTGAGGGTCAGCCCAAAAGCAACGGAAAGCCGCAGGGCCACAAGCCACGTGAGTAATCCGTAGAAAATTCTGCAAATTAGGAGCTTGACTTACAAGCTCTTTTCTGAATCCGCACCGAAACCCCTACTTGTGTTTTGGTGCGGATTTGTTTTATCTCCGCAGTTTAGGGAACTTTGGTCATACTCGTTCAGGTTCAACCTGTTACAACCATAAGATAACCTCTCTTTGTATTGCCCCACTTTACATCCCCTTAACTCAGCATGAGACAGCTCAAAATCAGTAAGCAGATAACTAACCGAGAGAGTCAATCGCTCGACAAGTATCTGCAGGAGATTGGAAAAGTAGACCTGCTTACGCCTGATGAAGAAGTGGAGCTAGCCAAACGTATTCGGGAAGGTGACCAGCGGGCCCTGGAAAAACTAACCAAAGCGAACTTGCGCTTTGTGGTTTCCGTGGCCAAACAGTACCAAAACCAAGGTTTGTCGTTAGGAGACTTGATTAACGAAGGCAACCTGGGGCTGATCAAAGCAGCACAGCGTTTTGACGAAACCCGAGGCTTCAAGTTTATCTCCTACGCCGTCTGGTGGATACGGCAGTCCATCCTGCAAGCTCTGGCCGAACAATCACGGATCGTTCGTCTCCCTCTTAACCGCGTTGGCTCGCTCAACAAGATCTCCAAAACCTTTTCGGAATTGGAACAAAAATTCGAACGTGAACCTTCACCCGAAGAACTGGCCGAAGTTTTGGAAGTCACCACTTCTGAAATTGTCGACACGCTGAAGATCTCGGGCCGTCATGTTTCGATGGACGCCCCCTTTGTACAAGGGGAGGAAAACAGCCTGCTTGATGTTCTGGAAAACGACAGCGAAGCCACACCTGACTACGAGCTGATCAACGATTCTCTGCGTCGCGAAGTGCAACGCGCACTGGCGACCCTCACCACCCGCGAATCGGACGTGATTGCGCTCTATTTCGGTCTTAACGGCGGCCATGCCATGACGTTAGAGGAAATCGGGGAGAAATTCAACCTAACCCGCGAACGGGTTCGACAAATTAAGGAAAAGGCCATCCGGCGCTTGCGGCACACGTCGCGTAGCAAAGCCCTGAAGCCGTACCTGGGATAAAATATTTCGGTGATTTTCCGTTATAAAGGCCTTGGAGCACATGTGCTTCAGGGCCTTTCGCTTTTGAAAGGCGTTTCTAGCCAGCGCAGGCCGTAAACGAACCGGCATTCGGTATGAACTGTTTTAGAAACCAATGTTGTTTGTATTTTTGCCTCTTAATTACGCGATTTTATGACACAAGAACACCTTCAGTGTTTAATATTAGGGTCCGGACCAGCAGGCTATACGGCCGCGATCTATGCAGCCCGCGCCGGTCTGAAACCCGTCCTTTACCAGGGCGCTCAACCCGGAGGACAATTGACCATTACCAACGACGTAGAAAACTATCCGGGTTACCCGGAAGGCATACAAGGTCCGCAGATGATGATGGACTTCCAGAAGCAGGCCGAACGCTTCGGTACGGATGTACGCACCGGCATGGCGACAGCCGTTGATTTTTCGGGTCCGGTGCATCGGGTGACCATCGACGATCAGTATACGCTGACAGCCGATACAGTCATCGTTTCGACCGGTGCTTCTGCCAAGTGGCTGGGACTTTCGTCCGAAGAGCGGCTGAACGGCCGGGGTGTTTCTGCCTGTGCGGTCTGCGACGGCTTTTTCTTCCGGGGACAGGACGTAGCCATTGTCGGTGCGGGCGACACCGCCTGCGAAGAGGCCTCGTACCTGGCGAAACTCTGCCGCAAAGTGTACATGCTGGTCCGACGCGACGAAATGCGTGCCTCCCGCATCATGCAGGAGCGTGTGAAGCGTATGCCCAACATCGAAATTTTCTACAACACCGAAACGCTCGAAGTACTGGGCGACCATGAGGTGACCGGCGCCCGGATCATCAACAACCAGACGGGACACGAAAGCACGTTGGACATCACCGGCTTCTTTGTGGCCATCGGCCATAAGCCCAACACGGAACTTTTCGTGGGCAAGCTCGATATGGACGAAAACGGGTACCTGAAAACCGTAAAAGGAACGACGCTTACCAACGTGGAAGGCGTTTTTGCTTGTGGCGATGTGCAAGACCACGTGTACCGGCAGGCCGTAACGGCCGCAGGCACCGGGTGCATGGCTGCCCTCGACGCAGAACGTTTCCTCGTAGCTAAAGAGCTGGTATAGCGGATGCGTTGGTTGGTAATTATTCTCCTATTGGTTACCACCGGCAGTTGGGCGCAAAACCGACCTCGCGATTTTCGTGATGTAAAAGCGCCCCCCATCAAGACCTACACACTTCCCGATTCCATTGCAGAAATCGGAGATACCACTGAGGTGGTGGAAGAGGAGTTGGATGATGCTGGTGAAGCTTCTGAGGAACTGCAACGTGAACTCTCGATCGTCAGTGAGGATACCTCCACCATCGACGAGGGTTATACGGGCATGGTCGAGATCTCAGAAGAATTGCAAATCGACAGCGTGTGGGTAACCTTGACGGAGTATTACTCCGTGTGGGACTCACGCCGGATCAATCCGTACGACATTGATGCGACCAAGTTCCGGGATACGGTCGATATTGAGTTGATCGACACCACGACCAGTCGGCTGTGGGCCATGCCCATGATTCGGGATACCACCTACGTAACGTCGGGCTTCGGCATGCGCGGGTACCGCTGGCATTACGGCTCGGACCTGAAGCTCTCGACGGGCGACACGGTCGTCGCGGCGTTCGACGGCATTGTGCGCATCCGTAGCTACGACCCGCGCGGGTATGGCTATTACGTACTGGTGCGGCACTACAACGGGCTGGAAACCCTCTACGGTCACATGAGTAAAATCCTCGTGAAAGTAGGGGATTTGGTCAAAGCCGGGGAAACGCTCGGTCTGGGCGGCAGCACGGGGCGTAGTTCCGGTCCGCACCTGCATTACGAAGTGCGCTATCAGGGAAACGCCATCAATCCGGAGCAGTTGTACGACTTTTCGAACCGGCAGCTGCTATACAATCAATTTCAAATCACGAACAACCAGTTCTCGTACCTGAAAGAGGTGCGTAAACTGGCGTACCATCGGGTGCGCTCCGGCGACACCCTGTCGGGCATTGCACACAAGTACGGCACGTCCGTACGCACGCTCTGCCGACTGAACCGCATCACGCCGCGGACCATCTTACGGATTGGCCAGCGCATACGGGTGCGGTAAAGACTACATACCATGAAATTAGACATTCTTGTGATAGCCGCCCACCCAGACGATGCTGAGCTGTGTTGCGGAGGTACCATTCTGGCCCATGTGCAACAGGGCTACAAAGTCGGAATCATCGATCTGACCCGGGGCGAACTGGGCACACGGGGCACACCCGACCTGCGGGAGCGGGAAGCCGCCGAAGCGGCCCGCCTGATGGGCATTCAGGTGCGGGAAAATCTCTGCTTTGCCGACGGCTTTTTCCGGAACGATGAAGCCCACCAGCGCGCCCTGGCGCGGGCCATTCGCGAATACCAGCCCGACATCGTGCTGACCAACGCCGTACACGACCGGCACCCGGACCACGGCCGCGGGGCCGAACTGGTGAGCGATGCGTGCTTTGTTTCAGGCCTTCGCCGTGTCGAGACCGAGAGTCGCGGCCGCAAGCAAGCACCCTGGCGGCCCACTGCCGTCTACCACTTCATTCAGGATCGGCACATCGTGCCCGATTTCGTGATGGACGTCACCCCGTTCTGGGACCGGAAAATGGAGTGTTTGCGCGCGTATGCCAGCCAGTTCCATGATCCGAGCAGCAACGAACCGATCACACACATTTCGACCGCAGATTTCTTTCCGTTTATTGAGGCGCGTGCACGCGAGTTCGGCCACGCCATTGGGGTTACGTACGGCGAAGGCTTCACCAAAGAGCGGTACCTGGGCGTCAGCAACTTATTCCACCTGATTTAAGTCCTTAGGGCGCCAGCCGCTCTATCATCCAGTCGTCGGTCGCCTGCCGCGTATAGACAAAACGATCGTGCAGTCGTCCGACGCGTCCCTGCCAGAATTCAATCCGGTGGGGCTGCAGGCCGTAGCCTCCCCAGTGCGCCGGCCGCGGCAGCGTACCGTTGCTCACACGCGCTTCGGCTTCCTGCCGCCGTTGCTCCAGCACATCGCGATCGGGAATCGCCCGGCTTTGGGGAGAGGCCCACGCACCGATGCGGCTTTCGAGCGGGCGACTGGCGAAATAGGCATCCGACATGGCGTCCGGCACCTTCGCTACCGTGCCTTCCACCCGTACCTGCCGCTCCAACTGAGGCCAGAAAAAGACCAGACAGGCTTTGGGTAAGTGGGTCAGTTCCTGTCCTTTGCGGCTTTCGTAATTGGTGTAGAAGACGAAACCCTCGTGCGGATCGATGCCCTTCAGCAGAACGATCCGCGCATCGGGTGTGCCTTCCGGCGTCACGGTAGCCAGCGTCATCGCATTGGGTTCCAGCACCTGGGCGGCGACCGCCTGGCTCAGCCATTGCTCGAACATTTTAACTGGATCCGCCTGTAAATCAGCGCGTTCCAGAGTGCTTTTTTCGTAACTATTTCGCAGTGATGCAATTCCGTCTCGGTTCATATTCACGCATTAATCGATAAAATTAGGGGCTTCTTGCAGTTGCCCGAATTTATATACATTTACGTAGAGGCGATGGTTTCGCCCGCATTTTCTCTTCTCGCCCATGGAAAACGATAAATCCGAGAGCCTTCAGGGACATTTCCTGATCTCAGAACCTTTCCTGCCGGATCCCAACTTTGAACGCAGCGTAGTGCTGATCTGCGAACACAGTTCGATGGGGGCGTTCGGATTGATCCTCAACCGACCTACGGAGGTAAACCTATACGATGCTTTAGAAGAAGACGCACCGTTGCTCGGTACCAACGAGCATCCGTTGTTTGTGGGTGGCCCGGTGGAGCCTAACACGCTCCACTTTCTGCACGCGTACGGCAACGAAATTGAAGGCAGCATCGAAGTAGTGCCAGGCCTGTTTTGGGGTGGCGATTTCGAACAGATCAAAGAACTGCTGGTGCTACAACGGCTGGATTCCCACAACATACGTTTCTTTGTGGGGTATTCGGGTTGGGGCAGCGGGCAACTGGAGCGCGAACTGGCGGAAGAGTCGTGGATCACCACACCCGCCCAGGCTTCCGACGCCTTTCTGGACCCACCGGAAAAGCTGTGGCAACAAATTCTGCGCAACATGGGCGGAAAGTTCAGGGCCCTTTCCAATTACCCGCGTGACCCACGTTTGAACTGATTCCCTTAAAGTTGTATTTTTACTTTTCACCACCACGACCACCAGACCACTACACCATGAAAGAGGAAGACAAGATGGCTGCGAATGGTATTAACGAGCACCAGACCGTAGAAGAGATGGAAGAACCTACCGCAGACGCGCACTCCGCCAACACGCCACCGAACCCAGAACAACCCGCGGCTCCTGCAACGCCTGCGGCCCAAACCACCTCTACACCTGAAGCGACTACCGCCTCGGGACACGACTCGGCGGATGAGTCGGAACACGAGGAAGAACATCACGACGAGCACCACCACCACGATTACAGCCACTACTCGAAAGCCGAACTGGTCGCAGCCCTGGAAGCGCTTGTTAAAGAACCGGAGCAGCCCCATGCCAACGCCATGGCGCGCGACATTCACCATGCGTTTCAGGATGTATACGCCGAAGAGCGCCGCGAAGCTCTGGAGCAGTTTACGGCGGACGGGGGCGACGAGGGCGACTTCGATTTTCGCGAAGACGACCACACCCAACGCTTCAACACACTGTATCATCAGTTCCGCGAGCAGCGGCGGCGACAGGCACGCGAACAGGAACAGAAGAAAGAATCGAACCTGGAGCGTAAAAGCGCCCTGTTGGAGCGCCTGCGCGAATTTGTCGACAGCGAAGAAAACAACACCTCGCTCTCGAGTCTGAAGGCCATTCAGGACGAATGGCGCGAAGTGGGGCCCGTGCCCGGCATTGCCGCAGCCGACCTGTATGCCCGTTACCATGCGTTGCTGGATCGCTTCTATAACAACAGAAGTATTTACTTCGAGCTGAAGGAGCTGGACCGGCGCAAAAACCTGGAAGCGAAAAACGAGCTGGTCGAGCGCGCGCAGCAACTGTTGGACGTAAGTTCGGTGAACGACGCCATCCGCGAGCTGAACGAACTGCACGAAGAGTTCAAGGCCATTGGCCCGGTACCGCGCGAAGAACAGGAAGAGCTCTGGAACCGTTTCAAAGCCGTTTCCGATCAGATTCACGACCGCCGCCGGGCGTACGTCGATGGCCTGAAGCAACAGTTTCAGGAAAATCTGGAAGCCAAACTTCAATTGGTAGAGAAGGTCAAGCCTTATACCGAATTCGATTCGGACCGCATCGACGACTGGAATGAGAAATCGCAAGAGTTGCTCAAGCTACAGGAAGAGTGGAAACAGATCGGCGGTATGCCCCGCAGCCAGGCCCGCGAAGTTTCGCACGAGTTCTGGCAGGCCTTCAAGCAATTCTTTCACCACAAAAACCTGTTCTTCAAGCGGTTAGAAGGCGAACGTGAAGAAAATCTTCAACAAAAAATGGCGCTGATCGAGCGGGCGGAAGCGCTCCAGGAAAGCGACGATTGGAAGGCTGCCGCCGAAGAAATGAAGGAGATGCAGTCTCAGTGGCGCACCATTGGGCACGTGCCGCACAAATACCGGAAAGACGTCTACAAGCGCTTCAAGCACGCGGTCGATCACTTCTTCCAGCGGCGGCGCGCGCACTACAACGAAGTCGATCAGGAGTTTGTCACCAACTTACAACAGAAGGAAGCCATTATCGCTCAACTCGAAGCCCATGCTCAGCAGGGCGACGCGACGGTAGAGCAGCTTCTGGAATTGCAAGCGCAGTTTTCCGACATCGGCTACGTGCCCCGCAAAGACATCTCGCGCGTCCAGCAGAAGTATACGGAAGCGGTGCAGCACAGCGTAGAAAAATCCAACTTGATTGATGAGGATGAGAAGTCCCGCGTCCTGCTCGAAATTCAGGTCGCCGGCATCCGCAACAGCCCCGGAGCTCAGCAACGCCTCAGCCGTCAGGAGTCGGAAATTCGTCGCAAAATAACGGCTCTGGAGAACGATATCAGCCTTTGGAAGAACAACCTGGAGTTCTTTGCCAATTCGAAAACCGCTGATAAATTACGTGACGATTTTGGGTCGCGCATCGAGGGCGCACAAGAAAAGCTTCGTGCGCTGAAAGAGCAGCTCAAAATAATTAACAGCCTCTGAACCGTAGCAATACTTTGATAATGAAAGCCTTATCGTTTGTCTGATAAGGCTTTTTTTGCAAACTGGAGTGAACCCTTTGGTGAGGTTTTTATGTTTTGCTTCGGTTACCTATCTTTACGTTTAAAGTACAAATTATTGAGGTTATTACATCGTCTGATTTGGCGTGGAGGATTACTCGTTGTGCTAGCTTCCTTATCGGGGTGTTGGGTCACTTTTTCGCCCCCCCGATGCAAAATTGCTTCTTGTGAAACACGCATGATTCATACGCACAATGGCGAGCCTTTTCGCGGAATGCCCTGGTGGCATCCTAACCAAAATCCAAAAGTGGGGCAAGGGCACTCAAAGATTAAACACGATCGTGGACCACGCGACCGATAACGGAACCTCCTATATTTGCGCTCTGAGCAAGATTATATATCATGACTGAAGATCAGAACATCATCCCCATTAACATTGAGGATGAAATGCGCGGTGCATACATCGACTATTCCATGTCGGTGATTGTGTCGCGTGCGTTGCCCGACGTACGAGACGGTCTCAAGCCCGTGCATCGGCGCGTGCTGTACGGTATGTACGAACTGGGTGTCGCATACAACAAACCTTACAAAAAATCGGCCCGTATCGTCGGGGAAGTGCTGGGGAAATACCACCCGCACGGCGATTCCTCGGTGTACGACACCATGGTCCGCATGGCCCAGGAGTGGTCGTTGCGGTACCCGCTGGTCGACGGACAGGGCAACTTCGGTTCGCTCGACGGCGACTCTGCCGCCGCTATGCGTTATACGGAAGCCCGTCTGAAGCGCATTGCCGACGAGCTGCTGGCCGATATTCATAAAGAAACGGTTGATTTTCAACCCAACTTCGACGACTCCCTGCAAGAGCCGGTCGTGTTGCCGGGCCGCTTGCCCAACCTGTTGGTGAACGGGTCGTCGGGGATTGCCGTCGGAATGGCGACCAACATGCCGCCCCACAACCTTACGGAAGTGGTGGACGGCATTGTGGCTTACATCGACAACCGGGAAATTACCATTGCGGAGTTGATGCAGCACATCACGGCGCCTGACTTCCCGACCGGAGGGACCATCTACGGTACCCAGGGCGTACGTTCGGCGTTCGAAACCGGACGGGGACGCGTGGTGATTCGGGCCAATGCCACGTTCGAAACCACAAAAGACGGCCGCGAGCGGATTGTCTTCACCGACATCCCGTACATGGTGAACAAAGCTACCATGATCGAGAAGATCGCGCAGATGATCAACGAGAAGCGCATCGAGGGCATCACCGGCTTGCGCGACGAATCGGACCGCGACGGACTCCGGGTGGTGTTCGACCTGCGGCGCGATGCCATTCCGAATGTGGTTCTTAACAACCTGTACAAATACTCGGCCCTGCAATCGTCGTTCGGGGTCAACAACGTAGCGTTGGTGAAGGGGCGTCCCGTGACGCTGAACCTCAAAGACCAGATCCGCTATTTTGTGGATCACCGGCACGAGGTGGTGGTACGGCGCACGCGTTACGAACTGCGCGAAGCCGAGAAACGGGCGCACATCCTGGAAGGGCTGCTCATCGCCCTGGATCACCTGGACGAAGTTATCGCTTTGATTCGCGAATCACGCGATCCGGAAACGGCGCGTAATGGCCTGATCGATCGCTTCGGCCTGACCGAAATCCAGGCACGCGCCATTCTCGACATGCGACTGCAACGCCTGACCGGCCTGGAACGCGACAAAATCCAGAACGAGTACCAGGAAGTTAAAGCGCAGATCGATTACCTCAACAGCATCCTGAACGACGAAGGGTTGCGGATGAACATCATCAAGGAAGAGCTGAGCGAACTGAAAGAGCGCTACGGCGATGCCCGCCGCACGCAGATCGTCCATGCTTCCGACGAAATCACCATGGAAGACATGATTCCCGACGAGGACATGGTGATTACGATTTCGCACAACGGGTACATGAAGCGGACGCCGCTGACCGAATACCGCACACAGGGGCGGGGAGGGGTCGGCTCGCGCGCTACGGGTACCAAGACCGACGACTTTACCGAACACCTGTTTGTGGCGTCCAACCACAACTACCTGCTGATCTTCACCGAACTGGGGAAAGTGTTCTGGCTGAAAGTGTACGAGATTCCGGAGGGAAGTAAAACCGCTCAGGGACGCGCCATTCAGAACCTGATCAACATCGAACGCGAAGACAACATCCGGGCGGTGATCAACGTCAAGAACCTGAACGACGACGACTACATCAACAACAACTACTTGATTATGTGCACCGAACAGGGCACAATCAAGAAGACTTCGCTCGAAGCTTACTCACGGCCCCGCCAGGCGGGCATCATCGCCATCACGATCAATCCGGGCGACCGTCTGCTCAATGTGCAGCTCACCGACGGCAACAGCGAGATCGTCATTGCGAAACGCTCGGGGCGCGCCGTCCGTTTCCACGAAGAACAGGTCCGTCCGATGGGCCGTACGGCAGCGGGCGTGCGCGGCATCAACCTGGAAGGCGAAGACGATGTGGTGATCGGGATGGTCTGCTTTGCCGACCAGAGCAAAGGACAATTGCTGGTGGTGTCTGAAAAGGGCTACGGCAAGCGTTCGCCAATCGACGAGTACCGCATCACCAACCGGGGGACCAAAGGCGTCAAAACCCTGAATACCACCGAGAAAACGGGGGCGCTGGTCGCGATCAAAAACGTGAACGAAGAAGACGAGTTGATGATCATCAACCGGTCGGGCATTCTGATCCGCATGGCGGTTTCCGATGTACGGGTGATCGGTCGTGCTACGCAAGGTGTCCGGTTGATTCGCCTCGCGGATAACGATCAGATTTCGTCCGTAGAAAAGATAGAAAAGGAGCCTTCTGACGAAACCGATATCGGACCCGATGCCGAGGTAGAACCCGACACCAACGGATCAGAGGCCCCCAACGATAATTAATTAGAACAATCCAATCCAATTTGACCTATGAAAAAAGTGATGATTCTATGTTTCTTCCTGGCGGGAAACATGGCTATAGCACAGAATTCGGCAGTGACCAACGCCATCTTTTATCAAAACGATGGCCTGCTGGATAAAGCGAAAGAGAAGATCGATCAGGCGGCAGCGCACCCCAAGTCGATGGAAAAAGCCAAAACGTGGGTAACGCGCGGCAACATCTATGCAGACCTGATGGTGAACCCGCTTGAAAACTACAAGCAGCTGGGCGGCGACAGCGCGGGCCTGGTGGCGTATGATTCGTATCGCAAAGCCATTGAACTGGACAAAGAAGGTGGCAGCTACGCCCAACAGGCCGAGGAAGGATTGCAGAACCTCTGGGGAAATCTGCTGAACCAGGCGTTCGAATTCTACAACAACAAAGATTACGCAACGGCCCTGAACATGAGCCAGAAGGCCATGGAAATCAAGCCGGAAGACACCACGGCGGTGATTTACGCAGCGGCGTTTGCTGAAACCAAAGAAGACTTCGATCTGGCTGAAAGCTACTACAACAAGCTGCTGGAAATGGACTACAACAAGCCTGACGTTTACCAGCGGTTGCTGTATTACGCACAGCAGCGCGACGATAACGACAAGGCGCTGGAGTACGTTCAGCAAGCCCGTGCGCAGTATCCTGACGATAAGAACTTTATGCTCGAAGAGCTGAACCTGTACTTCAAAACAGGCAGAACTGCAGAAGCACGTACCAAACTGGAAGATGCCATCAAAGCCGACCCCAGCAATTCGGCACTGCACTTTAACCTGGCAGCACTGTATGATCAGGAAGCCAGCGCTGAAGGTACTTCGGACGACAAGAAGAAAGAACTGCGTGAGAAGGCCATCTCTAGCTACAAGAGCGCACTGGAATCTGATCCGTCGAACTACGATGCCGCCTTTAACTTGGGTGCGGTGTATTACAACAGCGCGGCGGAGATCCTGAAGAAAACCAACGAAATGGATCTGGCCACGTACCGCAAGGAAGGCAAGAAATACGAAGATCAGGCGAAAGAATATTTCAAGATGGCCGTTGAGCCGTTCGAGAAAGCATACGCACTGAAATCTGACGATCCTAGCTTGCTCGGCTCGATGCGTACCGTCTATGCACAGCTCGGCATGAAAGAGAAAGCCGACAAGATGGACGCTGAATTCCAAAAACTTTCGCAGTAAGCGACACACACCAACGTGTTTGCCATCGCGACTTATCAAAAGCGACTTCCTGTCATAGGAAGTCGCTTTTTTCATGATAGAGCACAAGAAAGGGGATTCTAGTTAACTTTATTTATCATAATATAAATTATAAAACAAAAGAGGTAAATCAAATCAAGGCCCTAGGCTAAGTAAAATCTAGGCGTAGCACAAATGCAAAAAGTTTTTATATTGAGCACACCTTACCATTTTTTACGACCTTGGCCACCAAACCATCATCGGTTGCACCACACCTGCCGCTCACCACGTTGCAGCGGACCCTACTCTGTGTAGTGTTGGTTGCGCTGATGCTGGGCATAGTTCCGCAACACTGGCAGCATTTGCTCCGGCAGGCCAAGTGCATCACGCTGGCCACCGAAGATTACGACGGTACCGAAGATGCTTCCACCGACAGTACCGAAAAAGACGTGGAAGAACAGCCGCAGAAAGAACTCAACGACCGGCTTCTGACACAGCTTTTTACATTCCAGTGCATTCCTCATAGTTTGTTGCCGATCTGCTACGGCGACTCCCGTCCTTCCACGCTTCTGCAAGCGGAAACACCGCACGCCACGCCACCCCCTGAGCGCGGCTGATCTCAGCACGAGTTACCCATAGTTTACTGGTATTGTGGCGCATTGTACGCTCTGGCAGCGTCACAACGGCACCTATCTTCTACTTTCTTCTTCACCTCATTGTCTCTATATGAAACCCACCGCACGCAGTTCTTCGTCGTGGCGCGAGAACCTTAAATATGATTTTAAATCGGGATTGGTTGTCTTTCTGGTCGCCATTCCGCTCTGCCTGGGCATTGCGCTGGCTTCGGGCGCACCGCTCTTTTCGGGCATTATCGCTGGCATCGTCGGTGGTATCGTCATTGGCTCTCTGAGCGGCTCGCAACTCAGCGTGAGTGGCCCCGCAGCCGGCCTGACCGTCATTGTGTTCAGCGCCATCGAGAAACTGGGCACGTTCGAATCCTTTCTGCTCGCCACCATGCTGGCTGGCCTCATGCAGGTCGGTTTGGGCTACCTAAAAGCCGGTGTCATCGGCCACTTCTTCCCGAATTCCGTCATCAAAGGGCTGTTGGCCGCCATCGGGATTACGCTCATCTTGAAACAAATTCCGCATGCCCTGGGCTACGATGCCGACGCCGAAGGCGACTTTGTGTTCAGTCAGATGGATGGTGAAAATACGTTTACAGAGATTATCAACGCGTTTCTCAATCCCAGCCTGGGGGCGCTCCTCATCGCTGCCCTTGCCATGGCCATCCTGGTTTTGTGGGAACGGCCGCTCATCAAAAAAAGCGCCCTGGGTAGTCTGTTGCCGGGTTCGCTGGTGGCCGTTATTGCGGGCGTACTCATCAACCTGCTGTACGAAATGGTCAGTCCGGGTTGGGTCTTGTCGGGCAACCACCTGGTGAGCCTGCCCAAGGCCAATAATGCACAGGAAGTATTGAGTCTTTTTACCATGCCTGATTTCTCGCAAATCGGCAACGTACAAGTCTACATCTCGGCCCTCACCATCGCCATCGTCGCCAGTCTGGAAACGCTACTGAACCTGGAGGCCACCGACCGGCTCGATCCCCTCAAGCGCAACTCGCCGCCCAACCGCGAGCTAAAAGCCCAAGGGGTCGGCAATTTTGTGTCCGGCCTCATTGGCGGGCTGCCCGTTACGTCGGTGATCGTCCGCAGTTCGGCCAACGTAAACTCCGGCGCGCGTAGCCGCATGTCGGCCGTGATCCACGGCATTCTGCTGTTGGTCTGCGTCATTACCATTCCGGGTTGGCTCAACCGCATCCCGCTCGCAGCCCTGGCCGCTATCCTGCTCTTCATTGGCTACAAACTCGCCAAAATCAGCATCTTCCGGCAAATGTATCAGACCGGCCTTAGCCAGTTCATTCCGTTTGTGGTGACGATTCTGGCCATTCTGTTTACTGATCTGCTGATCGGCATCTGCATCGGCCTGGCGGTCGGCTTGTTCTTTGTGTTGCGGGCCAACTACCGCACCACGTACTTCTTCCACAAAGAGAAACAATCGAGCGGCGAAAAGATCAAAATCAACCTGAGCGAACACGTTTCGTTCCTCAACAAAGCCAGTCTGGTCCACATTCTGGACGATCTGCCCGAAAACAGCTTCGTGGAAATCGACGCCAGCCATACCATGTACATGGATCACGACATTCTGGAAACGATCGAGGATTTTAAGGAAACGGCACGCTCCAAGAACATTCAGCTCCAGTTCGTCGGCAAAGAAAAACTGATCAGTCAGGAACTCGACGAACCCCTACCGCTTCCGACGCCTACCTCAGGGGCCGACTTTGAAGCGTACCGCAAGTTGTTCGAGAACAACCGCCAGTGGGTGACCGAAAAGCTCAGCCTCGATCCGCAGTATTTCGAAAAGCTGGCGTTAGGACAACAGCCTAAGTTCCTGTGGATTGGCTGTTCGGACAGCCGGGTGCCCGCTACCGAAATCACAGGGACTTCGCCGGGCGATATGTTCGTGCACCGGAACGTCGCCAACCTGGTGGTACACACCGATCTGAACCTGATGTCGGTCTTGCAATATGCCGTAGAAGTACTCAAGGTCAAGCACATCATCGTCTGCGGCCACTACGGCTGCGGGGGCGTGCAAGCCGCGATGGAAGACAAAGACCTCGGGATGATCAACAAATGGCTGATGAACATCAAGGACGTGCACCGACTGCACCGCACCGAATTGACGCACCTCAACCAGAACGATCGGTTCAAGCGCCTGGTCGAACTAAACGTGATCGAACAGGTCTATAATCTGCACAAAACCTCGTTCGTGCAACGGGCCTGGGCCGAAAACGCCGATCTGCACATTCACGGCTGGGTGTACGACTTGCGCGACGGACGCATCAAAGACCTGGAAATAGACATTCACCAGTTGTTTGAAGAATACGACGAAGTCTACCGGTTTGGCAATGGTGCCACGGCTCCCCGAACCCTCAGTAGCACCCCTAATCCTCTGTTGCAAGGCAGCAACTCCTGAGTAACTCCCGTTCTGCTTCGCCCGCTCTTGCTTACCCCTGCGAGAGCGGGCTATTTTTTGAACTGCCACCGCCGCAGCGTGACCGGAGCTTCGTGCAGCGCCTGCATCAACGCCTGATCATCGGCGAACGTCAGTTGGTGCAACGCGCGCGTTTCAATCTCCACCCAAAAGTCATCTTCTTCGAAAGGCCACGGTTCCACCACCACAGACTGGTCGGCCCGCTGCCGGATAAAATGGTGCGTGCGGTCGGGTCCCTCCTCTACCTCTAACGCCCGTTCGCCGGGCGGAAGCTGCTGCTGTCCTAAAATCAGCGAACACTGGTCGCACCAACGCAGCAGACGGTACGCCGCCTCGACCTCTTTCTTGGTGTACCCCAGTTCTTTACGCCACTGGATCTGGTGCTGCTGCTGTTCATCCAGAAAGGCATCGATCGTGGCGTGTTGCCCCCGGAAACGCTCGTAGAGAAACGACAGGTGGTGCGAGATAAGCAGCGCGGTCCAGCGTGATTTGTAGCGCGAAACCAACGCGATGCGTCGGGCCTGTTCTTCAGGAAAATCTTGCTCGGCGAAGTTGAGCGGCGATCCCGCCTGGTTCAGATGCGCGCGGGCGTGCCATCCCTCCTGGCCGTCGTCGTGTTCGGTAATGGCGGCCAGCGTTTCGATCCAGCGCTCGGGGCGTTGGTCCTTGCGCCAGCGATGCGCCAGCTGCACAGCGAGCAGTCCGTGCGCCCGCTGAAAAATAATTTCCCAGCCGGTTGCAATAGGATTTACAATCATACGGACAGGTATACGGAAAGCCATTGCAAAGGGTGAAACTCCTCTTGTCTTGAAAGCTCTCAGAAGGACATATAAATTAGATAAGTACAATTATATAAGGCAGCAACGTTAAAACCTAAAATCCTCATTAATTATCCTAATAGAGCAAATAATCAGGATTTAAAAAGTGCCTGTACGGCAAGTGCACTTATAGGAAAAATGAAACTTATGCGCACAACGAAATGTTTATTTTATATGATTGCACAAGCGAACGAAAGAAAACTCATGACGGTGTCTTCCGCGGAAGAAACGCGCGAGGAGATCACCCCGGAATCGATTCCCGCTCAGGTGTTTCTGAATTATTTCTTCAGCCTGAACTACCATATTCAGTCCTCTGCCGATGCCATGGCGTTGTACAACGTGGTTCATTTCCTGAACCATCGCCCAACGTTGACGGAGGAAGACCAAGACGCGATCCGCAAGCACCTGCTTTACTGCTGGAGCACCGAGTATGCTCTGCGCTCGACCGGTGAACTCGGCGACGAACAGTACCTCAAACACGCCCTGCATTGGACTTTCCCGCAGGCCTACTACAGCGTGATGGCCGGTTTGCAAGCGTTTTTGCGCGTGCAGGGCATCAGTGGTACCCATCCCGAACTCATCCGTCGCGAAAGCAGTCGGTTGCTGGTCAAGGGAGCTTATCCCGAAGCCATCTCTTTTTATGGGGCGGGCCACGCCAGCGACAGCCGGATTTTCAACCTGCCTTTGTCGCACTACAAGCCAGGGCTGCAACTCGCCAGCAAAGCCGTTGAAGCACAGGCCCAGATTGGACAGTTTGTCCGCACCACGCGTCGACTACGGGCACAGAGCGTGCGTCAGCGCATCCAGAGCGATCCGGTGCTGGCGTTGCGCAACAAACAAGGGGACGTGTTGAAGCGCTTCAGCTACCAGCACTGGCAACAGCTTACGTGGCGCATCGGCTACACGACCGTATTCGACCTGATGGGACGGCTGCGCATTTCGGCCAACCACCGGGAAATCAAGCGGTTTGTGGAAGCCGACATCGACTTCAAGTTGTTCCACACGTCGCTGGCCGGTGTCGTCAGCTACCTGAACTTTCTGCACGAAGCCTACGTGGCCAAGGCCGTCGGGCTGAAAACTTACCAGACGTGGGTCGACGCGCTGCCCCCGCACCTGCGGAACGGGTTTGTGCAGGAACGGCTAGATCGGTGGGTAGCGCCGGTGTTGCAGGGCGAACCGCCGGCCCTCAATGCCCTGCCGATTTCGGCATAAGGCGCACAGGATACAGCGGATTCAACCACAAAAGGTCTTTTATGTACCTTGCGTAGCTGGTTGTATTTTCATTCCAAATCCGCTGTATCCGCTATGCCTGCTGCCCCTCGCAATCTGTTACAAGAAAGCGACTACCTTTCTGCACCGGTCGACCTGACCAACTGTGACCGGGAACCCATTCACATTCCCGGTCAAATTCAGCCTCACGGGTTGCTGCTGACCTACGACCCAACGCTTCAGACCATCCAACAAGTCAGTCAGAACTGGGATACATATGGCCCTGGAATGGCCCAGAATCTGTTACAGGCCCCTATGGCCCAAGTGTTTACATCCAGCGCCTGCGCGACGCTGCAACGCTTCGTAGAACAGGCACATCAGGAAGCACGGGGCAGTACGCTGGTTACCCTGCACCTGATCGGCAAAGAGGCGCCTTACGAAGCCGTAGTTCATCTGAGCGAAGGTTTGGTAGTGGTGGAGTTGGAAGAAGTAGCGTCGCAGGATCAGCCGCTTCCATTTTCTCGCATCAACAACATTTTCACCTACCTGGAAGAAGCCTCTTCGGTCGAGGTGCTGTGCCAGCGGGGGGCCGATACCCTGCGGGACTTGACGGGATTCGACCGAGTAATGGTCTACAAATTTCTGGAAGACGACCACGGCTGGGTGATTGCCGAGGCGAAAGACCACGCGCTGGAGCCTTTTCTGGACCTGCATTACCCCGCGTCCGACATTCCGGTGCAGGCCCGTGCGCTTTACCTCCGCAACCGCCTGCGTTTTATTCCCGACATCCATTACACGCCTCAGGCGATTCTGCCTGCAGAAAATCCGCGGACCGGTCATCCGCTCAACCTGACCTTTTCGGTACTGCGCAGTGTGTCGCCCATCCACATCGAGTACCTGCGCAACATGGGGGTTGGGGCTTCCATGTCGGTGTCAATCATCAAAGACGGCAAGTTGTGGGGGCTTTTTGCGTGCCATCATAGCAAGCCACACCGTGTCCCGCAGCACGTACGCCAGGCATGCGAGCTGTTTAGCCACACCTTTGCCGCCCGGCTGGCCGAACGGCAGACCGAAGAAGAACGAGGCTACCATATAAAGGCGCGGATGGTACAAAAGCAGCTGCTCCAGCAAATGACCCAGGCGCCGGTGTTTACGGACGGATTGTACCGCGATGAAACCACTTTGCTGGACCTGGTCCGGGCCGAAGGCGCAGCCATCTGTTTCGAAGACCAGATCATTTCGTTGGGGCAAACGCCTGCCGAGCACCACATCCGGCACCTGGTCGAGTGGTTGCAACGGCGGAACCTGCCCGATGTCTACGCCACCCATGCCTTGTCGCACGACTGGCCCGAGGGCCTGGCTATGAAAGAGAAGGCCAGCGGCATCCTTGCTATTTCCATTTCCAAAATCCAGGGCGATTACCTGGTGTGGTTCCGGCCGGAAGTCCTCGAAACCGTCACCTGGGCAGGGCAACCGACCAAAGGCGAAGTCGCGGAAAACGGCGAGGTCAGACTCTCGCCCCGGCTCTCGTTTCAGGCCTGGAAACAATCGGTCGAGCACCAGGCCCAACCCTGGCTGCCGTACGAAATCGAATCGGCGACCGCCTTTCGCAACATCGTGATTGGCATCATCCTGCGGACCTCCGGCGAACTGAAGCTAAAAGCGGACATCCTGAGCCGTCTGAACCGGGAGCTGGCCCAAAGCAACGACGAACTCGATTCGTTTGCGTACATCGCGTCGCATGACCTGAAGGAACCGCTGCGGGGCATCCGCAACTACGCGAACTTTCTACTGGAAGACTACGGAACCCGCTTCGAAGAAGACGGCCACTCGAAGCTACAAACCCTGGTGCGGTTGTCGCAACGGATGGAGGAGCTCATCAATTCGCTGCTGGAATTCTCGCGGGTGGGGCGTCTGGAGCTTTCCATTCGCAGCATCGACTTAAATCAACTGGTGCACGACAGCATCGATTTTCTTCAGGTATTCATCAAAGAACATGGCGCTCAAGTCACTGTCAGCCAGCCACTTCCTACCGTCACCTGCGATCCGATCCGGGTCAGTGAGGTCTTTACCAACCTCATCACCAACGCCATCAAGTACAACGAGACCGATCAACCTTCCGTAGAAATCGGATATTTGGCGGCAGAATCGCCGGAGGGCATCCCGACGTTTTACGTAAAAGACAACGGAATTGGCGTGTCGGAACGACACTTTGAAAGCATCTTTCGTATTTTTAAGCGGCTACACGCCCGAGATCAATACGGAGGGGGTACGGGCGCTGGTCTGACGATCGTCAAAAAAATTATTGACCGACATGGTGGCAAAATCTGGCTCCGTTCGTCGCCAGGCCAAGGCTCAACTTTTTTCTTTCAACTTCAACCCGCGTAAGCACTCCATGAAGCACCCCATCATCGTTATCGAAGACAGCGAAGAGGACTTCTACACGCTTCAGCGTACGTTTCAGAAGGCTGAGATCACGCACCCGATCCAGCGCTTCTCGAACGGCGACGAAGCCCTGCACTATTTTCTGGAAACCACCCAGGCGACCGATTCGCCCGCGCTTATTCTGCTGGACCTGAACCTGCCGGGCACCGACGGGCGTCAGCTCCTTCAGGAACTCAAAACCAACGCCCGCTGGAAAATTACGCCGGTGATCGTGCTCAGTTCGTCGATCAACCCCAAAGACATTCAGGACTGTTACCAGCTCGGTGCCAATGTGTACATGGCCAAATCGCTCGATCTGGCTACGTTCCGTGAACAAATCCAAACGTTGAAACGCTACTGGCTTGACTTTGCAAAGCTGCCTCAGCCGTACTTTGCAAATTAACTACCGATCCCTTGACAGAAGAGACGCTCACGATCCTTATCATCGACGACAACGAAGAAGACGTTCTGATTTTTCGTCGTTATTTGACCTATGCTACCATTTTGGGACGTACCGTGCGTTTGGTGCGTGCCGCTACGGGTGCCGAAGGCATGGACCTCCACGACGAACACAACCCGGATTGTACCTTTCTGGATTACCGTTTGCCCGACATGACGGGCGAAGAGCTGCTGAAGATCCTGATGCAGCGTAAAAAACACAATGCGTGCTTTGTGATGCTGACCAGTTCGGGAAACGAGTCGGTCGCCGCCTCGGTGATGAAGCACGGCGCGCTCGATTACCTCAACAAGGCCTGGATTTCGGAAGAGCAGCTTATCAAAACGGTGGAGAGTGCCCTGCAGCGGTATCAGCTCCAGCAGGAACTTGAACGGCAACGCAACCGCCTGCAGAAAAGCAACAAAAAGCTTCGTCAGCAGCAGAAAGAGATGGAACGGCTCCTGACGCTTCTGGAACAGGACAACCTGCGCAAAACACAGGAATTGCAGGCGGCCCGCCAGTTGCAACTTTCGATGTTGCCCCAGCAATCGCCCCGGCTCGATTTTCTGGACATCGCCATGCACATGAACACCTGCGACGAAGTGGGCGGCGATTACTACGACTTCAAGATCGATGCTGACGGGCAACTGTACCTGGCGGTGGGCGATGCTACCGGCCACGGTTTTCGGGCCGGGGTGGTCGTAGCGACCGTGAAGAGCTACTTCCATTCGCTGGCCGGGCGGATCCCTTCCGTCGAGCTGATGAAGGCTATCTCGCAAGGGATCAAGAACTTACAAACCCGCGGCATGTACATGGGTCTTCGTTTGGTGCAGATCGGTCCCACACGCTTTGTCAGCACCGCCTCCGGAATGCCCCCCCTCCTCTACTATCAAGCCGCGGCGCAGCGGGTCCACATCATCGAGCAACGCGGACTTTTTTTGGGCTCAGGGTTGTCGCACGACATTCCTTCGCAGCGCTTTTCCTGGGAAAAAGGCGACGTTCTGCTGGCCTTGACCGATGGCATGATCGAACTGTTCAACGCCGATCGGGAACAACTCAGCCTTGAACGGATCATTGAGCGTTTTCAGCAATCGGTTCACCACTCCGCTGCTCAGATTATTGAGCATATCGTAGCCCTTGGGCGTAGTTGGTCACAAGGGTTGCCGAACGAAGACGATATCACTCTCGTGGTCGTTAGGTCAGCTTAATGGATAGTATAACTACTTTATTTATCATAACTTTAATCATTTATAAAACGTCAAACTTCCTGTCAGGATCTTCGTATAGCACTCTATAAGAGAAGATTCTATTATGAAACTACACATAAAAAACTTCAAACTCTCGCACTTGTGGAGCTTGTTGAAGGAGACGTACAAGGAGTGGAACGATGACGAACCCTTCCGCCAGAGCGCAGTAGTAGCCTACTACGCCATTTTTTCACTTCCCGCGCTGATGATCATCATCGTTAAACTTGCGGGTTACTTTTATGGAGAAGAAGCAGTACAAGGCAAAATCTCCGGACAGATCAGCCAGGCCATTGGGCCGCAGGCAGCAGAAGGCGTGCAAGACATGATCGCCAACTCAGCGACCGAAGGCAGCACGACCATTGCCATCATCATCGGGGTAGCAACGTTGTTGTTTGGTGCAACAGGGGTCTTTTACCAATTGCAACAGACACTCAACTACATCTGGGAGGTACGGATCGATCCGAAATCGGGCATCAAAAAACTGGTTGTGGACCGCGCTACGTCGTTAGGGCTGATCATCGCCATCGGTTTTCTACTGCTGATCTCGCTCGTGCTTACCTCTGCCCTTTCGGCTTTCAGCGACTGGATCGAACAATATGTGCCTGACTTCCTGATGGCCGTGTTCTTTGTCGCTGAGTTTGCCCTTTCGTTCGGGGTGGTGACGTTGCTGTTTGCTATTATCTTCAAAGTGCTACCCGACGTCGAAATCGAATGGCGTACGGTGTGGGTGGGCGCGCTGATGACCGCGTTTTTGTTCGTGGTCGGCAAATTCGCGCTGGGCATCTACTTCGGGAAAGCTGACCCCGCCTCGGCCTACGGCGCGGCAGGCTCGGTCATTCTGATTTTACTGTGGGTTTCGTATTCGTGCCTGATCTTGTTTTTCGGGGCCGAATTTACGCAGGTGTACGCCCGACGTTACGGTCACCGGATTACGCCGTCGAGCCACGCCATTCCGATGCCCGATTTTTATGCGTCGCGTCAGGATCGTCGCACCAACAACGCCGCTCAGCGTTCTGCCCCCCAAAACCGGCAACAGGAACGCCCGGAAAAAACGAATGGAACCGCGGCTTCATCACCGCAGCCGGTAGTAACGGGACAGGCACCTTCGTCCGGAGTACCGCTGCACAAAAATCCGCATTCCCGGCTCTCTTAAAACCAGCCTTGTAGGCTGGTCGAGCTTTCGAGGGCGACCTCTAGGTCATCCGGCAGTTGTGGAAAAAAGTCGAGTCCGGTGCGTTGTTCTACAGAATCGATCGACACGACAAACGAAGAAAGTTCTTTCTGAGAACCCCGGTTCGGCAGCAAAAAAGCGATGGCTTTTAGCTCGGGACCGCGCGCATCCAAAACCACTTTGTAATAGAAACGAGGCACAGACACACCGTTTGTGCCTATTTTTTTGAGTCCTGGCTCCAGCACCGGTCCGGTTACGATGTACAGATCGCCCTCTTTCTCGGCCCAGTTGCGGACCTTCTGTTCCAGTTCGTTCCAAATGCCGCGGTTGAAGGCAGGGGCCTGCGGGCTCATGTTGGAGTAATAGAACGTTTCGGACATCGCTTTCTTCGACCATTTCATATCTCCGGCGGGCGCCATGTGTCCCCGGTCATAGCCCGAATTGCGGTAATCGGATGCTGCAGCAGAGCCCGTTTTGATTTGGTCGTCTTCCCGGAAATTGTCGGTGCGTTCTACCTTTCCGCGCACTTCACTTTTGGTCAGTTGATAAGCCACCCAGGCGGCCTGTTCGTCGGCTTCACTGTAGCTCAGCGTATAGCCGGTATAGCGCACAATCTGCTGCCCGGGCACCGGACGAGGGTACTCGAATCCCGGCGCTTTGGTGAAATCGTAGCCCGTATAACGGATGGGGCCTCCGGTGGGATTAACGGTAATTTCGGGGTTGGGCGAAGTGGTAGAAGCCGGATCGCGCATGCGCTCCTGCACCTGTCCGAAGGCAGACGTATCGACCGAGGGCACTTCGGGAGCGGTTGCGGGTTGTGGTTGTTCCGCACGGGCCCGTTCCTGCCGTTCGTGACGACGCACGTCCCGCGTGTGGCGGTACCAGTACCAGAGCCCAAGCACCACCACCAGCACGATGAGAAACACAACCAGCCAGGTGCCAAAGCCATTACGCTTATTTTGTGAAGCCATAGTGCAAACAAAACTAAGCTTTTCACCCACAATCGGGAACTATCCCGCCGGGCTTTTCGCTTGGCTGACAGATGAGTACTCTTCGTATTGCCGTGATCGGTGGCGGCGCGGCCGGTTTTTTCGGCGCTCTGGCGTGTGCCCAGACCAATCCCGAAGCTGAGGTCCACATTTTTGAGCGTACACCAAAGCTGCTGAGCAAAGTCCGGATTTCGGGTGGGGGCCGCTGCAACGTTACCAATGCCCAGACCAACCCCCGACGCCTGTCCGAACACTATCCGCGCGGCGGACAAGCCCTCCGCAAGGCGTTTCAACAGTTCGGCTCCCGCGAAACGATGGACTGGTTCACTCAACGCGGCGTTTCGCTAAAAAGTGAGGCCGACGGTCGGGTGTTTCCTGTTACCGACCAGTCGGAAACCATTGTGCACTGCCTCATGCAAGAGGCACACGACCGCGGCATTCGCCTGCATACGAAGTGTGGCGTAACGCAACTTATGCCTCTGCAACCGGGCTTTCGCCTCTCGTTCAGCGACCTGCGTACGCAGGACTTTGACCGCGTGTTGATTGCCGCCGGTGGTCACCCGCAGGCCCGGGCATACGATTGGCTCCGCCAGCTCGATCTGCAGGTCGTAGATCCCGTACCATCGCTCTTTACGTTCAACGTGCCGGTGCATCCCCTCAAATCGCTTTCGGGAGTATCCGTGCCGACCGCCCAACTGCAACTCCTCGACAGTGCACAACCCAAAAAGGCCGTTCAGCTGGGCCCGCTGCTGGTTACGCACTGGGGATTCAGCGGACCGGCAGTCATTAAACTATCAGCCTGGGAGGCACTTCAGCTACACGAGCTAAACTATCACTTTAAGTTCCGCATCAACTGGATTCCGGAGTGGCACGAAGAAAAACTGCGGGCACACTTCCACGAGATGCGGCAGCTGCATGCCCGCAAACAAGTCACGACGCACGCACTTTTCCAACTGCCCAATCGCCTGTGGCAGGCGCTGGTGCATCAGGCCGAAATTCCCGAACAGGTGCGCTGGTCCGAGCTACCGGCCAAAGCCAGCCATGCCCTGACGCAAATGCTGCTGTATAATACTTATGAGGCCCGCGGCAAAACGACGTTTAAAGAAGAGTTTGTTACCGCCGGGGGCATCGACCTGGCCGAAGTCGATCTGTCGACCGGCGAAAGCCGCCGTCACCCGGGGCTACACTTTGCAGGCGAAGTGCTTAACATCGATGGCGTAACAGGCGGATTCAATTTCCAGGCGGCCTGGACCACCGGCTACTTAGCCGGCGTCCATATGGCCCACGTCGGTTAATTCATCGCATGAACAGAAGTTCACGGTACTTCATCAGCGGCCAGTCTTCGTCGTCGACCATCTGTTCCAGTTTGTCCACGTGGTAACGAATGCGGTTGAAGTAACTCGCCACCTCATCGCAATACAGAATGGCCCGCTCCCGGGCGTCTTCCACTTTGTTGGCCCGTTTCCGCGCCTCGACCATCTCTTCCACCAGCGTACGGATACTCGTGATGTGCCCGGCGATGTCTTTGATGCCGGCGATTGCCACTTCGGCATGGGGTTGGTCCAGCCCGAGTTCCTTCAGCCCCCGGACGTTGTCGATCAGCTTGTTCTGGTACGCCACGGCCGTCGGGATGATGTGGTTGATGGCTAGGTCACCCATAACGCGTGCCTCGATCTGAATCTTTTTCTGGTACGCCTCCAGCCGGATTTCGTGCCGCGCTTCCAGCTCGCGTTCGGTAAATACCCCCAGCCGTGAAAACAAGTCTCGGGCCTGCTTGGTGATCATGAAATCGAGCGCGCGGGGCGTATCGGTTACGTTCGAGAGTTTGCGCCGTTTGGCTTCCTTCATCCACTCTTCTGCGTAGTTGTTGCCTTCGAAACGGATTTTCTTCGAGGCTTCAATGTACTCGCGCAGCACGTTGATGATGGTCACCTCTCGCTTGGTGTTATCATTGAACTGACGCTCTACTTCTTCCTTAAAATCAAGGAGTTGGTTCGCCACAATGGTATTCAGCACGACTACCGGATCGGAGATAGTCGCCGAAGCACCGACCGCCCGAAACTCGAATTTGTTGCCGGTGAAGGCAAACGGCGAGGTACGGTTGCGGTCCGTGTTGTCCAGCATGATTTCGGGAATCTTGTTGATGCCCAGCTTCAGGTACACGTTATCGCCCTTGTCGAACTGCATCTCGGCCGTCTCTTCCAACGAATCGAGCATGTTGGAAAGCTGCGAGCCGATGAACGCCGAAATAATGGCGGGGGGCGCTTCGTTGGCACCCAGTCGGTAGTCGTTGCCGGCCGAGGCCACCGACGCGCGCAGCAGATCAGCGTAGTCATGAACGGCTTTCAGCGTGCAGACGAAGAAGGTCAGGAACACGAGGTTTTCTTTCGGACGGCGGCCCGGCGCCAGCAGGTTGCGTCCGGTGTTGGTCACCAGCGACCAGTTGCAGTGCTTGCCGCTGCCGTTTACCCCCGCAAAAGGTTTCTCATGAAACAGCACTTTCAGTTGATGGCGCTCCGCTACCTTTTCCATCAGGTCCATCAGGAGTTGGTTGTGATCGACGGCGACGTTCACCTCCTCAAACGTCGGAGCGCATTCGTACTGACTCGGCGCCACTTCGTTGTGGCGGGTGCGGATCGGAATGCCAAGTTTATGCGCCTCCACCTCGAATTCCATCATAAAATGGTGAATGCGCTGCGGAATTGAGCCAAAATAGTGGTCGTCCAGCTGCTGCCCTTTCGCGGGCGAGTGCCCGAATACCGTGCGCCCGGTCAACATCAGGTCGGGTCGGGCAAAGAACAAGGCCCGGTCAATCACAAAGTATTCCTGTTCTGGACCCAAGGTTGGCTTTACATAACTAATATCTTTATCAAACATCTGGCAGACTGCCGTCGCCGCTTTGTCGATCAGTTCCATCGAGCGCAGCAACGGAGCCTTGTGGTCGAGTGCTTCGCCCGTATACGACACGAAAACCGTAGGAATGCAAAGCGTTTTAGCCCCGCCGTTCTCGTACAGAAAAGCGGGCGACGTAGGGTCCCAGGCGGTATAGCCGCGCGCTTCGAAGGTGGTGCGGATGCCGCCGCTGGGAAACGAAGAGGCATCGGGCTCCTGTTGCACCAGCGCCGAAGCCTGAAAGCGTTCGATGGCCCGCCCCTCCGAAATCTCGAAAAAGGCATCGTGCTTTTCGGCCGTCGCGCCCGTCAGCGGCTGAAACCAGTGCGTGAAGTGCGTAGCGCCTTTGTCCATCGCCCAGCGTTTCATGGCCGTCGCCACTGCATCGGCCGTATCGTAATCGATCTTTTCGCCGGAAGCCATCGCCTGGGTCAGCCGTTTGTAGGTATCGGCCGAAAGGCTGGTCTGCATGGCATCGGCCCCAAAAACGTTGGTGGCGAAATAGGCCGAAATGGGTCCTGAAGGTAATTTGATTTCAACAGGCTGGCGCTGACCGAGTTGGTTCAGGGCACTGAAACGAATACTTGGCATATAGTTAGGTTATGGTGTCGGTGCAGAGAGCACTGCAAAGCGCTGCGTTTTCAAAAGCGAGTTTACGAAAATCTTGGGAAGGCACGGCGGCGCGGATACGAAAAAGGGCTGCCTCCCCAAGGAAGCAGCCCTGCACAAAGGCAATAGGATGGTCGAACAGTCTTGCGGCTTAGCCTTTCACCGTTTTGATGATGCGGCCGGCCACTTTGTATGGATCGGCGTTCGACGCAGGACGACGGTCTTCCAACCAGCCCTTCCAGTTATTTTCGACCGTTGCGATCGGAATACGGATGGAAGCACCGCGGTCGGAAACGCCATAGCTGAACGTATCGATCGACTGAGTTTCGTGCTTACCGGTCAGACGCATGTGGTTGTCTGCACCGTATACAGCGATGTGTTCTTTCAGGACAGGCGCAAATTTCTGGCAGATTTCGTCGTAAACGGCTTTCGAACCGGCTTCGCGCAGCGTTGCGTTCGAGAAGTTGGCGTGCATACCGGAACCGTTCCAGTCGGTAGCGCCCAGCGGCTTACAGTGCCAGTTGACCGATACGCCGTATTTCTCGGCCGTTCTTTCCAACAGGTAGCGGGCTACCCAGATCTGATCGCCGGCGCTCTGTGCTCCTTTGGCGAAGATTTGGAACTCCCACTGCCCCGCCGCTACTTCGGCGTTGATCCCTTCTACGTTCAATCCAGCGTCCAGGCAAAGGTCCAGGTGCTCTTCTACGATTTCGCGTCCAAACGCTTTGGTCGCACCAACAGAGCAGTAATAAGGCCCTTGGGGTGACGGATATCCCTGCGCGGGGAAGCCCAGTGGCTTGCTGGTTTCCGGATCCCACAGGAAATACTCCTGCTCGAATCCGAACCAGAAATCGTCGTCCGGATCGTCGATGGTCGCCCGGCCGTTCGAAGGGTGTGGAGTGCCGTCGGGGTTCATCACTTCGGTCATGACCAGGTAAGCATTTTTACGTCCCGGATCGGGGAAAATGGCTACTGGTTTTAACAAACAGTCAGAAGAACCACCTTCAGCTTGTTCTGTTGAGCTTCCGTCAAATGACCACATCGGGCAATCTTCCAACTTACCGCTAAAGTCTTCCTTAACGATTTTGGTTTTGCTCCGCAAGCTTTGTGTTGGAGTATAGCCATCAAGCCAGATGTACTCAAGTTTTACTTTTGACATGGAGTTAAATTGAAGGTTAGATTAAGTAATCGAGATGGTTGGTTCGGGGTGTAAGGTAAGCGATCCTCACGCAATGTGGGGGCAAATAGTAAAAAGCACGCTCTTCTAATAGTACATAAACGGTGCAAGGCGGGGGCTTCTTCTTCTTGAGATAGTCAAAGTCTAAAAACGACCATGCTCCCGCCGAATAACTCCGCAAATTAAAGTCATTTCGCCAAAACAAGTCAATAATTCCGAAAAATATCTTCATTTCGGAAGGCATTTTCCGGAAATTAGGTGTTTATTCGAGAAACCAGAAAAAAATTTGGAGTCATTTGTTGACTTTTACATTCACGCCTCCTATGTTCGTAGCTTGAAATAGTGAAACATTTCCACCTTACATCTTACATGCATGAAAAAAATTGAGGCAACCATTCGTTCCTCCAAGTTTGATGACGTCAAAGAGGCGCTCCATCGCATCGACATTGATTATTTCACCTTCTTCGAAGTAAAAGGGGTTGGCAAAGAAAAGACGCCCGAAGGCTTTTACCGGGGCGCGTATTACGACCTCGGCTCCATTCCCCGCATCATGCTGGAGCTTGTAGTTCCCGACGATCTGGTGGACAAAGCGGTTGAATCAATTTTAAGCTCTGCCAAGACGGGCGACATCGGCGACGGCAAAGTTTTTATCTACGACGTGCTGAGCGCCATCCGCATCCGGACCGGCGAAGTCGGAGAAGCCGCCCTGTAGCCTTTCGTTTTCTTACCCCCTTCTGATTGCGGAACCACCACCACTCCAGGTTCTGACGGTTGCCTCGCTCGTGTGGCAACACCCCTACTGCACGCAAGTGCATCCCCCATCTGAATAGCCTACAAGTACCGCTACACCAAACCCCTGAAGCTGTGTGCCCCAACGCATGGTTTCACCCTGTTGACTTGTTTATTCATTCACTTTAACAATAGTCTACTACTACAATGGAGAAAGCAGTACTTGAAGTATTATCAAGCGCTATCAATCTGGCAGTGATGGCCGCTGAAGCTACAACGGAGGTAGCGACGGCCGCCGCAACCGCTGCCACGGCGCAAGACGTAGGTGCCGATGCCATGTTCACGGTCAACAACGTCTGGATGATGGTGGCTACCGGCCTGGTATTCATCATGCACCTTGGTTTCGCCGGAGTCGAAACCGGACTGACTCGTTCTAAAAACACGGTCAACATTCTCTTTAAAAACACCATTACGCCGGCCATCGGTCTGCTGACCTATGCGCTGGTTGGGTTCAACCTCATGTATCCTGGTTTCGCCGAAGGCGACGCCGGCATTTTCGGGTTCGCCGGGTTCGGCCTTCCTTTCCCTGAAGGCGGTGGCACGGCTGCCTACAACCCGGGCTACACGTACTGGACCGATTTCCTGTTCCAGGGTATGTTTGCTGCCACAGCCGCTACCATCGTATCGGGTGCAGTAGCCGAGCGCATCAAGCTGGAAGCGTACATTGTCTTCACACTGATCTACGTCAGCCTGGTGTATCCCATCGTCGGTAGCTGGAAATGGGGAACGGGCTGGCTGGATTCCCTCGGTTTCTACGACTTCGCCGGTTCTACGCTGGTACACTCGGTCGGTGGCTGGGGCGCGTTGGCCGGGGTGCTCATCCTCGGTGCGCGGGTCGGCAAATACGTCGACGGCAAAATCAACCCGATTCCGGGACACAACATGCCGCTGGCAGTGATCGGCGTCTTCCTGCTGTGGCTGGGCTGGTTTGGCTTTAACGGAGGTTCGGTCCTTTCTGCCGATCCTGAGCTGGTGTCGCTGGTACTGGTGACTACGTCGCTGGCCGCCGCCGCCGGTGCCATCGGTGCGATGCTGGTTTCGTTCATCATCTTCAAGAAACACGACCTCAGCATGACGCTGAACGGCATCCTGGGTGGTCTGGTTGGCATTACGGCCGGCGCGGACCAAATGGGTGTGCTCGACGCCGTTCTGATCGGCGTGATCTCGGGTGGCCTGGTGGTTGTGGCAGTTATTTTCTTCGACCGTGCTAAAATCGACGATCCGGTCGGTGCGCTGTCTGTACACCTGGTGTGCGGTATCTTCGGTACCCTGGCGGTCGGCATTTTCGGTGCCATGGCCGGCTGGAACCAGTTCATCAGCCAGTTGATCGGCGTAGCTGCGGCGGGAGCCTTCTCGTTCGTATCTGCGTACGTTATCTTCTTCGTGCTGAGCAAAACCATGGGCATCCGGGTTTCCAAACAAGAAGAAACCGAAGGTCTCGACGTCTTCGAACACGGCATGTCGGCTTACACAACGCCGATGGCCAGCGAAGTACAGGTGTACCAATAAGCCCCCTCTCTTCACACGTCACTGTGATGGTCTCGACGCAAACGCGTCGGGACCTTTTAACCCCCTTGTTGCATTTCGTGTCCATTACGCCAAGCCATGCGCCTTTGCATGCGCTGTACACTACACTCTTACCCTAACTACTACCTAATCACTTCACACATGATTAAAAAATCTATCGGTTTACTCTGCCTCACGGCCCTTACGACCGGCCTTGCCCAGGCACAGGACTCTACCTCCACGTCTCCTCTGGAGATCTCGGGCTCGGTCGACCTGTATTACAAGGCTGATTTTGCAGGCGTTCCTAACATTGAAACGAGTTTCGCCGATGAAAACAATTCCATCTCTATTGGGATGATTGATATTGCTTTATCGAAAACGGTGGGTAAAGCCACCTTCGTCGGTGAAGTAGCGTTTGGCCCGCGCGGGCAGTACCAGTCCATTCCGAACTCAGGCGTCGATAACAATTCGTTTCATATCCAGAATCTGTACGCTTCTTATGCGGTAACCGACATGGTTTCGATCACGGCGGGCTATATGGGCACCTTCGTGGGTTACGAGGTGATCTCCCCGACCGGGAACTACAACTATTCGACCAGCCGCATGTTTACCAACGGTCCGTTCCAGAACGCCGGGGTGAAAGTGGACCTGGCAATTTCGGACCGGGTGGGGCTGATGGTCGGCCTCTTCAACGACTGGAACGTGTACCAGGATCTGGATGGTCTTTCCGACTTCGGCGCGCAGCTGTACCTCTCGCCCGTCGACGGATGGGATGCGTACCTGAACCTGATCACGGGTGGAACGGCCTACGGCTACGGAACCGAGATCGACCTGACCACCGGATATCAGATTACGGATGCCTTCTACCTGGGCCTGAACGCCGCCAGCCTGACGTTGAGCGACGCGGCCGCAAGCGACAACACGACCAAAGGGTTTTATGGCGTGGCGCTTTACCCACAGGTAGCACTCACCGAAAGTTTCGGGCTGGGGCTTCGCTTCGAACACTTCAAGTGGAAAGATCTGGAAGAGGGCGGTACAACACTTGAAAATCCGTCGTACAACTCCATTACCCTTTCAGCGAACGTCAAGGCGGGTCCGCTGACCATCATTCCGGAATTCCGTTTCGACGGTTCCGATCAAAATGTTTTCTATAGCTCGGCTGATATCATGAACAGCGAAGCGGGCTTCGATAGCAAAAGTGCCTCCCAGGTTCTGGTAGGCGTCGTCTACGGCTTCTAATTCTCCATTGGTAGGCCATTTTGATGGGGCGTCTCTTCCTTGTGAAGAGATGCCCTTTTTGCGTTACCTTTGTACTATGAACCGGAAAGTGGCTTTTTATACGCTGGGCTGTAAACTCAACTACTCGGAAACGTCGACCATTGCGCGGCAGATGGAAGAACGTGGTTTTCAGCGCGTTGGCTTTCAGGAACACCCCGATGTGTACGTCATCAATACGTGCTCGGTGACCGACAACGCCGACAAAAAATGCCGGAAAGTGGTTCGCGAAGCGCGCCGCCATGCCCCCGATGCACTGGTGGTGATTGTAGGGTGTTATGCCCAGCTGAAACCGCGCGAAATTGCAGAAATTCCTGGAGTGAATGCTGTGCTGGGAGCCGCCGAGAAGTTCCGTCTGCTCGACCACCTCGAAGACCTCACCCGCGCCCAAACCCCACAGGTACTGGCCAGCGAAGTGAGCGAAGCACGTCAGTTTCACGCCTCGTATTCGCTGAACGATCGCACCCGCACGTTCCTGAAAGTGCAGGACGGGTGCGACTACGGATGCAGCTTCTGTACAATTCCGCTGGCGCGGGGCAAAAGCCGCAGCGATACGCTCGACCACCTGGTGGCGTCGGCGCAAGACATCGTTGCTTCCGGAGTAAAAGAGATTGTGTTGACGGGCGTCAACACCGGCGACTGGGGAATCATCGACGGCAAACGGCAGGGGCGATTTATTGAACTGGCCCGTGCGCTGGATGAGGTCGAAGGGCTGGAACGCATCCGGATCTCGTCGATCGAGCCCAACCTGCTGCACCACGACATCATCGACTTTGTGGCGGAATCACAACGCTTTGTGCCTCACTTCCACATTCCGCTTCAGTCGGGCAGCAACCGGATTCTGGGCCTGATGCGGCGTCGCTACCGTCGGGAGTTATACGCCGCGCGGGTGGCGCACATCAAAGAACGCATGCCACACGCCTGCATCGGTGTGGACGTGATCGTCGGCTTTCCGGGCGAAACCGATGAAGATTTCCGCGAAACGTACCAGTTTCTGAACGAACTGGACATTTCGTACCTGCACGTCTTTACCTATTCGGAACGGCCCAACACGCTGGCTGTTCAGTTTGAGCAACCGGTCCCGGCCGCCGTTCGGGCCGAGCGCTCCCGCATGCTCCACATTTTATCGGATAAAAAGCGACGTCATTTTTACGAGTCGCAGGTAGGTTCCGTGCGGCAGGTGCTTTTCGAGGCCGACGTGGAAGACGGTTCCATGCACGGTTTTACCGAAAACTACGTGCGCGTTCAGGCCAAGTACGATCCTCTGCTGATCAATGAAATTAAAACGGTACACCTGACCGGCATCAACGCCGAAGGGTTTATGGAAGTAACCGAGCCTGAATTCCAACCCCTTGTGCACTCGTAATCAACGAACGTTGAAGGCCTCGACCTGATCGTCGACGCTTAAAAAGTACTGGCCGGGCGTCAGGGTACTGATGTCCACCTGTGTCCCCTCTCCTTTCAACATCGACGCGCCATAGGCATCGAGTACTTCGAAGGCACTGGCCCGCGAAAGTTCGATGGCGTTTTTCACCCGGCGGGTCGAAAAGTGCACGGGTGCGGCTTCGTTCGTGAACGTCGCGACGGGCGAGTAATGGACCGCTCCGCTTTTCAGCAACGCCTTGATGCGGTAGGTATTTTCGCCGGCAGCATGGGCTACTTCCGTGGAATAGTGCATGGCGCTGGCCTGCCCGGCACTGGCGATGGCCGGCGAAATCACCACCCATTTCTCCTGCACCTGTTTTTCAACGAAGTAGAGTGCCTCCGGCTGATCGCCCCGAACGTTCCAGCGGATGGCTGCGGGCGCCAGCGTCACAGTCGACAATTGATAACCGGTTTCCTGCATCAGCACCTGAGGGTTGACCACCGTAGGACGACAGTCGCCACCGTGTACGATCCGCACGTGTACGGTCGAGGTCAATCCGTGCGCCGACAAGTCGATTTCGTAAGCGCTTGCGCGCACATCTGTCAGCCACAGTTGGTCGTTCACATACACTTCGCGGGTGCAGAACGACTTTTCTTCCAGGTTGTAAGGATTCCGTACGTACAGGTTTTTGCCTGTATAAGCGCCTGAAATGACTAATTCGCCGGCTTGAGCAACCTGGGCCAGACCCAGCATCAGGAAAATATAGTAGAGTGGCTTCATCGCTTGTTCTTAAAAAAGATAATTTAATCTTGATTTAGAACAAATGTAACGATTCTATATTTTTTTTTCTTTTTTTTATGTGAAATCGAGAAATCGCACGGTGAATGGTAGCTTATTCGTAGCGGAGCGATTCGATCGGATCTAACCGCGAGGCTTTCCAGGCGGGGTAATACCCGGACAACAGGCCCACGCCCACGCAAATCACGAAGGACAGGAGAATCCAGCCCCACGGTACCAGAAACGACTGCATTCCGACCAGGCTCGCCACCAGGTTACCGATGCCGATGCCCAGCACAATGCCGAGACTTCCGCCCAGCACACAAATCAGAATGGCTTCGATCAGAAACTGTTGCCGGATGCGTTGGGGCGTAGCCCCCAGCGCTTTGCGCACGCCAATTTCGCGGGTCCGTTCGGTGACCGATACCAGCATGATGTTCATCAGGCCAATGGAAGCACCCAGCAGCGTAATGAACCCGATGCCAAACCCGGCCAGCCGCAGCATGCCGGTAATGGAGTCGAGCGATTGGGAAAGCGATTCGCGTTTTTCGATGCTGAACGATTCCGGTTCGCCGGGACGGTCGCCGCGGATTTGCCGCATCATGCCGGTCGCTTCGCTCAGTGCGTAGTCGAGCTGCTGCTGGTCGGGCACCATCACCGTAAGCTCGTAGGTCAGTTCCCGGTCGGTGGCCAACTGCGAAGCGTTGTCGATCGGAATCAACGCCATGCGGTCGCGACTGCTGCCACCAAAAACGCCTCCGGTTTCTTCCAACACACCGATGATCCGGAATTTGGTCCCGAGCATCAGCAGTTCCTTTCCCACCGGCTCTTCGTTTTCGTCGAACAGAGTCTTGAGCAATTCCTGCCCTAAAATGGCCACTTTGGCCCCGTAGCGCAGCTCCTGCGGCGTGAAGTTGCGTCCGGAAGCCAGGGTAAGACCAGCGGCATCCAGGTAATTTTCGTCGCTGCCCGTAATGCGACTGTTGGGGTTGGTTTTTTTCGAGCCCCGCTTCAGTTCGGCGTTAAAGGTCACGTTCGTCACCAGGTTGACCGTGCCCTCGTCGGCGAACAACGTGCGGAAACGCTTGGCCTCCGCGTATTTGATCGGCGGGTACACCTTCTCCTGCACGCCCCCCTGCCGGCGGTTCTGCGAGTCTTTCTCTTCGATTTCGAACGAGTTGGCCCCTAACTGCGACAAGTTGGAATTGACCGAATCGCGAATGCCGTCGATCGAGGTCAAAATGCCGACCAGTGCCGTGATGCCGATGGCGATGATCAGGGCGGTCAGGATGCTGCGCAACAGGTTGGAGCGCACCGAACGAAAACCTTCCTGAATGTTTTCTTTGATATTCATCTGAGCCGAAAACTAGCGGGTTCTTTTGCAGAAAGGTACCCCAAATGCCGGAAAGATGATCAAAAGTTACATCACCGGTCAATATTCAGGTTCAGCGTACGCACGCTACAATGAAACCTTTCCGGCCCGCGTTGCTTACTTACAGGAAGACCTCCACGCGGTGGCTTTATTATTGGTTGAGTTTGTGTAACTTAAAGCTACCTGAATCACTCTGACACGATGCATAGATTTTTGTTTTTGCTGCTGTTGATGGGCAGTAGCCTCCCTGGTCTGAAGGCCAATTACCTGCTGGTCCCGATGGACGAGTCGCAAACCAACCACCTGAAGGCGTACGGCATTACCTACTGGGTGCTTTCGCAGGATGTCTCGGCCGAATGGCTGCTCAATTACCGGGGCGGCAGCTTTATGTTTCCGCACATGACGCCGATCGAAAACGAGCTGATTGTCAGGGGAGTAAGTTACCAGGTGATTTCCGACGCGCAGCACCAGCAGATTGCGGACGAAATCAGCAGCCCGGACGTCAACATGGACCTGATGAAACTGGACAAAGCGCCGAAAGTAGCGGTCTATTCTCCCAAAGGCAACCAACCCTGGGACGACGCCGTGACGCTGGTGCTGACCTACGCCGAAATTCCGTACGACGTAGTTTACGACGACGAAGTGTTGTACGGCGAGCTTCCCAAATACGACTGGCTGCACCTCCACCACGAGGACTTTACGGGCCAGTACGGTAAATTCTACCAGTCGTTCCACAACCAACCCTGGTACATTGCGCAGCAGCGCGATGCCGAGGCCATGGCCGCCAAGCACGGGTATAATAAGGTATCGCAAATGAAACTGGCGGTGGTAAAAAAGATCCGCGAGTTCTGCATGGGCGGCGGGTTTATGTTCGCGATGTGTTCGGCGACCGATACGTACGACATCGCCCTGGCGGCCGACGGAGTCGACATCTGCGAATCGATGTACGACGGCGATCCGGCCGATCCGGCCGCGCAAAGCAAGCTGGACTTCACCAACACGTTTGCCTTTGAAAACTTCCAGATCAGCATGGACTGGCGCGAGTATGAGTACTCCACGATCGACAATCAGATGATGGACCGGGGAGCGATGAACGAACGCAACGACTTCTTCACGCTCTTTCAGTTTTCGGCCAAATGGGACCCCATTCCCACCATGCTGACACAGAACCACGAACGGGTCGTCAAAGGCTTTATGGGTCAGACCACGGCGTTCAAAAAGCGTCTGATCAAATCGGATGTGCTAGTGATGGGCGAAACCAAAGCCGCCCACGAGGCGCGCTACATCCACGGCACCATCGGCAAAGGATTCTGGACGTTTTACGGCGGACACGATCCGGAAGATTACCAGCACCACGTGGGCGATCCGCCGACCGACCTGAACCTGCACCCCAACTCGCCGGGCTACCGCCTCATTCTCAACAACATTCTGTTTCCGGCAGCCCGGAAGAAAAAACAGAAAACCTGATCGATTCCTTACATTCATTTCAAGGCCTGTCGTTCCGACAGGCCTTTTTTTTCCTATCCTTATAACCTCCTGTCCCGTATACACGTATATAGCTGGTGCTCAACACACTAACTACATTTTTTACACTACAACCTATACGTTTATCATGGCACCCACCACCTCACCTACCGCCGCCAGGACGATTATCCGTAGCCAACACGTCATCATTGAATACAGCGAAGCGGAGAATGTCATCATCATGACCGCCACGCGTCCTTTTATCCCGGAAGACGAGTTCCGGGAAATGCTGGCCCAGCTGGAAACGTTCCTGCGGCAACAGCCCGTTCGCAAGCTGATTTTCGACCAGCGTCATCTGCGCCATTTCCACGCCCGTTCGTTCGAATGGCTGTTTTGCCACTGGCAACCCCGCATGCAACACCATGCGTTGGTGCAATACTGTTACCTTCTGCCCGAAGACACCTTGTTCCGTTCCGAATTCCGGGCGTTTCTGCGGAAGATCCGGGAAGAATACCCGCCCAACCTGTTTCACGAAATGCAACTGCACTTCTGCGACTCGTTTCTGGAAGCGTTGGAACGCTGATCGGGTCGAACACTTTATTTGGCTGAGGCGCTGGTACAGCGCCTTTTTTTATGGCTGAAACCTGATTTATCAATATCTTCGTGCAGTATTTCTTACATGACGTATCATTCTTTTTTATAAAATAATTCCTCTATTATGAAGATTCGTAAGCTCCTGGTGGCCAACCGGGGCGAAATCGCCATCCGTGTCCTGCGCGCCGCCTCTGAATTGCGCATCCGCACGGTAGCACTTTATACGTACGAAGACCGTTACTCCCTCCACCGCTATAAAGCCGACGAAGCGTACCAGATCGGCGCCGACGACGATCCCCTACGGCCCTATCTGGACATCGAAGAAATCATTTTACAGGCGAAAATTCACAAGGTCGACGCCATTCACCCGGGCTACGGCTTTCTGTCCGAGAACGTCACGTTTGCCCGGCGTTGCCGCGAAGAGGGCATCATCTTCGTAGGGCCCGACCCGGAAGTGATGGAGCAGCTGGGCGACAAGGTCCGCGCCAAAGCCGTGGCGCAAGCGGTGCAGGTGCCCATCATCGAAAGCAATCAGGTGCCGCTGGTGGACGTGCCCACCGCCCACAGCGAAGCCCGGCGCATTGGATATCCCGTCATCCTGAAAGCGGCGGCGGGCGGCGGCGGCCGGGGCATGCGGGTGCTCCATACGGAAGACCAGCTCGAACGCGCCTTTACGGAAGCGCGGCGCGAAGCCAAAAATGCGTTCGGTGATGACACCATCTTCCTGGAGAAATACATCGTCAACCCGAAGCACATCGAGGTGCAGATTTTGGGCGACCGCCACGGCAATATCTATCACCTCTACGAACGCGACTGTTCCGTGCAACGACGTTTCCAAAAGGTGGTCGAGGTGGCCCCCGCTCCCGGCCTGCAACCCGAAACCAAGCAGAAGCTCTACGACTACGCCCTGGCCATTGCCCGGCATGTGAACTACAACAACGCCGGTACGGTCGAATTTCTGGTCGACGAAAACGAGGACATCTACTTCATTGAGGTCAACCCACGGGTGCAGGTGGAACATACGGTGACCGAAGAAGTCACCGGCATCGACATTGTCCGCAGCCAGATCATCATTGCCGCCGGGCGGCCCATGAGCTCGTCGGGCCTGTATTTCAAAAGTCAGGAAGACATCACGTGCGACGGCTTCGCCATCCAGTGCCGCATCACGACCGAAGACCCCGAAAACAAATTCAAGCCCGACTACGGCACCATTCTCTTCTACCGCAACGCGGGTGGGTTCGGCATTCGGATCGACGAGGGCAGTTCGTACACCGGTGTGCGCATTTCGCCCTTCTTCGACTCGATGCTGGCGAAAGTGACGGCTTCGGGCCGGACGCTGAAAGGCGCCTGCCAGCGCCTGCACCGGACGCTGACCGAGTTCCGCATCCGGGGGGTAAAAACCAACATCCCGTTCCTGGAGAATGTGATCATGCACCCGGAATTTCAGGAAGGCAAAGCGCGCGTCAGCTTCATCGACACGCACCCCGAACTGTTCGATTTTTCGCGCAAGCAGGACCGTGGCACGCGCATCCTCCGCTTCCTGGCGGATACCACGGTGAACGGCAACCCGATCGTCAAGAACGTGGACCCGAGCCGCAAGTTCCGTACTCCGCGCATTCCGGCGTTCGACCGCTTCGCCGAGTACCCGGCCGGCACCAAGCAACGCCTCCAGGAACTGGGACGCGAAGGCTTTACGCAGTGGCTGCGCCAGGAAAAAGAAGTCAAGTTTACGGACACTACGTTCCGCGATGCCCACCAGTCGCTGTTGGCGACCCGCATGCGGACGCGCGATCTGCTGGCCGTGGCCGAAAGTTTCGCCAAAAATCATCCGCAGGTGTTTTCGGCCGAAGTGTGGGGCGGAGCTACGTTCGACGTAGCCATGCGTTTTCTGCGCGAAGATCCGTGGCAGCGCCTCCAACTGTTCCGCGAAGCCATGCCCAACCTCTTGTTGCAGATGCTCCTGCGGGGCTCCAATGCCGTGGGCTATACTGCCTATCCGGACAACCTCGTGGAGAAGTTTATCGAGAAAAGCGCGGAACAGGGCATCGACATTTTCCGGATTTTCGATTCGCTCAACTGGCTGGAGAACATGAAAGTCAGCATCCGGACCGTGCGAGAGCGAACCGAGTCGCTGGCCGAAGTGTGCCTGTGCTACACCGGCGACATTTCTGATCCTTCGCGCACCAAGTACACGTTGCAGTACTACCTCGACCTGGCCCGCCAGGTGGAAGACGAAGGCGCGCATCTGATCGCCATCAAAGACATGGCGGGGCTCCTCAAGCCTTATGCCGCCACGCAACTGATCACCGAACTGAAAAAGGCGGTCGACGTGCCGATTCATCTGCACACCCACGACTCGTCGTCGGCGCAACTGGCTACGTACATGAAAGCCATCGAAGCCGGGGTCGACGTGGTCGACATAGCCATCGGCAGCATGTCGGGGCTTACGTCGCAACCCAACTTCAACACGCTGGTCGAGACGCTCAAAACCTCACCCCGCGCCCCTCAGTTCGACATCGATTCACTCAACGACTTTTCGGACTATTGGGAGGTGATCCGTGAGTACTACTACCCGTTTGAGTCGGGCCTGAAGGCCGGCGCGGCCGACGTGTACCAGCACGAGATTCCCGGCGGGCAGTATTCCAACCTCCGCTCGCAGGCAACGGCGCTGGGTCTGGCGAACAAAATGCCGGAAATCCGGCGGATGTACGCGGCCGTCAACCAGATGTTCGGCGACATTGTGAAGGTAACGCCTTCGTCCAAAGTGGTAGGCGATATGGCGCTGTACATGGTGTCGAACAACCTCACGCCCGAAGACGTCTACGAACGAGGCGAACAGCTTTCGTTTCCCGATTCGGTGCAGAGTTTCTTCCGAGGCGAATTGGGGCAGCCCGTCGGCGGTTTCCCCGAAAAGCTCCAGCAAATTGTGCTGAAGGGTGAGCCGGCCTTTACCGACCGGCCGAACGCGCACCTGCAACCCATCGAATTTGAACAGGAATTCGAGGAGTTCCGCAAGCAGTTCGATTCCTCCCTCACGCTTCTCGATTTCTTGTCGTGGAAGTTGTATCCGACCGTATTCGAAGAGTACTTCGCCCACCACAAGAAGTTCGGGGACATCAGCAACGTGCCGACACTCCTCTTCCTCTACGGCATGAACCTGAACGAAGAAGCCATCATCGAAATCGATTCGGGCAAGAGCATCATCGTGCAATTGCAGTACATCAGCGAGCCGGACGAACGGGGCATGCGCACTGTCAACTTCATTCTGAACGGACAGTCACGCTCCATCGATACCAAAGACCGGTCGGTGAAAGTCGATAAGGCAGAGCACGTCAAGGTGAAGAAAGAAAACGAAATCGGCACGCCGCTGCAAGGCATGCTGTCGCGGATTCTGGTGAAACCCGGCACCGAAGTGCAGAAAAATACGCCGCTGTTCATCGTGGAAGCCATGAAGATGGAAACGACCATTACGGCGCCGCGCGAAGGCACGGTGGGGCACATCGAGTTGTCGGAAGGGACGCTGGTCGATACCGACGACCTGGTCCTGACGCTCGATTAAGGTACCGGAGTTCCTATAAAAAAAGCCGCTCTTTTTCGAAAGGGCGGCTTTTTTACTGCCAAAAAGAACGCGCCACCGGCCTAAGCTGATGACGCGTTCGAGTCGTCGTATCGTTTGCGGCCTCACGGCCGTAGGGTTTACAAATTAATGTCGTTCAGGATGCGGAACGATTCGCCCAGGTAGATGTCCTTTTGCAAGGCCTGCGACCAGCGGTTGTTCCGTTCGGTGGTCAGGCTGTCGGTAGGCATCGTCCGCAGAATCTCGTCCAGGGCTTCTACTTTCAAATCGTTCTTCTGGCTCAGGGCCTCAAACTCTTTGGCCTCTTCTTCCAGTTCTTCCTGGAACTTCTGGTACTTCTGCAGGTTCAGCGGATACTCGGTGATGTCGCTTACGCGCTTCACCCGACGGGCGTTGGCGTCAATCTTTTCGAACGTGGCGTCGGCCGTGGTGCGCGAACGGCTGCGGCCCACAATTGCGTCAAAATGGTTGCCGTAGGCATCGGCCGTGTGGTAATTCGCCTGCGGGATTTCGTCCCAGGCCATGGCAAAGTCCTGCTCACGCTCGCCGATCTCCAGGTAGGTGTAGTTGTCCGGCAGGATGATGTCCGGCGTTACGCCCTTCAGTTGCGTAGCGTCTCCGTTGATGCGGTAGAATTTCTGTGTGGTCAGTTTGATCGAGCCCAACGGTTTGTAGCTGTTGTACATGGAAGGCACCACGTTGTCGAGCTCGAAGAAGCGCTGCACGGTTCCTTTGCCGAATGTAGAGCTGCTGCCCACGATCAGCGCCCGGCGGTAGTCTTGCATGGCCGCGGCCAGAATCTCGGAAGCCGAGGCGCTGAATCCGTTGACCATGATCACCAGCGGACCGCCGTACACGACCGACGTATCACGGTCGGTCATTACATAAGGTGCGCTTTCGCGACCTTTCACCTGCACAATGGGGCCGTCTTTGATGAACAAACCGGCCATGTCAACCACGTCCTGCAACGAACCGCCACCGTTGTTGCGAAGGTCCAGAATAACACCGTCCACCTGCTGCTCACGCAGTTTGATCAACTCTTTCTTCACGTCTTCGGCGCTGCTGCGGCCACCCCGGCGGTTGAAGTCGGCGTAGAACTTCGGCAGTTTGATGTAACCGGCTTTCCGGCCGTTGCTTTCCAGTACAGCCGACGAAGCGTACGTTTCTTCCAGCACCACAATGTCGCGGATAATCGGGATGATGCTCGTAGTGCCGTCCAACTTCTTCACCGTCAGGCGCACTTCCGTGCCCTTTTTGCCACGGATCATCTTCACAGCATGGTCCACCCGCATGTCCACCACGTCGACCGGCTCTTCGTCGGCCTGCGCTACTTTCAGAATGATGTCGCCCTCTTTCAGTTCCCCCTGTTTCCACGCGGCACTGCCCGGCACCACACGTTGCACACGAATGTAGCCGTCTTTTTCGCTCAACGAGGCCCCGATGCCTTCCAACTGACCCGAGATGGCAATGTCGAAGTTGGCTTTGTCTTCCGGAGGGAAATAGCCGGTGTGCGGGTCGTACGTCTCCATGATGGAGTTCAGGTAAGCGGCTTGCCAGTCGGCTTCTTCAATTTTGTTGAGGCGGCTGAACAGATCGGCCTGGCTCTTGCGCACCTCTTCGCGTGCCTTGGCTTCCAGTTCCTTGTAAGACAGGATTTGCACGGACGTATCGCCGTCGGCTTTGGCCTGTTCCTGCCGCTCGAGCGAACGCGCCAAGCGGGTCAGCACCTGATACTTAAGGGATTGACGCCACCGCTCGCGCAATTCGGCCGGGGTGTTGACGAAATCCACTTTGTCGACGTCCAGCTCCACCGTTTCGTTCTTGTCGAAACTGAAAGGCTTGGCCAGAATCGTCTCGTAATAGGCTGACGCTTCGCCCATCCGCTGGGTAATCAGGTCGACCGAGCGGTGGTAAAAGTCAAAGCTGGGCTTGTTGATTTCGTCGTCGATCAGAAGGCGGTATTTGCTCAATTCCGTCACGTCTTTCTTCAGCAGAAATCGCTTGTTGTAGTCGAGCTTGTTGATAAACTGCGTAAACACCTCCGCAGAAAATTCGTCGTTAACGTCCCGCGGGTGGTAGTGGTATTTGGAAAGTCCTTCGACGATGAGTTGAAGAAGCAATCCACTCCGTTGGTCTTTTTCTTCCCCGAACGGGGTGTACGAGGTGAGCAGCAGGACAAAAAACAGAACGGCTGATAACGCTTTTTTCTTCATGTAATCGGTGTAATGAGCGACAGAACAAATGGGTAAAGTAAGTTAAAGCTAAAACGCTGGATTCCAAAACTATTGCCAAAAGCAAACCCAACCTTTCAAATAAAAAATTGAACTATATCACGTCGAGTATTTTCCGATTATGTGATGTTAAAAAGGTTTCCGTAGCAATCTTCATGTCGACGAACTACAGCGCTTCTTCCCTCCTTTCGTCTTCACAAAAGCCTGACAATCAATTTCTTGATCGTCGTAGACACCAACAGGGCTGATCTTTTGTGAGGTAAACCGCTGAAAAGCCGGAATTTGCTTCTCTCCTCTAAAAACAAAGGAAATATCGCCTTTTAGTTCCTGAGGGTATGAATTTCTATGGAAGAGGGCTTGTCAGGAAAAACAACTTTTCGTGAGATTTATCAACTCAATTATTAAACATAACTATAAATGTTTATACATCAGACAACATATCCGTTTCCGTGCTCACGCAAGTTGCACGCGATTCCCTATCTTGCTTCTTCAATTTTTCTGGTACATGAACATGATGACTCCCAAAAGCGAAATCCTTATTCAGGAAAAGCAGGCGTTCAAGCGCCTGATCCTTTATATGGAGATCGAAACGAACAAGCTGAAGAGCAAGGTAGACCTGGCCGATAACCGTGAGATGATGGCCGAAAGTCTGAATTTTATGGCCAATTACCTGGAGGAAGTGATTGGCAAAGCCGACGAAATCCGCGACCTGATTCTGGAAAACAACGCCCGGTTGAAAGCACCGCAGGATCGCTCCTAAGGCAAAGTTGGTGCAGGTTTGTCGCGTATTTTTTGTAACATTCAGCTTCACCAACTTTTCTGCGCCCCATGCCGCTCTCCATCCGCCTGCAACTCTCCGTCATGATGTTTCTCCAGTATTTTATCTGGGGCTCGTGGTACGTTACAATGGGCGCTTATCTGGATGTAACGCAGGGGTTTAGCGCCATCGAAGTCGGCACCGCGTACGGTGCCCTCTCCATCGCCGCCATGATCTCCCCCTTTTTCGTCGGGATGGTGGCCGACCGTTTCTTTGCAACGGAGCGCGTGATGGGCGTGCTGCATCTGGTGGGAGGCGTGCTTCTGTACCTGGCCGCACAACTCGATAGTTTTGCGACGTTCTACCCCTGTCTGCTGGCGTATACCCTTTGCTACACGCCTACCATGGCCCTGAGCAATTCTTTATCGTTTCAGCAAATGGCCGATCCGGGCAAGCAGTTTCCGACGGTGCGGGTGTTGGGCACGTTCGGCTGGATCGCCTCCAACCTACTGGTCAGTCAGCTCGGAATTGATACGCAGGCCTCCATTTTCCACGTAGGGGCCGCCGTTTCGGTAGCGCTGGGAATTTACAGTTTCTTCCTGCCGCACACCCCACCGAAAGCCAAGGGCACGCAGGCTTCGTTCCGGGAGATTTTGGGGCTGGACGCACTTAAATTGATGAAAAACGTCTCGTTCGCGGTGCTGGTCATCTCGTCGATGCTGATTTGCATTCCCCTCTCCTTTTATTATGCCCAGACCAGCCAGTTCCTGGTGGCTACGGGGATTAGCAACGCCGCCGCCACGTTGTCGCTGGGACAGGCCATGGAAGCGCTGTTTCTGCTGCTGATGCCGCTGTTTTTTGTGCAACTGGGCGTGAAAAAGATGATGCTGTTCGGCATGATTTCCTGGGTCATCCGCTACCTTCTGTTTGCCTTCGGCGGACCCGACGAAGCCATCTGGATGCTCTACGCGGGTATTTTGCTGCACGGCATTTGTTACGACTTTTTCTTTGTCACCGGCCAGATTTACGTCGACAAACGCGCGCCCGCGCACCTGCGCAGTTCGGCCCAGGGCATGATCACGTTTGCGACTTACGGGCTGGGCATGCTGATCGGCACCTGGTTCTCGGGCGTGGTGGTCGAAGCCTTCACGGCCGACGAACTGCGCGACTGGACGGCGATCTGGCTGGTACCGGCGGGCGCATCGGCGGTGGTTTTCCTGGTGTTCCTGCTCCTGTTCAAGGAGAAAGAGAGCAAAGCGGTGGCGGCACAGGTCGCCTGATCCGCGAAGTACTCCTACTTTCTACGCATTACCGATTATCCTATACCATCTACCCATTATTCGTTATGAAACTTGCCATGCTCGGCTCCGGCTTCATCGCCGATTTTTACACAGGGGCACTCCACGGCCAACGCAACCGCGACCGCGTGCACGTGGTGCAGTCCCGTTCTGAAGACAACCTGAAATCGTTTTGCCAGCGCTGGAACGTTCCCAAGTGGACCACCAGCATGCAGGAAGCCATCGAAGATCCCGAAGTGGAGGCCGTCGTCATTGCTCTGCCGAACCACCTGCATCTGGAAGCTACACTTCTGGCCGCCAAAGCGGGCAAACCCGTGCTTTGCACCAAGCCGCTGGGCCGCAACGCCGACGAAGCACGGCAAATGCTGGAGGCCGTCGAAGAGGCGGGCATTTTCCACGGTTACCTGGAAGACCTGGTGTATACGCCCAAAACCCTGAAAGCGGTCGAAGCCGTGCAAAAAGGTGCGCTGGGCCGCATTCTCTGGGCGCGCTCGCGGGAAACGCACCCCGGTCCCCACAGCGACTGGTTCTGGACCAAATCCATTTCGGGTGGCGGGGCCATTCTCGACCTGGCCTGCCATTGCATCGAGATCGGACGGCACTACATCGGCAAGGACATCAAACCGGTCGAAGTGATGTGCTGGGCCGATACGCTCGTCAAACCCATCGATGCCGAAGACCACGCCATCGGGCTGGTGCGGTACGAAACCGGCGCCGTCGCCCAATTTGAAGTGAGCTGGGCCTTCCGCGGGGGCATGGACCTGCGCGACGAAGTGTGCGGCACCGAGGGCACCATCTGGAACAACCACTTTCTGCGGACCGGGTTCGAAATGTTCACCTCCGGGGGCAAAGACGGCTACGTAGCCGAAAAGGCAGAAAGCAACGCGGGATGGCTCTTTCCGGTGGGCGATGAAGTGAACGACCTGGGCTACAACCACATGTTCACCGACATTCTGACGGCACTGGAAAACGGCACCGCCCCGCTGGAAACTTTTTACGATGGGTACGTGGTCAACGCCATTATGGACGCCGCGCTCAAATCGGCACAAACCAAGACGTGGGAACCCGTCGACCTGGCCGTGTGGCGCGGGCAGGAACTGGGCGGGGTGCAGCAGCACTTCACCGACTACGATGCCGACCATTACCTGGTGAAAGAAGAGGTGATGCCGGGCGGGCAGACCAAAATCATCTTGAAAGAAAAAGCTACGGGACGCATGGTGCAGCGCGTGGTAAATCCGCAGGACTAATCCGCCTTTTTCTCCTTGCAGCCCTCCGGTCTTTCCCCACGGCCGGAGGGCTTTTTTTTGCGCCTCAACGAAGCTCTAAAAAGCTGGTAGCCAGTGAAGTATGTTGGTTTCTCAATTCTTTCCTTACATCTCCGAGTGGCCGCCCGTCTCCGCCGCAGTTGACATACCCCGCCCCGCGTTTTAGCTTGACGGAATGAGAACGCGAGGAGGTGTTTCCGACCTGTTGATTTTTGCGTTTCTGCTCCTGTTGGGGTGGATTATCTTCCGCTGGTCGCCGCCGAAACCCCGCCTGAGCCTTTCGGAAAAGGTGGAGCACACTCGGTGATATCTTCCTGAAAATCAGGCAAATTCTTACGCATACGCAAATCGGTCAGGGAACAGGAAGCGCCTGATTTCGCTTACAGAGATAGACCGGCTTTTTCTGGCGCATCTGCGAGGAACTTTTACTTTTGTTCCTCAACATCAATTTATTATGAAAATTATCTGCATCGGTCGTAACTACGTTGAACACATCAAGGAGCTCAACAACGAGCGTCCCGACGAACCTGTCATCTTCACCAAACCCGATACGGCCCTTCTGAAAAACGGCGAGCCGTTCTACTATCCGGAGGTCTCCAAAGACATTCACCACGAAGTCGAGATTCTGCTGCGCATCGGGCGCGAGGGAAAAAACATCGAAGAACAGTTCGCACTCAAGTACGTCGATGCCATCGGGCTGGGAATTGATTTTACGGCCCGCGATCTCCAGAAAAAAGCCAAAGAAAAAGGGTTGCCCTGGGCGCTGGCCAAAGGCTTCAACGGCTCGGCTCCGATTTCCGAGTTTCGGCCGATCGAAGAATTTTCCGACCTCACCGACCTACACTTTCACCTGGAAGTGAACGGAGACGTCAAACAGCGTGGCCACACCCAGTTGATGATTTTCAGCTTCGAATACATTATCGCCTACATCTCGCGTTACTTTACGTTGAAAGCGGGCGACATCATTTTTACGGGCACCCCTTCGGGCGTAGGGGCGGTACACGTAGGCGACCGCCTGGATGCCTACCTGGAAGAAGACAAGATGTTGAGTTTTGAGATAAAATAACATGCACACGTTCGGGCGCAGCCCTCTGTTTCGCGTATTTTTCGTTTTTGCCGTTTTGCTTTCGGGTTGGTCGCTGGCCGACACGCCAGAAGTGCCGCGCGGCTATTTTCTGTACCCGATCAAACCCGGCCAGCCGAGCCAGTTGGCAGGCAGCATGGGCGAGATCCGGCCGAACCACTTCCACGGCGGGCTGGACATCAAAACCGATCAACGCACCGGCCTGCCCGTCTACGCCTCGGCCGAAGGGTACGTTTACCGGGTGCGGGTCGGCACCAGCGGCTACGGCAACGCCATTTACCTGCGCCACCCGAACGGCCTGCGCACCGTCTATGCCCACCTGGATAGCTTCTACGACGAGCTGGCCGACTACGTGCGTGCACAACAGTACAACGAGGAAAGTTTCGAGATTAACCTCTTTCCCGGACCAAAAGAGTTCGTGGTGAAACGGGGGCAGATCATCGCAGCTTCGGGCAATTCGGGAAGTTCGGGGGGGCCGCACCTCCACTTCGAAATACGCGATTCGAACGAAGCGGTATTGAATCCCTTGCAATACGGGTTCGACGAAGTGCGCGACCAAGTGCCGCCGGTGTTTCGCCGCATCGCCCTACGCGCGCTGTCGACCCAAAGCCGCATCAACGGCAGTTTTGGTGATTTTGAGGCGGTGCCGTTGCGACGGGGCCACCACTATTACCTCAACGATCCGGTTCAGGTACACGGCCTCATGGGGCTGGAAGTCGACATCTACGACCAACAGAACGGCTCGGCGAATCGCAACGGGGTGCAGTGCGTGGAGGTGAAAGTCGATGGCAAGGAAGTGTATACGCACCACATCGACCGGTTTACCTTCGACCAGAACCACACCATCAACGTTCATGTCAACTACGAAGCGTGGCAGGGCTCCGGCCGGCCGTACCAGCGGTGTTACGTGGCCGACGGCAACGACCTCGGGTTTTACCACACGCCGCAGCGCGACGGCAAAATCCTGATCGACGACAACCGCCCGCACCAGGTGGAAGTGAAGTTGTGGGACACGTACCAGAACATGTCGCAGTTTTCGATGACGCTCCAGGGCGTTTCGCCCGAAAAGATCATCGATCCGGTGCTGGAAACGCAGGGTACGCCGACGTTTTCGTACGAACTGCACGAGAATTTGCTGAAAGTCACGGCCCGTCACCTGCCGCTCGACAGCCGCCCGGCCATCGTCTACGCCGGAAACAACGCCTCGGTGCTGCCCCCGGCCTACGCAAACGGCGCTTCTACCGTGTTTCTCTACGACATGCGCCAAGGTCTGCCCGATTCGCTGGACCTGAACGGCGATAACCTGGAGCTGCCCTACTGCGCCGCCGTTCCGGCCGGTGTGGCGTACCAGCATTGCCAGAAGGGCCTGGACCTTTCGTTCGGAGCGGGCACATTGTATGACACCCTCTACCTGACCACGCGCGTCAGCGCCGACCGACTGGACATCTGTGCCCAGCAGCAGGTGCCCCTGGCCGAGGCCGTCGAAGTGGTATGGCATCCAGAACAACTGCCTTCCGACCTGGACAAGACCGTTGTCTACATGCAGGACTCGCGGGGGCGCAAAAGCTTTGAGGGCGGCACCTGGAAAGAAGGCGCCATCCATTTCCGCACGCGGCGGTTCGGGTCGTTCGTGCTGGCAACGGACGACAACGCTCCCAGCGTACGTCTGTTGCGCGCCAACCACGACGAAGCCCTGTTTCGCATCCGCGACGACCTGGCGGGGATTGCCAGTTTCCGCGCGACCGTCGACGGAAAATGGCTGTTGATGAATTACGATTACAAAACCGGGCTGTTAAAATCGGAAAAAAAGGATTCTCGCTTACCTTTGCGAGGGGAGCTTGTGCTGGAAGTCACCGATCAGGTAGGCAACCGCACCACCTTCCGGCAGAACCTTTAATATATTCCGATATACATGGCACAACCCACATTAGCCCCCGGCGATCCGGCTCCGGCGTTTGAAGGACGCGACCAGAATGGCCACCTCATCCGACTGGCCGATTACCAGGGGAAAAAAGTAGTTCTCTATTTCTATCCCAAAGACGACACCCCGGGCTGCACGGCCCAGGCCTGTAACCTGCGCGACAACCGGGAACGGCTCTCCGCACAAGGCTACGAAGTGATCGGCGTCAGCGTCGACGACGAAAAGTCGCACCAGAAGTTCATCGAGAAATACGACCTGAATTTTCCGCTGGTCGCCGACACCGACCACACGATTGTGGAAGCCTACGGCGTATGGCAGGAGAAGTCCATGTACGGACGCAAGTACATGGGCATCGTACGGACCACCTTCCTGATCGACGAACAGGGGACCATTTCCGAGGTCATCAGCAAGGTCAAAACCGGCGACCATACCGAACAAATTCTGGCGGGGTAGCACGTGCGTAACCCCATGGCTCTTTTGCCTTTATCCTTAAAACTCTTTACTTCTAACTCCCTTACTTCATGGCTGAGAAAACTGTTGATGAACTGAAAGATTTAGCGACCCAGGTCCGGCGCGACATCGTGCGCATGGTGCACAGCGCCCAATCGGGTCACCCCGGCGGTTCGCTGGGCTGCACCGAGCTGCTGGTGGCGCTCTATTTCCGTGTGATGAAACACAACCCTGATTTTCAGATGGAAGGCCAGGGCGAAGACCTGTTTTTTCTATCAAACGGCCACATTTCGCCGGTTTGGTACAGCGTGCTGGCGCGGGCCGGCTACTTCGATGTTGCAGAACTGGGTACCTTCCGGCAAATTGATTCGCGCCTGCAGGGCCACCCCGCCACGGCCGAGCACCTGCCGGGCATCCGCATTGCGTCCGGTTCGCTGGGACAGGGCCTTTCGGTCGCGATCGGTGCCGCGCAAGCGAAAAAACTGAACGGCGACGACCGCAACGTCTTCGTGCTGATGGGCGACGGCGAGCAGGAAGAGGGCCAGGTGTGGGAAGCGGTGATGTACGCCCCCAACCGCCGGGTCGACAACCTGATTGCCATCGTAGACCGTAACGACCAGCAGATCGACGGGCCGGTCAACGAAGTGATGCCGCTGCACGATCTCGGTGCCAAGTGGGCCGCTTTTGGCTGGCACGTGCTGGAGCTGAAAGACGGGAACAACCTAGAGGCCGTTGTCGCCACGCTGGAAGAAGCCGTCAGTCTGACGGGCCAGGGCCAACCGATCATGATTGTGATGCACACCGAAATGGGCTACGGTGTCGACTTCATGACGGGCTCACACGAGTGGCACGGCATTGCCCCGAACGACAAGCAGTTGGATGCTGCCCTGGGGCAACTGCAGACTTCACTGGCCGACTATTAAGCAAGTCCCCGGAAACGGGAGACGCGCAACGATGCACAAGAAACGGTTTTCAACCGTTATGCTATAAAATATCGCTGACGGCGGGTACTGGCCTGCCGTCAGTTTTTCTGGTTTGCAACCACATACGTAGTTGGCACGAGTATCGGCAACGCATCTTTACGGATTTCTCCTGCTGTTCCTTTTTCTGAGCAGTCAGCGTGCTGTGCTGGCCCAAACCAAGCCCGAGGAGCCCCCTCCCACTACGCGCATTTTGTTTCTGCTCGACGGTTCCGGCAGCATGCTGGCCCGCATGGAAGGCAATTACTCGCGCATGGTAGTCGCCAAACGGCTTCTGTCCGATCTGGTTGATTCGCTCGCCGGAAAGCCACACCTGGAACTGGCCCTGCGGGTGTACGGACACCAGTTCGACCGTCGTCAGAAAAACTGCCAGGACTCTAAACTGGAAGTCGGGTTCAGTGCCAACAACGTCGACCGCATCAAAGAACGCCTCCGCGCCATTGTGCCGCGCGGCACCACGCCCATCGCCTATTCGCTGGAACAGGCGGCGCGCGACTTTCCGAGCGACCCGCGCTCACGCAACATCGTGATCATCATTACTGACGGCCTGGAATCGTGCGACGGCGATCCGTGTACGGTAGCGCTGGCGTTGCAAAAGAGCCGGACGTTTCTCAAGCCTTTCATCATCGGGTTAGACGCGCAGGGCAACAACTTTGCCGATGCGTTCGCGTGTCTGGGGCAGTATTTCGAAGCGTACGACATCAAAACCTTTCGGCAGGTGCTCGACAAGGTGATGAAACAAACGCTGGAACCGACCACCCTCAGCGTGGAGCTGCTCGACAGCGACGGCAAGCCGACTGAAACGAACGTCAACATGCAGTTTTCCAACAGCGTGACCGGCGCGACGGAGTACGATTTCTACCACTACCTAGACGAAAAAGGACAGACCGATCACCTCGCCGTCGATGCCGTGCTGAGCTACGACATTCTGGTGCGGACCATTCCCCCGGTGCTCAAAGAGGACGTGTACCTGGAAGGCGGGCAGCACAACGTGGTGCGCATCTCTGCCCCGCAAGGCGCGTTGCAGGTCCGGAAAGAAGGCGGCAGTCCGCAGGAACAACCCGCCGTGCTGGTGCGGCACCCGCGTACCAGGCAAACGCTCAACCAGCAAACCACCGGCGAAGCCGTCAAATACTTGGTGGGCACCTACGACGTGGAAGTGCTGACGCTACCACGCACGACGTTCGCCGATGTCAAGATCGAACAAAGCAAAACCACGCCGTTGAGCCTTCCGGCCCCCGGTATTCTGAACGTCACGAACCTGACCTACGGCATCGGGAGTTTGTACGTTCTGCGCAGCGATACCGAGAATGAACTGTTCTACCAATTTCAGGACCGGTTGCACTTAAATTTGGCACTTCAGCCGGGGAACTATAAAATTGTGTTTCGGGCCAAATCGGCCAAAGGTAGTCGGTTCACCGATGTGAAATATTTCACCATCAAGTCGAACCAGACTACCAACCTCAAGTTATTCTAACGTATTTTAGCACGTATAAATCCTTCTTCTCCCCATCTAACACGGTAACCATGGAAACCAAAATAGAACGTAAACATTATTCATATACCGAAAAACAGGATACGCGCTCGGGCTTCGGTGCCGGGCTTCTGGAGTTAGGCAAATCGAATCCCAACGTGGTGGCGCTTACGGCCGACCTGATGGGTTCCATGAAGATGACCGCGTTTCACAAGGCCTTCCCCGACCGCTTCTTTCAGTGCGGCATTGCCGAGGCCAACATGATGGGCATTGCGGCGGGCCTGACCATCGGCGGTAAAATTCCGTTTACGGGCACTTTCGCTAACTTTTCGACGGGCCGCGTCTACGACCAGATTCGCCAGTCGATCGCGTATTCGAACAAAAACGTAAAAATATGTGCTTCGCACGCCGGTGTAACGCTGGGTGAAGACGGCGCAACGCATCAGATTCTGGAAGACCTGGGCATGATGAAAATGTTGCCCAACATGACGGTAATCAACCCGTGTGACTTCAACCAGACGAAGGCCGCTACCCTCGCCATCGCCGAGCACGTCGGTCCGGTCTACCTGCGGTTCGGTCGCCCGAAGGTGCCGATTTTCACGGCCCCTGACCAGAAATTCGAGATCGGAAAAGCCTGGCTGGTCGATCAGGGAACGGACGTCAGCATTTTCGCCACCGGCCATCTGGTGTGGGAAGCCATTCAGGCCGGCGAGCAACTGGCCGAACAAGGCATCAGCGCCGAAATAATAAATATCCACACGATTAAACCTTTGGACGTGGAAGCCATCATAGCATCGGTTGGCAAAACCGGATGCGCCGTCTCGGCCGAAGAGCACCAGCTCAACGGTGGCCTGGGCGACAGCATCGCGCAGACCCTGGGTCGTCATCTGCCCGCTCCGCTGGAGATGGTGGGTGTTAACGACACGTTTGGGGAAAGTGGCACGCCCGAGGCACTGATGCAGAAGTACGGTCTAAACGCTGCACACATTGTCGAAGCAGCCAAAAAGGCGATCGAACGAAAATAAGCGCCCTGCGTTTTTATACAGAAGCCGACCTGAAAAGTCGGCTTTTTTTTTGCCGTAGCCAAAGCATGCGCCACGAAGCAAGCGTTATGGAGAGTACCGAATCGGTCGCGTTATCGGATCAGGAATTGTTGTCGCGGTTTGCGCAGGAAGCATCCCGTGCGTATGCCTTCAACCTGCTGGTGCGCAAGTATCAGCAACGGGTGTACTGGCACATCCGCAAGATGGTGATCGACCACGACGACGCCGACGACCTGACGCAGGAGACGTTCCTGAAAATCTGGCAGCACCTCCCCTCGTTTCGGGGCGATGCGCAACTCTACACGTGGATTTACCGCATTGCCACCAACGAGTGCCTGAGCTTCCTGAAGAAAAAGCGCAAGCGGTTTTTCCTGCCGATTGTCGATGTAGAACACGAGTTGCGCGGCAAGCTCGATACACAGGAACACATCGACGGGGAGGCCATTCAATTGCACTTGCAGAAGGCGCTGCTGACCCTGCCGGAAAAACAGCGGCTGGTCTTTAACATGAAGTATTTCGATGACCTGAAATACGAAGAGATCTCCGAAATCCTGGGCACGTCGGTAGGCGCACTGAAGGCCTCGTACCACCTGGCGGTGAAGAAGATCGAAAATTTTATGAACCAACATTAAACTCTCGCGCCGCCGCAGAGTCCAATACATGCCATGAGCACCTCCGATCAACAACCGTTTCGTCTGGACGACACCCCGCGAGAGCATCCGTTTCGGGTGCCTGAGGATTACTTTGCACAGCTGCCGGAACGCCTCCAGCGGCAAACCACAACGCGCAAGGTGGCACCGTGGTGGGCACTGGGGGGCAGTACACCCCGCTACCGCACGTACCTGGTGCCGGGCCTGGCGACGCTGCTTCTGCTGGTGATAAGCATCGCTTTCTGGTTCAGACCGGGCGACCCGGCGTCCGCTACTTCAGAAGAGCTGCTGGCCCAGGTGCCGGCGCAGGAATTGCGCCAATGGCTGGATACCGCTCCCCTGAGCGACTACGAATTGGTGGAACTCGCTACGCAACTGGACGAAGCGGCCATTCCCGAACCGGCATTCGAATTGAATGCTTCGGCGCGCGAATTGCAGGAAGAAATTGAGTTGTACGATACGAACGAAGACCTTGTATACTGATGAAAGCGATACATAGATTCCTAAAATCCGGAGCGCTGGTAGGGTGCCTGATGCTGTGCGCCTTCACGCTCCAGGCGCAATCCCGTGCGGAGCGTTCCGAGCGCCTGGAACAAGCCAAAATTGCCCATTTCACCAACCGGTTGGCCCTGAGTTCCGAACAGGCACAACGGTTCTGGCCCATCTACAATGAGTTTTCGGACAAGCGCCGGGCCAACCACCGGCAGATGCGTCGTTTTCACGCAACGGAACTGGACAGTTTGTCGGATCAGCAGATCACACAACAGTTGCAAGCCATGATGAAAATGCGCGAGGCCGAAGTCCAGATGGAAAAGGAGTACCTCGCCAAGTTTATGGAAGTGCTCTCACCCCGGCAGGTCGCTCAGTTGTACGAAGCCGAACGGGAGTTTGCCCGGATGGTGATGCGCCGGTTGAAAGACCATCCCCCCCGCGATGAGATGTCGCATCGGTAGGGCAATCAGAGGTTGATGTTTTCCAGCAGGGTCGCATAGCCCTGCCCCACACCCACACAAAGGGTGCACAAGGCGTACCGCTGCTTGCGGGCCTGCAGTTCCAAAGCGGCGGTTTGGAGGAGACGCGCCCCCGACATCCCCAGCGGATGCCCCAGTGCAAGAGCCCCGCCGTTCGGATTGACCCGCGGATCGTCGTCGTCCAGCCCCCACGAACGCAGGCAGGCCAGGCACTGCGCGGCAAAGGCTTCGTTCAATTCGATTACGCCCAGGTCCGAGAACGTAAGCCGGGCTTTTTGTAACACTTTGCGCGAGGCCTCTACCGGACCCAGCCCCATGAGGCGCGGCTCAAGTCCCACCACCTGCGAGGCCACAATGCGCGCCAGCGGTTGTAGGGCAAACGTTTTCACCGCCGTTTCCGAAGCGATCAACAGCATCGCGGCTCCGTCGTTAAGCCCGGAAGCATTGCCCGCCGTCACAGTTCCCCCCTCCCGACGAAACGCGGGCTTGAGCGTGGCCAGTGCCTCCAGCGTCGTATCGGGCCGGATAAACTCGTCTTCCCGAAAGAAGAGCGGCTCTCCTTTCCGCTGCGGAATCTCGATGGGTACAATTTCCTGGGCCAGTCTGCCCGTGTCGCGGGCGCGGGTCGCTTTCTGCTGACTTCGGTACGCAAACCGGTCTTGATCTTCACGGCTGATCGTTTGCAGATCGACCAGATTTTCGGCGGTTTCGCCCATGGCCTCTGTACCGTACAGGGTTTTCATCCGCGGATTGACAAACCGCCATCCAAAACTGCTGTCGTACAACTGCGCGTCGTTTCCGTACGGTTGCGAGGGCTTCGACAGCACCAGCGGACTTCGGGTCATGTGCTCGACGCCTCCGGCAATGAACAAATTCCCGTCTCCAGCCTTGATTGCCCGGTTTCCGTGGATCACCGCCGACATGCCGGAAGCGCACAGCCGGTTGACGGTTTCGCCGGGCACGGTGACGGGCATTCCCGCCAGCAACAGTGCCATGCGCGCAACATTGCGGTTGTCTTCGCCTGCCTGGTTGTGACACCCCAGAATGACGTCGTCGATATGGTCAGGCGGCACCTGCGGATTTCGGCTCAATAAAGCCTTGAGGACAAAAGCGGCCAGATCGTCGGCACGTACGTCCGAAAGGCCGCCTCTGAACTTCCCAATGGGCGAGCGAATGGCATCTACAAGGTAGGCGTCCTGCATGGATACGTCCGTGGCGGTGGTTGGAAAACGGGTGCCAGGGAAGGTAGCGAAAAAATGCCAGCTGGCTGCTTACAGCCTGACGACCTTGAAGGTATAAGTCTGTTGCGCGTCCCACACCCGGATCAGGTACACGCCCGGCGGCAGCGTTGCCACCGGAAAACGAAGTTCTTGCTCGGCAGTAGCACGCGCAACTTTCTCCTGATGTACTAACCGTCCCAGGGCGTCGTATGCCCGCACCTCGAAGGCGTGTTCCCACAACTCTCGCGACAGACCCAGTTTTACCGGCCCTTCTTCCACCACCGTAGGATAGATCGCTACGTTGCCCGCAGTTTTCTGACGAAGGAGTTGCTCTGCCAGCGTCGCCGCCCGGCCGAAATTAGGAATCCCGTAGCCCAGCAAACTGTCGGGATGCGTCGCCTGCGAGCCCGCCTGGTGCAACACCTGAATCACCTCCGCAGGCGTCAGGTCAGGAAACGCCTGCCATACCCCGACCGCCAGGCCGCACAAGATCGGTGCCGCGAACGAAGTGCCGTTCCCCGCCACCACCGCGCCGGAGGGCTGCACGACCACCGCTTGTACTCCCTGTGCGACGACATCGGGTTTGAGGCGTCCGTCGGCCGAAGGCCCCCGGCTGCTAAAGCTGGCATAACTGCTGTCGGACCACACCGCACCTACCGTCAGTACGGAATCGGCGTCGCCCGGCGCGGTAATTTTACCGTTCCAGCTTACGTCACTTCCTTCGTTGCCCGCACTAACCACCACCAGCATGCCCACAGAAGCGGCCATGTCAGCGGCGCGTGTCACAAAAGCTGTGTTGCCATCCATCTGCGCCGGTACGTACGACATGGCAGGATCGTTGAACTGCGAGTAGCCCAGCGACGAGTTGATCACGTCGACGCCCAGACTGTCGGCCCGCTCGGCGGCAGCCAGCCAGTTGAATTCTTCGATGGTACGCTCGCCCGACGTATCCTCGGTCCGAAACAGGTAGTACTGCGCCCGGTAGGCAGTTCCGACGGTTACGCCCGGCAGGTAGGCCGCAAGGCAGGACAGCACCTGCGTGCCGTGTGAACTGCTGCGGTAGAGTTGCGGAGTACGGCTGACAAAATCGTAGGTGCCGAGTACTTCGCCATTTTCCGGATTCTGGTCATAGAGATGCGCAAAAGCGGCCAACGCGTCGGCATTGGAGAAGCCTGCGTCGAGCACGGCCACTTGCATGCCCTCACCCCGCCAGCCCTGTTCGTGCATATGCTCTGCCCCCAGCATGGTCACCTGCGAAGCGGAGGCACCATAGAACGCTTCGGTTTCGTCGGCCAGCGCCGTGATCCCGCTTTTCAGGCGCGGTCCTTCGGCGGGCAACGACAGCGTCAGGCGCACATCGTTGGCAACAAAATGGAGTTTTTGAATGACGGTCAGCACCGAATCGCTGGCCTCGATCACCGCGCCGTTGAACCAGCGCGACGTGTAGCGTACCTCGGCACCGGCATTTCGCAGCGCTGCTACGTAGGCAGGTGTTACGGGCAGATCGCGGAGGGTCAGGTCAATGTGCTGTCGCTGGCGTCGCTGTATCGCGCGCTCCGACAAAAAAGCCTCCGGCCGATCGAGCGAATAAGGCGTTTGCAGTTTGTCGGTGAAGTACACAAAATACGTCTGTGTGCCGCCCAGCGGCGTAGGCGATTGGGCCCACACCAACGGTGCGCAGAGGAGCCATAGACACAGCCACGACCACATGCTATTCTTTCCCATAACCGACCAGCCGCTGACGGTAGATAACGCCGCGGCCGATGCGCTGCGGCACCACGGGCAGGCCATTTTCGGTGGCGTACTCCAGGTGCTCCAGGTGTACTTCTACCAGCCCCACGCCCCGGGCATACACTTCCGTATGCACATCGCGCCCCAACAGGTTTGAATCTACTTCGATGACCTGTCCTCCTTCTACGCGTCCGTTGTAGACCACCTTTAGCGTCTGGGCGTAGGTACTGTCGCCCACCGTTCTTTCGTCGCCCACTTCGGTGAACAGCAGCATTTCGGCTTCGCGGGGGTTGTACACGTTTACGTTCCAGGTCGCGCGGTTTTTCGGAGGAAAGATCAGGCGCACGAACGTGATGTTGTTTTCGATGCGTAGCGCCTGTTGGGCCGTACGGCGGGCGGTCCAGACCGAATCGGGAACGGAAGGCCAGCCCACGTTGGCATGGGCACGGCGAAAGCGCTCGATCCGAAAGGCCATCTCGCCCGTCAGGTCGACAAAACTATCCGTCACCACCTCCCGAAGTTCAAAATGGCTCGAATCTTTGCCCAGCACGCTGTACCCGATCGAGTCGACTACATACTCCTGGTACTGCCCGATTTCCAACGGGAAATAGGCATAGCCGGCGTCTACCGCTTCCGGATCGACGTCGTGGGGCGTGCAGCCGTTCCACAGCAAGGCCATGATGCCCAGCACAACCCACCCGCAATGTCGTTTCGTGCTATTCACGGTCGCGGTGGAAGCTTTTCAGGATCCAACCCCCTCCGACTACATCGTCGCCTTCGTAGAAGACGGCGGCCTGTCCCGGCGCAATGCCGTTGACACCTTCGTGAAAATCCACCCGCATGCGGTTCCCTTCCTGGGTGATCAGCGCCGGGGTGCCGCTGTCTTTGTAGCGCACTTTGGTTACCGTTTGCAGGGGTGTATCGAGTGCCTCGTACTTCATCATGTTCAGTTTACCGACGTACATGCCGTCGCGCGACAGATCGGGCAGACGCCCCAGCAGTACGCGGTTGGTGTCTTTCTGAATCTCGGTGACGTAGACGGGATAGCCCAAGTGCACGCCCAGTCCCTTGCGCTGCCCGATGGTGTAGAACGGATAGCCCTCATGGTGGCCCACTACCTGGCCGGTTTCCTCCAACACAAACTCGCCGCCGTTTACATCCGCCTCCAGGCCCGGCACCCGCCGTTTCAGAAAGCCCCGGTAGTCGTTGTCGGGCACGAAACAGATTTCGTACGATTCGGATTTGTTGACCAGATCCATGAAACCACGCTCGCGGGCCATGTCGTAGATCTCGGTTTTGCGCAAATGCCCTAACGGAAATAGCGTCCGGCTCAGGCTGGCCTGCGAAATGCCCCACAAGGCGTACGACTGGTCCTTGTGCTGGTCCAGTCCTTTGGAAATTACGTAACGGTCGTTTTCGTGCCGGATGTTGGCGTAGTGCCCCGTTGCGATGAAGGCGCAGTTGAGCCGGTCGGCCCGCCGCAGCAGTGCGTCCCATTTGATGTGCGTATTGCACAGCACACACGGGTTGGGCGTACGGCCTTCCAGGTACTCGCCGGTAAAATGGTCGATCACGTAATCGCCAAACTCCTCGCGAATGTCGAGGATGTAGTGGGGAAAGCCCAGGTTTACGGCCATGTTGCGGGCATCGTTGATCGAATCGAGACTGCAACAACCGGTTTCTTTTTTCGAGGAGCCGGAGCTGGCATAGTCCCACGTTTTCATGGTCATGCCAATCACTTCGTAGCCTTCTTCGTGCAGCAGCAGCGCGGCCAGGGAACTGTCGATCCCGCCACTCATCGCTACCAGCACTCGTCCATGTTTGCTCATAAAAGCCTACTGTTCAGGTCAATAAAAAAGAGGCGACCACGCCTCTGTCTCTTCTTGTTACGTTTAGTTCAGGCTGCTTCGGATGCGTTGCGCGTACGCCCGTACGGCCTGCGTATAGGTACCGCCCGTGGTGGTAAGGTACGCTTGAATCCAGCGCGCAGCCAGCACATGGGTCAGTTGTTCGGCCGCATCGGCACCCTCCACCACAATGGCGGGCGCTTCTTCCCGGAGCAATGCCTCCTCGGCATCGGCCAGCTGCTGTCGTTCGTAATGTTCCAGCAGGGTGCGGATGGCTGACAGGTTCATCCGTGCAACTTACGAATCAAAGCTACCACCTGCTCTTCTTTACGCGACGCCAGGGTGTCTTGCAATTGTCCGTTCTGAAAAACCGCAAAAAAGGGCAGATCAGTAACGCCCACCGCCTTCCGCGCCTCTGGGTTCTGCTCGGCGTCTACATCCAGAAACGTGACATCCCGAAAGCCGTCTTCTTCGGAAAGCCGACGAAACTTAGGATCGAACAAACGACACGAACCACACCAGCCTGCGTGGTATTTTACCACTACTTTAGGATACTGCTGGAGGAAACGGTTAAAATCGCGGTCAGATGCCACCAAAACGGCCATACTCCTTCATGGGTCTTAGGTAGAGCAAAGGTAGTAAACCAACAGAATACCGCCGCCACACGTACCTGCAATACGCCACCTCGTTTTTCCGAGGTAGGAACTTAACACGGTTTTATCCCTATTCGTTCTATCGCTTGATGTATACTTGCATATGATGCTAAAAACTACCGTTTTCCTGAGTTCGGTGAATAACCTGAGCGACGCGCGCTACGGAGCCGGCATGGGCGTTTCGCTGATCGGCTTTCCGCTGGCCACTTCGCACCCGCACCGGTTGAGCGAGCAGGACTTCCGGGAAATTACCGACTGGCTGGCGGGCGTCGCGCTGGTCGGCGAGTTCGACGACGAACCGGCCCACGAAGTCCGACGCCTGGCCGAGCGCTATCCGTTGCAATACGTGCTTACCAATAAATCGGAAGCCATCGAAGATCTAGTGGGGCTGGAATTGCCGATCATTCTGCGGGTGACCGAAACCAATCCGCAAAAACTACAGCAGCTGATGGCCTGGCACGCCGATACGGTCCACTATTTTCTGCTGGAACTGCCTCATGGGACCACTTCGCACGGGGACCTGCCACTTTCGCCGCCGCAACTCCAGCAACTGTGTGCCGATCACCCCATTTTACTGGGCTATCCGGTCACGCCCGAAGCGCTCGATCCGCTGCTTAACGACATCCGACCGATGGGGATTGCCCTCCGCGGCGGAGAAGAAATTCGCCCGGGCTACAAAGATTTTGACCAGATTGCCGATGTGCTGGAGGCACTCGAAGCCGAGTAGTACATGCGGCGAGCCCGTACAGTCTGTAATTTATTGTTTAGTTCATCACCGATACGCTTCACCTATGGCGACAACGCTAAAAATCCTTCCGAACGGCTCCATGAAAGTAGAAGGCGATTTTGAAATTCTGGATGCCGAAGGGAAACCCTACGGCTTAGGCGGACGCACGTTAGTGTCGCTCTGCCGCTGCGGAAATTCGAAGAACAAACCTTTTTGCGACGGCTCCCACAAGGGCTACTTCGAACACACGCCGCAAGCTTTCGATCTGCCTCCTAAAAAATAGGCACAAAACCGGTAGAACTTCTGGCGCTACCGGTTTTGTACATTTAAGATATCGAGGGCCTGCGCCACGTAATACGGTGTATAGTTGAACCCATAGGCTTCCAGGAAAACACGAATGGCCGTCACGATGCCCGTCTTCTGAAACGTGATTTCGTAGTTGGTGCTGATTTCTTTCAAGAACTGCTGCGCCTGCAACGGCAGTTTGGCAAACTCTTCCTCAAACGATTTCAGCCGGTCGTCACGCGTGTTTTCGCATTCGGCAAACAGCTCGCTTTCGGTTTGGGGCACCAGCCCGGCGACCGTCTTCACGTTGTATTCGTAGGCCTGACCGTTCCGCACGTACGAAACCACCACACCCGGCACCACTTCCTGGCGCTCTTTTCCTCTTCTAAACAAGAAGTAAACCCGCTGCCCTGCCTGATACTTAGGTGGCGCGGGGGTCCGATTTGTCTTCATTACATTCTCCATGTCATCTTAATTTAAGCGGTTCTCAATTGAGTTGGCATTTTCCATGGCAATGAGTTTGTTCTCCATGCCGTCAAATGTTCCCTCTAATTCACGTGCATACGCACGCCAAAAGTTTAGCTCCTGCCCCTGATGAAGGATGTACTTCTCTGCCTTTGCAAACAGATTTTGCACCATAGGTTTTTTCTGGATCCCAACCGTTCGTTTCTTCCAATTCATACTTTCAGTTTCCGAAGTCCATCCAAAGTATAAACTTTACAAGATCCTCCCTAACACAGGTTTTTGAAGACACGCTATTTTTACTCAAGGTTCTGCCAGTTCGGCAGGTTTCGTGTACAACGCCCTTTTTTTCCTACACTTCCTGCCAGAAAAAATTGTCTTTTTTTCTTACGCTCCTCGGTTTTTTGTCAGGCCGTTCCCACGGCGTCCTGTCGGTAACATTATACAGTAACAAATGAAGATAGGTCGCTGCGTAAAATGTTATGGAGCTCACTCAGCGGCGTTTCCGGCAACGTAGAAGCGAAAAATCGGCAAATATCGAATGGAAGAGGCACGGGAGATTCTTCGCAAAATCACATCTGTCACCAGCACGGTACAACCAGACTTTACGTCCCTAAAACCTTGGAGGCGAGGTAAATTCTTAAAACCTTACCTTCCCAAACATTGGGAAGCATTTCTACCGATTTCACAACTTATCGCGTTGCCAGAGTTTCGTGCCAAGAGGCGTGCCCTTCCTCCCGATCACCGGGATCTTGCACCCGCCAGCGGTATCGGCAACAGCCGAGGTTGGGCTAATTTGCTCGCAGAACCGGTGTAGGATCTGCCCCGCCTTCCGACGGTTTTAATGCCCGTTTGCGCGTGGGAGGATAACGGCACCGCCCGGGCAATCCAAACGCTTGCGTTATGCGTTGCACGAAATGAACAAAGCAGCCGATTTTTGCATTGGAAAGAAGGCTTACCCTCCTGTGTACGAAGCAGGATGTCTCCGCACCAAGATGTCGACATGAAGCAGATACCGCAACGCCCGATGGCCCTTTCGACCGGCAAAGCCATTGCCCTGGCTGAAATCCCCGAGTTTTTTGTGGCGTGCGAGCGGGTCGCCGATCCTTCTCTGGTGAGCCGACCGCTGGTGGTGCTTGCGCCCGATGCAGACGAAGTACGGACCTGCAGCCACGAAGCCCTGGCGTTGGGCATTCTGCCCGGTACGCCCCTCTTCAAAATCGGAGCTTTGGTCGAAGCGCACCAGATCGCCGTTTTACCAAGCAACGATGCGTTGTACGACGAGTTATCGCAACGCGTGTGGGATACGCTGGCGCACTATACGCCTCACCTGGAAGCGCATGGACCGGAGGCCGCTTTTCTTGACCTGGACGGCCTGACGGGACAGGACCTTCACCAATACGGACAGACGTTACAAACCACCGTCGGCAAGTGGCTCAACCTGCCGCTCTCGGTCGGCATTGCCGAAACCCAAACCCTGGCGAAAGTCGCCAACCGCATTGCGAGGCGCTCTAAAAAGGCGCAGGGAGTCTTGGCCTTGTTGCAACCGCACCACGTGGAAGCCGCCCTGCAACGCACCCCCATTCAAGACGTGTGGGGCGTGAGCACACGCATCGCCGACTTCCTGCAACGGCACAGCATCGAAACCGGCGCCGCATTTCGGCACGCGTCCCCCGACTGGGTGAAACAGCACCTGCGCACGCCCGGGCTTCGCCTCTGGAAAGAGTTATGGGGTTTTCGTTGCAATACACCGGGTCGGGCCGCTTCTGCCGCCCAGTCCATCAGCGCCACACGGGGGTTCCGCCCTCCCCTCTCCGACGCCAAACTAGTGACTGAAGCCGTGGCGGCACTCACCACCCGCGCGGCCAGGAAGCTACAGCAACGGCGGTCGGTAGCAGGAATGGTCTCGGTATTGCTCACCACGCCCGCAACGCACCACGCTTCTGCGTCGCACACCCTAACTCTAGCCCTGCCGCAGGCCACCCAGTCGCCCGCACAGTTGGCGCAGTTCACGTCCGAGGCCCTGTCGCGCTGGTTGCGTTCCGATCGTGAGGCCCCCGCCCCGCCTTACCTGAAAGCAGGAGTCCTTCTGCTGGACGTGCGTCCCGAAAGCCCGACTCAGTATAACTTATTCGAGGCCACGGACGAAGGCCACCAGCAGCGTCAGTTCCGCAAAATGATCGATCAGGTGCACCAGAAAATGGGCCATGACTTTGTACAACAGGTTGCCCAACGCGCGCGTCAGGAAACGGCAGACGCCCCGACAGCACCGCAGGCTACCCTCAGCTGGGACGACCTCCTCAACGTACATTAAAAAAACCATCCGACGGTTTTTACCGGGATGGTCTTTCTCCTCTTCGCTGTATCGATCCGGGTGTTATTCCTTTTCTACCTTGATTCCGTACGTGCCCGTCCCGTTCGAAGTGTTGTAATGACGCACCTGCACGGTATAGGTCCCGGGTATTAACTCGCTTACAATGCGGGCGTTGCGGCCCGTTCCGCTGTCGTCGTCCTGCGCCAGCAAATCGCCCGTCGGCCCAAACAACGTCATCACCACGTCGGTCGACCCGCTGGTCTCGACCGTATACCGTCCGGCACGTTTGGCCTGAAAAGAGAACAAGTCCTCTTCTCCGGGTTGCCCGATCTCGGCCTGGGTAGCGCCCTCGAAGACGGGCAGTTCGACCGGTGCAGTCGGCACCGCATTCGGATAGACCAACTCGGCAAATTGTCGATCCAGGTCGGAGAGCTGCTCATTCGGGTCGGTATGGAATCCGTTGAGGGTCCATTCGGCCGGAAAGCTGTACAGCATAATCGAGTCGGGATCGAACGTGCTGCCGTTGATCTGGCTGGTCTCGTACTTTTCGTACAGGTTGTGGTCGATGGTGGTTTGGTTCCAGAAATTAGGGGGGCCGCTGAGGGCCGTGTTGACCACCGGTTTGTTCCATTCAATTGGATTATCGCGGGGGTTCTGGTGCTCGTGGATCATGCCGAGCATGTGTCCGAACTCGTGCAGAATCACGCCCTGATCGAGCCAGCCGAAGTTCATAGTAGGTTGGTCGGCCGGAATGCTCAGCGCATCGGTCCCGATGTACGACCAAGCCCCGTCGTCGTTGAACGCAATTCGGATTTGTGCATCTACGGCATTGTCGAACACAAACGTGAGGTTGGCGTACTGCGTCCACTCTACAGAATACTGCTGCACCTGAGCCTGCTGTGCGGCCGTGCCTCCCAGGAAGCGGAAGTGCAGCGTAGAGCCGTTGGGCCAAAGTTTAGCGATCTGAAAGGCCGCGCGGGTGGGGCCAATGCCCAGGCTGAGCATCGGGCCGGTCAGGGGTTTACGAAGGTCGCCGGGCAAAATCCGGTCAAAACACACTTTATCAGTTTGTGCCATGGGGAAAATGGAGGATGAGGGTGAAAGGAGAAGGCGCCAGAAGCGCCTGTGTATAGACGCAAGCGCGGGCCAAGGGTTACGGGTGCTTAGCCCGCCCAGGCGGACAGACCGCAGCATGGCTTCGGCAACGGTTCAGGAGGGCAGCCCACATGCGTAGACACCTGCGACACAGACCATTGCGCAGCTTTCCCAAAACACGAGGCGAGTGAACTTGAGGGCAAACGGCCCGAGGAAAGCCGTCATCAGAACATGGGAAGGATCGAATGATACGGAGCGGTCTGACCTGCTCCCTCCTTGCGGATGCCTGCCCCAGAGCGAAAGCGCTGAGAAGCCGCTTGTCAAGAGCGGCAATAACGCAACGATGGCCCGGAAAGGCAATACTGATTTTTCAGTATTTTCCAGTCAGCACTTCACCTACTTACGTCAAGGCCACTTCCGGGTAGTGAGCACCGACACCCGGAAGTGGCCTTGACGTTATCAACCCAGGTCGACTATTCCTGGTCTTTCAGACGCTCCAGCGCAGTTTTCCCGTTTTCGTTGGCCGGGTCCAGGCGCAGAAGCTTCTCGTAGTTCGCAATGGCCATTTCTTTGTTGCCTGATTTCGCGTAAGCTTCTCCCAGCCCTTCGTACACGTTCCAGGAGTTGGGGTAGAGATCGGCATTTACTTTAAATACCTCGATGGCGGCTTCGACCATGCCCGCTTCCAGCAGATCGTAACCCGTTGAGTACAAGCTATTTTCGAGCGCCTCGGAGTTGGTGGTCAGCGTGCCGGGATTGGAACCCAGGGTCGCCGGGAAGTGCGTGATCTGCGACAGAATTTTCCACTTGTCGTTTTTCTTGACCAACACACGGTGTTCGCGCGTCAGTTGTTTGTACTGCTGGTCGGCCTCAGGCGTAGAGAGCGTCTGGTCGAATTCTACCCAGGCCATCATCCCATCCGAGTGAATCATGAAGTTCTCGTCCGTGAATTTCACGCCCGAGGGCCCCGAGTTTTCCTTCAGGTTTTTGATCATCTGCGGCCCGAAATTTTTCCAGCCGACCGTTGCGCTATAGCCATTGACCACAATCGTGCGCGACGCCTGTTCGTCGTGCAGCCAGGTATCCTGCCAGGCTTTGGCATCGCGCTTGTAAAAAGCGGCGGTTTCGGCATGAATGACATCCATGATGGCGCTTTTGTCGGCCGCCGACTGCGCCTTGGCCTGTTGAACGGTTCCGAATACGAGCGCAAGGCAAAACAGGGATAAGAGAGATTTCTGAAACATGGTGGTATGCGTTAGAACGAATGTATACATGGAGTAAGAGCGATGCGTATCAGCGCTGCTGAAGGCAAGACACGGAAGCAAATCCGCGTCGCAAAAAGTGGTACACAACTGAGCTGGTAACCTGACCAAGGACTGTCCGAGGGAGTCCTATTTCCCGTAGGGGACGTAGAAGCGGGGAGCGCATCTGTTCGATTTGTCTAATCCAATGTGCGCATGCACAATAGCATTATAAAAGCAAGCTACATGAATTAATCAAGGCGATTTACTCCGCTGTTTCAAGCCCGAAAAGCGCAAAATCGCCTAGGGCTAGATAAATAAAAAAAGTAGATATTCCAAAAAAATCGCGTGATTCAGGCTATTTCAAACGTTTGAACATGCCGGTCTTTTGCCCACGCTGGCTAGTAGGTCCCAGTGCATACTCGGGCCAAAGGACAGCATTCTGAGAACAACAGAATAATTGCATATTTCTAATGCACTCTCCCTCTCTGATGAGCAAAAATTGTTGCCGCCAAGCTCTTTACAGACGAAATACAATGCTTCAAGTGAAGGTACGAGCCAGATAAAAAAGAAAACCCGCCTCTGCTTTTTGCAGAAGCGGGTCCCGGTAGCGAGGAGCAGGATCGAACTGCCGACCTTTGGGTTATGAATCCAACGCTCTAACCATCTGAGCTACCTCGCCATTTAAGTGGCGCAAAGGTAATAGTAAATGGGGAAACATATCAAGAGAATGGCGCATTTTTTATAACTTGCGCTCCCATTTTCGGGGTGCGCAGGCGCACTCCGGCCTTAATTTCAGCGCAGATGGCATGGTAACGAGCACCCACTTTGAAAGAGAATACGAGCTCACAACTCATCCCAAAGACCTTTATCCCTTCCTGGTGAGCGATTACGGCTTGGCGAAATGGTTTGCTGACGAAGTGGTGATTCACAACGAGCGCTCGTATAGCTTCATCTGGGACAAAAAGACTTTCCCAGCCAAATTAGTGGGACGACGGCAGAACAAGTACGCCAAGTTCGAGTTTGCCCCGGTCGACGGAGAAAACCCGACCTGGATGGAGTTCACGATCGAAACCAACGACCTCACCCAGGAAGTTTACCTGAAAGTGGTGGACTACACGAACGACGGCGATCAGGAAGAAATGGAGAAAATCTGGGACAACCTGATTGAGAATCTGCGGGAGTCGTTGCTGAACGTCTGAGCCGTTTCGGCGAGATTTTTGTTACCCTTGCAGCGGAAGGCGGGCAGCCATTGGCCACCTCCTTTGCTCGTTTCTCTTTCTCGTGCGCATGAAAAAGCTGGATCAACTGATCATTCGATCTTTTCTGGGACCTTTTTTCCTCACGTTTGCGGTGGTGGAATTCATCCTCCTGACGCAATTCCTGATCAAATACCTGGACTATTTTGTAGGAAAAGACCTGGGACCGGAAATCTTCGCCCAACTGATCTCCTACTTCGCGTTGACCATCGCTCCTACGGCCCTGCCCCTGGCGGTACTGCTCTCGTCGCTCATGACCTTCGGCAACCTGGGCGAACACCGGGAGCTGACGGCCATCAAAAGCGCGGGCATTTCGCTGCTGCGGGTACTGCGCCCGGTGGGCGTCCTGGTGCTGCTGATTACCCTGGGCAGTTTTTTTTACAACAACACCGTGCTGCCGTGGTCTAACCTGAAGGCCTTCAGCCTGTTGTACGACATTCGGCAGAAGAAGCCCTCGTTCGACATCAAGGAAGGGGTGTTTTACGACAAGATTCCCAACTACCGGATCAAAATCAATAAGAAATACCCGGATGGCCGCTCCATCGCCGACATCCTGATTTACGACCACACGGAAGGGCGTGGCAACAACCACGTGATTCTGGCCGACTCAGGACAGATGTACAACATCATGAACGACCGTTATTTGGTGCTGGAACTCTACCACGGGAACGATTACCAGGAACTGCTGGAGGAGCGGCGTAACCCTGACGAAGAATACGTTCGGAACGAATTCGACCGCAGCAAGATGATTTTCGATTTGTCGTCGTTCAACCTGAGCCGCACGGACGAAGGGCTGTTCGCCAGCAACAAGATCATGCGCACGGTCCCCGAGCTGCGTTACGACATCGACTCGATGCACCGTTCCGTCGAAGGGGTGACCAAGAGCGTGGACGCCAACATCCGCTCCTATTACCTCTACAACCTGCGCAACAACGAGAACCTGCCCGCCCGGGCCATACCCGACACGGCCTGGATTCAGCGAGTGGAGCGTCGCTCGCCCACTTACTCGTCTACCGACCTTTACTCGCGGGCCATCAACCAGGCCCGCAGCATCCGCAGTTTCACCCAGAGCTATCGTGAGCGCTACAAAGGCTACTGGCACGAGATTACGGTTTATAACATCGAAATTCACAGCCGCTACACGCAGGCCGTCTCCTGTCTGATTCTGTTCCTGATCGGCGCTCCGCTCGGGGCCATCATCAAGAAAGGCGGCTTTGGTATTCCGGTCCTGATTTCGATCATTTTCTTCATTGTGCTCTACGTCCTGACGATTCTGGGGAAAAAGTGGGCCAACGAACACATCATCCCCATCGCGGCCGGGATGTGGACCGCCAACTTTGTGCTGTTCTGGGTAGGGTTGTTTTTCCTCCGGCAAGCCCGCAACGATTCGGCCCTGTTGGACAGCGACCTGTACGTGGATGCCTTCAAGCGCTTGTTCCGGTGGCTGCGCCTGCGCCCCGCCAAGTCGTGAACCAACGCAGGTCGTCGGCGTACGTTGGATAGAAGGGCCACCGGCCCGAATGGGGAGTTTACGAACCTAACCTGAGATTGCATTATGAAATGGGCACTACGCATCGCACGTATTGCAGGCATCCGCCTTTACATCCACTGGACGTTTCTTCTGCTGCTGGGCTGGGTTGTGGTCCGCGAAGTGGGTCGTGGTAGCGATACCGCTACCGTTTTACTCACCCTGGCCTACGTACTGACCATTTTCGGCTGTGTGGTTTTGCACGAACTCGGCCACTCCCTCACGGCCCGCCGCTACGGCATCCCGACGCGCCGCATTACGCTCCTGCCCATTGGCGGGGTCGCCAGCCTGGCGCGCATGCCCGAAGACCCGCGGCAGGAACTGCTGGTGGCCGTGGCCGGTCCGGCCGTAAACGTCGTCATTGCCCTGCTGCTGTTGCCCTTTATCGACGTGGGGCAGGCGTATACGGACGAAATGACGACGGCCATAACGCCTCACAATTTTCTGCTGTCGCTGTTTGCCGTCAACATCGTACTGGTGCTCTTCAACGCGATTCCGGCCTTTCCGATGGACGGCGGGCGGGTGCTGCGGGCCCTCCTGGCGCTCAAAATCGGGCGTACGCGCGCCACGCAGATTGCGGCCCGCATCGGGCAATTCATTGCCTTTGCTTTTGCGGCGTACGGCTTCCTAGGCGGCAATTTTCTGCTGATCTTCATCGGGATTTTTGTCTACTTCGGAGCCCAGGGCGAAAACCTGGCCGTCCAGCACCTGGAACACCTGCGCGACCACGTGGTGCGCGACGCGATGATGACGGACGTGGCGGTGCTGCGTTCCGACGATCCGATTCAAAAAGCGGTCGGGCAACTGCTGGCCCGGACCGATCAGGATTTTCTGGTGGTGAACGAAGAGGCCCAAGTGCTGGGGATTATCACGCGTGCCCGGCTGATAGAAGCGCTGCAACGCGGACGTACGGAGGCCACCGCGGCCGAAGTCATGGAAGCGCCTTCGGAGGCGTTTCACCCCACCGACCGCATGACCCAAATCTGGCCGCGCCTGCAGCGCGAACGCCGCACCCTTTTTCCCGTGGTGGAAGGCGGGCGACTGGTCGGTGCCATCAACCTGGAAAACGTAAACGAGTTCATCATGGTCCAGTCGGCCCTGAACCACTACTGACCCCAGTCTTTTCAGGAATTGCTCAGAATGAGCGCCGTCGCTTCGAGCAAACTTGCGGTCTCCCAGTGGGCCTCGGGGCCTTTCGGTTCGCGGCCGGCAATGTGAATCAGGTGCCCGACGCCGGCTTTGTGCCCGGCCTGCGCATCGCGGCGTGTGTCGCCCACCAGCCACGAGTGCGCCAGCGCCACCCCGAACCGGGCGGCGGCCCGTTCGATCATCAGCGAGTCGGGTTTTCGCGATAGCGATTCGGATACCGAGGGATGCCCCGGCGCAAAGTAGAGGGCGTCGAGCACATGCCCGCACGCTTCCTGCAAAATGGCGTGGCACTGCCGAACCTCGGCCGCCGTATACAGCCCCTTGGCAATGCCTGCCTGGTTGGTGACCACAATCAGATGATAGCCCGCCGCTTTGAGTTGCTGTAACGCTTCCGGCACGCCGGGAAGCACCACAAAATCGTCGGGACGGTAGGTGTAATCCCACCGATCCTGGTTTAGCACCCCATCCCGATCCAGAAATACCGCTCTATTTTTCATACCTTGGCGGCGCAAAATAGTGGATAAAAGGCATAACCCGGGCAGCATATTCCCGTTTGCCCAAGTAGCGTAACACGTAAACACAACACATGATTGGGATTATTGGCGCGGGCATCTCAGGCCTCAGTCTGGCGTACGAACTTCAAAAACGCGGCATCGATTATGAACTCTGGGAAGCTTCCGGCCACTCGGGCGGGGTCATCACCACCCAACGCGAAGGCCCCTACTTGTTTGAATTAGGCCCCAATTCCATTCTGGTCGATCAGGAGGTCGAGGCTTTTGTCCGCGAGGTAGTGCCCGAAGGAGAAATTCAGTTGCCCAACCCCATCAGCGAGGGACGGTACATTTACCGGGACGGTGCCTACCAGAAACTGCCCGCCAAACCCAACGAACTGCTGTTCAGCAACTATTTCTCTCTGGCCACCAAATGGGCCATTCTGCGCGAAACCACCCGCCGGGGCCAACTGGTGCCGAACGAAACGCTCGCCGATTTCTTTGCGCGCCGTTTTACGCAGGAAGTAGTCGACTACGCCGTCACGCCGTTTGTGTCGGGCATTTATTTCGGTGACCCGCGGCAGCTCCTGGTGGAGAAAACCTTCCCCATGCTGGCCGAATATGAGCAAAAGTACGGCTCCATCGTCCGGGGATTTGCCCAGCAGAAAGGCACCCAGCGGCGAAAATCGCTGAGCTTTCACAGCGGCATGCAAACGCTGCCCAAATCCATTTCCGCGCAACTCCACAACGTCCTGTTCAAGCACTACGTCACCAGCGTCGACACGACCGACGACGGGTTTCTGCTCGAAATCCGCTCGCCCGACAGCACCACGACCGTGGCGGTCGACCAACTGGTGCTCTGCGCACCGGCGGCGGTCAGCGCTACCCTGCTGGAGCCCTCGTTCCCGCAGTTTGCCAAAGCCTTGTCGGCCGTGCATTGCCCCCCTATGGTGGCGGTCCACACGGTCTACAAACGTGCCCACGTCGCTCATCCGCTCGACGGATTCGGCGGCTTGCACCCGAAGGTAGAGAATCTGTTTTCGGGCGGGAGCATCTGGAGCAGCTCGGTCTTTGACGGACGCTGCCCCGACGACGAAGTGCTGCTCACCACGTTTGTGGGCGGCAGTCTTTCGCCCACTCACCTCGACCTGCCCGAAGAAGAGATTATGAGCCGCGTGCACCAGGAACTGAAAGAGCTGTACGGCATCCGGGCCGACCGTCCGGTCCGGCAACGCATTGCCTGGTGGCCCAACGGCATTCCGCAGTACGACCGCCACATCAACCCGGTGTACGAACAGGCCGCGGCCGCCGAAAGCCGCCGCCTTTACAGTTGTGCCAGCTGGCAGGGTGGCGTCTCGCTGGCCGACTGCATTAAAAAAGCGCGCCGCCTGGCCGAACGCCTGAGCGCCAGCGTCTGACCGACTTCCCTGGTATTGGAAAACTCGCTTATCTTTGTGCGCTGGGTACTGCTGGCATACAGCGTTTTTCCTGAGTTCGCACCATCTTTGCTCTTTCGAAAAACCAAACTGCATTTGTGAACGAAGCTATTGTCGTCATACCGACGTATAACGAAATTGAGAACATCGAACCGCTGATCCGGCGGATCTTTTCCCTGCCCCGGTATCTGCATGTGTTGATTGTCGACGACGGCTCGCCCGACGGAACCGCCGTAAAAGTGCGGGAACTCAAGCAGGAGTTTCCCGAACGACTCCACCTGAAAGAACGCCACGGCAAGCTCGGTCTCGGCACGGCCTACATCCACGGCTTCCAATACGCCCTGCGCAACGGCTACGAGTACATTTTTGAGATGGATGCCGACTTTTCGCACAATCCGGAAGATCTGGTGCGCCTCTACGACGCCTGCGCCGTAGAAGGCTACGACATGGCCATCGGGTCGCGGTATGTGACGGGCGTCAACGTCGTAAACTGGCCCATGAGCCGCGTCCTGATGTCGTACTTCGCCAGCGTTTACGTCCGCACCATCACCAGCATGCCCATCAACGACGCCACGGCCGGGTTCAAATGCTACCACCGCCGCGTGCTGGAAACCATCGACCTGAACCACATCCGGTTCATCGGCTACGCGTTTCAGATCGAGATGAAGTTCACGGCCTGGAAATACGGTTTCAAGATCAAGGAAGTGCCCATCATTTTCACCGACCGCACCAAAGGCGAGTCCAAAATGTCGCGCGGCATTTTCAAGGAGGCGATTTTCGGGGTGATGAGCATGAAACTCAACAGCTTTTTCCGGAAGTACAACCGGCCCCTGGAAACCAGAAAACAGGAAAGCTGACGCCTGCCCGTGGCCTCTGGCTCAGTTCGTTCTCCTTACGTTAAACTTGTTATGACTCTCGTCCCGGAAATTCACCGCCTGTTCGGCGACCGCGTACGCCTCCGGGTCTGCGGCATCTGCCGACGGGGCGACGACGTGCTGCTGATCCGCCACGAAGGCATCGGGACCAAGGGCTACCTCTGGGCACCGCCCGGCGGCGGGGTACACTTCGGCGAAGCACTGGACCAGACCCTGATCCGGGAATTTCAGGAGGAAACCCACCTGGAAATTACGGTGGGGCCGTTTTTGTTTCTCAACGAATTTATCCGCCCCCCGCTCCATGCCATCGAGCTGTTTTTCGCGGCAGACGAACGGGGCGGCACCCTCCAGCGCGGTCACGATCCCGAAATGGCCCCGCACACCCAACTGATCGGCGAGGTGGCGTTTGTACCCTTTGCGCACATCAAGCAGGACGATCCGGCTCTGTACCACAACGCGTTTGGGGAAATCGAACACCTGGACGACCTCTACCGGCTGGGCGGGCGCGCGTTTTCGAGTCGCTAGCCAGGAACGGGTCCCCGACCGCAACTGCCCATAATTTACTATTTTGGCAGGCCACAACCCGACACCACCATGCAGTCTCAGAATCCGAATTACGAGCAAACCATCCGCGAAAAGCTGAAGGGGCAGCACTTTATGCACCTGATCGGCTTCGACCTGACGGAAATCCGCGAAGGCCACATTGAAGGCTGGCTCACGCTGGAAGAAAAGCACCGGCAACAGTTCGGGTTTGTGCACGGCGGTGTGATCTCCACGTTGTGCGACATTGTCGCAGGGTTTGCGGCCTATTCGCTGGTGCCACCGGACTGCGGCGTGGTGACGGGCGAACTGAAAATCTCGTACTTCAAACCCGGCCTCGGCGAGCGGCTGCACGTGGTGGGGCGGGTCCTCAAAGCGGGGCGGCGCATCCATTTCTGCGAAGCCGAAGTCTACGCCCATACCGGCGACAAGCGCGATTTCATCGCCAAAGCCACCACCACCATGGTCGTTGTCAAACCCACCACGCCCTGACGTCAGAAGGTCTTGAAACTCCGCCACAACCGGCTACAATCGCGTAAATTTGAGGAATGATCTCTCTGGCTTCCCTCCTGCGGGAACAATTTGTATTTACGCCGACGCCCGGCCAGGCTGCCCTTTTTGCGCGGCTTCAGGATTTTTTTGAGGACACCCACCAACCGCAACCGACTTTTCTGCTGCGCGGCTACGCCGGTACAGGCAAAACGTCGGTGATCAGCGCGCTGGTCCACACCCTCTACCGCCTCGACTACAAGGCCGAGCTGCTGGCACCGACCGGACGCGCCGCCAAGGTAATGTCCCAATACTCGGGGCGACGTGCCTACACGATTCACCGGCGCATCTACCACCAGCTGGCCGATCCTTACACCGGCAACATGGAGGTGAAGGTGCAGAAAAACTACCGGCAGCGGACGCTTTTCATTGTCGACGAGGCGTCGATGATCACGGACGATCCGGGCAGCGGCGAGTACGGCATTCTGATGGACCTGATTCGGTTTGTGTTCGAAAATCCCAACAACCGCCTAATGCTGGTCGGCGATACGGCCCAGCTGCCCCCGGTTGGCCAGCCGCTTTCGCCCGCGCTGGACCCGAAGCTGTTGCGCGAATCGTTCGGACTGTCGGTGTGGGAACACGAGCTGCAGGAAGTCACACGCCAGGCCGATCAGTCGGGTATTCTACTGAACGCCACCCAGTTGCGCCAGCAGATTCACCAGGAGGATTTTAAGTTGCAGTTTCGCACACGCGGCTTCCGTGATACGTTCCGGATGACGGGCGAAAAGCTGGAAGACGGCCTGCACTACGCCTACGACAAGTACGGCAAGGAAGGCACGGTGATCATCTGCCGCTCGAACAAAAACGCCTCGCTGTACAACGAACACATCCGCCGCCGCATCCTGCAACGCGAAACGGAGGTCGACGCGGGCGAGCACCTGATGATTGTGCGGAACAACTACCAGGCCCTCGGCGACGACGAAGCGGCGGGTTTCCTGGCCAACGGCGACTTTGTGGAAGTGCTGCGCGTCCGCAACACGGAAGAGATGCACGGGTTCCGGTTCGCGACGCTGCAACTGCGCCTCCCTGACTACCCCGACCAAACTACGTTCGAGTCGAAGGTGCTGCTGGACCTCCTCCACAACCAAAATGCGTCGCTCACCACGGAAGAGTACCGCCGCCTCTACGACAGCGTCCGCGCAGATTACGCCGATGCCAAAACGAAAAAGGAGTTCAAGGAGGCGATGAAGATCGACCCGTACCTGAACGCCCTCCAGGTAAAATTTGCCTACGCGCTCACCTGCCACAAATCGCAGGGCGGGCAGTGGCCCATCGTGTTCGTCGACCAGGGCTACCTGACGGAAGAGCGCATCGACCGCGAATACCTCCGCTGGCTCTACACGGCCGTGACCCGCGCCACCCACGAACTCTACTTCGTCAACTTCCACGAGCGCTTCTTCGAGAGCGGTGGAACAGCGAATTAGTGGAATGATGGATTAAGACATTCGTTAAGCGCCAACACAGAAGCCCTTCCAGCAGAACACGTGCTACTCTTCCCGTTCCGCGGCGCGGAGGGGTTCCCACCAGGGGGAAGTCGGTTCTTCCAGGGTGAGGCGTTGGCCGATGACCGGTGTCATCAGTTCCGTGAACCCACGCTCCCGGGCGGCGGCCGTCAGGCGTTCCACCGGATCGGTCCAGGGGTGAACGGCCAGCGCGAACGCGCCCCAGTGAATCGGCATCAGGCGCTTCCCACCCACATCCAGCCCGGCCTGCAGCGTCTGTTCCGGCATCATGTGGATGGCCTTCCACTTTTCGTTGTACTGCCCGCACTCCATCATCGCCAGGTCGAACGGCCCCAGCCGCTCCCCAATCTCCCTGAAATGGTCGCCGTAGCCACTGTCGCCACTGAAGTAGACGTTGGTGCGCTGCCCCCGGATGGCCCACGAGCCCCACAGGGTTTTGTTGCGGTCGGTCAGGCCCCGCCCCGAAAAGTGACGCGCCGGCGTGAGGGTGACCTGCAAGCCTGCGTACGCACGGGATTCCCACCAGTCCAATTCCGTAATTTTTTCGTCGGGAATGCCCCACCGCCGCAGATGCGACCCTACGCCCATCGGCACGAAAAAGTGTCCCGTCTTCTCTTTCAGGGCCATTACCGACGGGTAATCGAGGTGATCGTAATGGTCGTGCGAAAAGAAAATGGCATCGACTGGCGCGAGGCTGTCCAGCATCAAGGCCCGCTCGTACGGAAAGCGTTGCACGGAAAACGACACCGGCGAGGCGGCCGGTCCCAGCATCGGGTCCAGCAACAGTCGCTTGCCTTCCAGTTCTAACAAGATGGCCGAATGCCCGAACCACGTGAGGTACAGGGGCGCAGTCGGGACGGCCTCATGAGTTCCGGCTAGGCCCGGCCGGACAGGCAGCGGCACTTCGGGCACCGTATGCTGCGCCGTGAAAAACTCCCACAGACTTTCCAGTCCGCCCCGGAAGCCCAGGTCCATCCGGGTTTCAACCAGGTTGACGAACTGCCCGTCGGCGTAATGCGGCGAAGCCTGCACCCGTTCCAGGTACGGCCCGCGCGGCGATTCCCCGAACTGCGGCGCCAGGTTCACGAACAACGCCCCCCCAACCGCCGCCAGCAACACCAACAAAACCAGCAACCACAGCACTCGCTTTAACACTCGTTTCATACGAAAGACCACATGAATTTTTGAACCAGCAGGCGCACCGCCTTTGCAAGATTACACAGCAGCGACCAAAGTAAAGTCTACCGAAGAAACCCGACGGCGTGTTGGGGATTTTCCGACCTGACGGGTACTTTTAGGCATTTCTGAACGGGAACCCGACACGACACCTCGGCCGAACCGTTCAAGGCTTCATAACCTTTTCCATTCCCTGAGATGCTACAGAAATTCATACTTCCGCTCTTTCTGGCACTGGCATGGTGCGTCCAAGCCGCCACGGCCCAGACGACGATGACGCCCGAACTGCTCTGGCAACTGGGCCGCGTCAGTGGCGTGGGCCTGTCGGACGACGGACAACAGGTCGTCTACGCCGTTTCGACGCCCAACCTGGAGCAAAACAAAAGCGCCACGACGTACTACGCGCTTCCCCTCAAAGGCGGCACGCCGCAACCCGTGGCCAACCCCGCGACCCTGGTGCAAGATCGGAACGTCTCGCCCGACGGACGCTACACACTCACCACAAAAGAGGTATTGGTGAAGAAAGTGACGAGCGCCGAACTTTACCCCGACCTGCCCCAGGCCGATGCCTACGTGTTCGAAAGCCTGAATTACCGCCACTGGGACACGTGGGAGGACGGCAAATTCTCGCACCTGTTTCTCCACCCGATGCAAAACGGTCAGCCCGGCGAGGGCAAGGATATCATGCCCGGTGAGCCGTACGATACTCCCCAGCAACCGTTCGGCGGGGAGGAAGATTACACCTGGAGCCCTGACAGCAAAACCATTGTCTACGTGACCAAACGGGCCTACGGTACCGACTACGCCGTCAGCACCAACACCGACTTGTTCGCCTACGACGTGGCCACCGGCCAAACCCACAACCTGACCGAAACCATGAAAGGCTACGACGTGGCTCCGGCGTTTTCGACGCAGGGCGCGCTGGCGTGGCTGAGCATGAAACGCGACGGCTACGAATCGGACAAGAACGACCTGATGGTGCGCTCGGCCGAAGGAATTCCCCTCAACCTAACGCAGCAATGGGACGGCACGGTTAACTCGTTTCTCTGGAGCCAGGATGGCAAACGGATCTACTTCACCGCGCCGGTCGACGGCACCATTCAGTTGTTCCAGGTGGATTACCCCGGCCGCACCAAGAAGATGCCCGTGGTTGAGCAACTCACCGAAGGCGATTTCGACGTAAACGGCATCGTGGGGCAGTCGGGCAATACGCTGGTCGTGTCCCGCACGGACATGAACCACGCGGCGGAACTTTACACCGTCGACCTGAAAAAGGGGACGATGCAGCAACTGACGCACGTCAACGACGCCACCTACAGCCGACTGTCGCTCAGCAAGGTCGAGAAACGGATGGTGCCCACCACCGACGGACAACAAATGCTGGTCTGGGTGATCTACCCGCCCGACTTCGACGCTTCCAAAAAGTATCCGACGCTGCTTTACTGCCAGGGCGGTCCGCAGGCAGCGCTGACGCAGTTCTACTCCTACCGCTGGAATTTTCAATTGATGGCGGCCCAGGGCTACATCGTCGTCGCTCCGAACCGGCGCGGCATGCCCGGCCACGGTGTGGCGTGGAACGAACAGATCAGCGGCGACTGGGGCGGTCAGGTGATGCAGGATTACCTCTCGGCCATCGACGCGGTGGCGGAAGAACCGTTCGTCGACAAAGCGCGGCTGGGCTGCGTGGGGGCTAGTTTCGGCGGCTATTCGGTGTTTTACCTGGCGGGCATCCACGAGGGACGATTCCAATCCTTTATTGCGCACGATGGCGTCTTCGACCTGAAAAGCATGTACGGCACCACCGAGGAGCTCTGGTTCGTCAACTGGGATTTCGGTGGCCCCTACTGGACCCAGAACAACGCGGAGGTGCAGAAGACGTACGAGCAATTCGACCCGAGCAGTAGGGTCGCAAAGTGGGATACGCCGATCCTGATCGTGCAGGGCGGCAAAGACTACCGCGTGCCCATCGGGCAAGGCCTGGAAGCATTTCAGGCGGCGCAGTTGCAGGGCCTAAAGAGCAAGCTCCTCTATTTCACCGACGAAAACCATTGGGTGCTCAAAGCGCAAAACGCCCTCGTCTGGCAACGGGAATTCTTCAAATGGCTGGACGAAACGCTGTAGCGTAAACTAGCTTCACGCCTGTTTGTCATCTAAAGTTCCTCTTTGTCATCTCGAACAACGTGAGAGATCTTGTTCCAAAAGGCAGAAGATCTCTCCCGCTGGTCGAGATGACAGTTGGGTTGATGTGTCTTTTCTTGTGCGTGTGCATTTAGCAACAGAAGCCACCTGATCAACCGGATGAAGTACCTCCCGATCTTTTTTCTGCTTTTTATCTTGTTTGTGCAATGCAGCCAGCCGAAAAAGAAATTGACGGACGTAGTGAAAATCCATTCTCTAGCAAATGATGGAACGATTTCACAGACCGATACTCTATATTGGCAGACCACCCATCACGACGGGTACATCTCCACGAAATACGGGCAAAATCCGGACCCAAACCTGGACTTGGATACAGTCTTGATATTTTACGATTTCCGCCAGATGGTGGGAAATGATTCTAGCATAGAAATGTTTTCCGAATCGTGTCGAAAACTCGGCAGCGCAACCTATCCTAATCTAACAGGACAAGACTCTACCGCGGTTACCCTGTTTTTATATGACGACCCTGCCAGAATCGATGAAGAAATGATTTTCTTTTTTGACGAAGATCTGCGCCTGCTCATGACGTACGATTTGAACTGGAGATATGTATACGAACTTTATGAATACGATTCCACCTCGTTTCTGCTCTACCGACAGATTCTGGAAGATAGCCTCCACCGACCCCATTTGTCTGAATGGAAATGGAAAGGGCTGAAAGAAACGCTATCGGATCTCGACCTTGAGCAAACGCCCTGAGCATAGTCAGAAAACCAGTTGTCATCTCGCCCGCAGGGAGAGATCTGTTGCCCTTTGGAACGAGATTTTCCCTGCGGGCGAGATGACAGCAAGGGGCGAGATGACAGAAAGAGTTTTTTTACTTACCCCGCGCAATCGACCTGGTCGAGCGTTTCGGTGGTTTCCTCGCCACTGTCGCGGTCGAACATCGCGCCGTCGATTTCCACCTGGCCGGGGCGGGTGATCATGAGGCCCTCGTCGGTCAGCTCCATCGTAATTTCTTCCGTCTGGTTCTGCCCTTCAATCATGTAGTCATAAGTCGCCAGGATGGTGTTTCCTTCTTTACTGCCCCGAACGGACCCGCGCCGGGCGTCTTTTTCGGGCGGAAGCCAGTTGTATTCGCCGGTCACGTCCCCCCCCGCCAGCGTCAGGTGCACCTCCGTTCTCACGCCGTTGATTTCCTGTTCGAAGCACAGCGTCTCCTCGCGCATGGGCTCCATTTCGGTAGTGGTAGAATCGTAAGCGGCGGTCTCGTCGCGGGTTTCGGAGGATTGGCACCCGGCCAGCAGCACGAGGGCACAGGCGAAAGAAAGTAACGTTTTCATAAACAATAGCATTAGCGGAACAAACGCGCCCACACCTTTGCGCGCAGGCACAAAATTCTCCAAGGCTACGGCTTCCGGCTTCCAAAGGTTATGCTTACGCATCCGCAGCGGCCGACGTCACCCCCGATTCGGCTTGAATCACCCCGCTTTTTCCGATACCTTCGCCCCGACAGCCGTTCTTTTTGTTTTCCATTCCCGTCTATGAACCAACGCCTCTGCTTCCTGTTTCTGTTCTGTGGTTTTCTGCTGGGGGGATGCCAGCCCTCCGACGACCACAGCACCACAACCGATGCTGCCTCGTTTCAGGGCACCTGGCTGAACACCCGGGCCGACGCGCCGGAAGGCGTTGCCCGTCTGGAACTGACCCAAACCGGCGATTCGCTGCGCGGCACGTTCGAATACAAAACCTTCGACAGCAACGGTGTGCTGACCTCCAGCATCGGCGTTTCGTCCCTTCTCGGCACGGTGAAGGGCAACGGTGCTCAGGTCACGATTTATGACCCGAAAGGCCGGAAAGCTTCGGCCGCGCAACTCACCCTCGATGGGCAGACCCTCACGTTCCGGCGCACCGGTGCCCAGGTCAATTACCCCGACCAGTTTGTGGTCCGAAAGGATACCGCCCACGCAGCGGCTGCCGCACCGGATCTGGAACGCTTCAAAACCACCCCTGCGTTTTCGGAAGACGGCGTCGATTTCCGGGCCTCCGGCACCAACCCGGACTGGACCTTAGCGATCGATTTTCAGAAGATGATGCGGTTCGAGTCAGGCGACCTGACGCTCAACACCCCCGTCACCAAGCCCAGCCTGGCGCAGGACGCACCCGTTATCCGCTACGCGGCCCATACAGAACAGGGCACCTTGCAGGTCACCCTCCGACCCGAGCCGTGTGCGCAGCAAGGCAACGAATTGCCGTATCGGGTGACGGTCGCCGCCAAAACGGAAGCCATGTCGGGCGAACTGCAAGGCGAAGGCTGCGGCGAATACTTGGGTAACTACCGCCTGAACGGCAAATGGACGCTGGTGCAAGTGGGCGACACGAAGATCGATCCGGCCCAATTCCCGCAGGAAATTCCCTTTCTTGAGTTTCAGCTCACGCAGGGGACCGTCACCGGCCTGGCCGGCTGCAACCGCGTGCGTGGCCCGATCATCCTTCAGGGCGACCAACTGACCTTCGGGCCGTTGATGGGCACCAAAATGAGTTGCCCGAACATGGCCGTAGAACAAATCCTTACTTCGTTTCTTTCCGAACAGACCCATACGCTCCGTTTCGAAGCGAATCGCCTGGTGCTGGAAGGCACCCGGGGCAATCTCATCCTGACGCCCGCATCCTGATGAAAACACCGCTCCTGTTTCTGTTTCTCGCCTGGCACGTCGTGGCACGGGCGCAAACGCCTGCACAGCCGGGCCTCCAACCCGGCTTTGACCAGGAAGAGTACATCGAGTTGCTCAGGGCCTACTCGCGCTGGGGCGACTCCGTTTTTTACCACGGCATCGACGCGTCTACCCGCTACCAACCGGTGTACCGCTCGCCGGTAAACGGCCTGGAAAACGCATGGGAATTGTACCGCGATGCGACCCGCAATGTGGCGGTGGTGAGCATCCGGGGAACTACCGCCGATCCGGTCAGCTGGCTCGCCAATTTCTACGCGGCCATGGTCCCGGCGCGGGGGCAGTTGCAGCTGTCGGACGAACAGACGTTCGACTATACCCTGGCCGAACATCCGCAGGCGGCCGTGCACGTGGGGTGGCTGGTGGCGCTGGCGTCGATGGCGCCCGACATCCGCGCCAAGCTGGACTCGTGTTACCAGGCGGGTACGCGCGACATCATGCTAATGGGACACAGCCAGGGCGGTGCCATCACGTTTCTGCTCACGGCCTACCTGCATCACCTCCAGAAAGCCGGTGAACTGCCCGCCGACCTGCGGTTCAAGTCGTATTGCAGCGCCAGTCCCAAACCGGGTAACCTCTATTTTGCGTACGAGTACGAAGCTGCTACGGCAGGCGGGTGGTCGTCTACGGTGGTAAATTCGGCCGACTGGGTGCCCGAAGTGCCCATTTCCATTCAAACCCTGCACGACTTCAACCCCACCAATCCCTTCACCAACGCGCAGGCGAGCATCAAGCAACAGAAATTCCCCAACCGGGTCGCACTCAACTACGTCTACAAACAACTCACGAAACACACCCTTCGGGCGCAGAAACGTTACCAGAAGTACCTCGGAAAAATGGCGTCGAAGATGGTAGTCAAACAATTGCCCGGCTTTCAGGTGCCGAAGTATTACGATTCCAACCACTACGTGCGCACGGGTCCCTACGTCGTGCTGCTGGCCAACGGCCCTTACCTGAACGAGTTTCCCGACAGCGACACTACCGTTTTTATCCACCACATGCTGCAATCGTACCTGTGGCTGGCGCAACGGATGGAGGTAACGTCGGGCGGACCGTCGTCCGATTTGCAGGGAAGCTGGCAACTGGACTACCTCTCGGGCATTCGTATTGCGTTCGAGGGGCTGTACCCGGACGCCAGGCCCGTGCTGATGCTCGACCCCGAAAACCAGTTGGTGAACGGCAACAGCAGTTGCAATGCCTTTACGGCACAGGCCGAATTTGCCGGCACGTCGCTGACCATCCACAAACCGATGGCCGCCACGATGCGTGCCTGCCCGGGCGAAGGCGAAATGCGCTTCTTTCAGATGCTGGAGCAAGTAAACCGGTATGCCCTGACCGGCCGCAACACGCTCGAATTGTACGCAAACGACGTTCCCGTTATGCGTTTCACAAAACTTCGCTAGAGGCCCCTACGCCCCTGGCACACAAAACTTTGGAAAAACTCGCCGGGCGGTGTTTGTTTTTCAAAACTTATGCTCAAATTAACGACGCATTCCGGACCGACGCAGGACCACTCCTCCGCTTCGCGCATGCATACACGCGACTCTCTTTCCAGCTACTACCACGGCCGTGCAGGGCAGTAGTAGTACCTCTCAGCAATACGCTGTTGTTTCTGTCAAGTATGTTTCATCCTAATCTGATTACTGTATGTTGAAAGAGTTCAAGGAGTTTGCCATGCGTGGCAACGTCATGGATCTGGCGGTAGGTGTCATCATTGGTGCAGCCTTTGGTGCCATCGTCAAGTCGGCCGTCGATGACCTGATTATGCCCCTGGTCGGAAAAATTATCGGCAATGTAGATTTCAGCAACCTCTACGTGCCTTTGTCAGACGACATCACGCCCGGGTTGCCCCTGGCCGAAGCCAAAGCCCTGGGACCGGTCTTTGCGTATGGCAATTTCTTGTCTGTGCTGATCAACTTCATCTTTCTGGCGTTCGTCATCTTCCTGATGGTGAAAGGCATGAACAGCCTGAAACGGAAGAAAGCCGAAGCGCCTTCTGTGCCGCCGGCGCCAACCAAAGAAGAAGTGCTCCTGACGGAGATGCGCGACGCCCTGCGTCAGATTGCCGCCAAGTAAATGAACACACCTTAAAAAAAGGGGGACGCTCGTTAACGAATGAGCGTCCCCCTTTTGCGTGTTGTAGTCTGTGTCCCGATAGGGCCTCAACGGCTCCTGGTGTACGCCTGCGTGGTCAGGTAATACTTCGTGATCATGTTCTGTTTCTCCCAGGCAGGAATTTTTCCGTCGGCGAGGTACTGCAGAAAATCTTCCGTCACCTGCGAAAAGTGGGCTTCGTGCCCGACCTTAAACTCGTCGGGAATCTTGACCTCCCACCCTTCCGGCGTTTCGGCCATCGCCACCCCGGGGTACTGCTGCCCGATGCGCGCCAACGCCTGTTGTAACGCCGCGCCGATCGCCGCACGGTCCTGTCCCGCTACCGGCTCCACGTAAAGCGTCGGCTGGTAGTTCTGCGGCTGGTCCTGCCGGATCACGAGGTTGGCCTTAGTCCCCCGCATGATGGAGTAGTGCGTATCGGCCGCGCCCTCGGGGGCCTGGAAATTCCAGATGACCGACACTTTACCGTGCACGCCCCGCACGGTGAACACAAACTCGCCGTTGGCATGGGTACTCAGGCTGCCGCTTTCGTTCACGTGCGGTTGCAGAAAATCGGGGAAAGTCGCCACGCCGGTTGCCGTCTCGAACTGCCGGGGCGAAAGCTCGGTCGCCCAGCGGCGGGCCGACAGCACCTGCACTTCGCTCGTATCGATGCCCTGTTCGGGAAAACATTCCCACAGAATCAGGTCGACCAGGTGAGTCGAGACGTCCACGATACCGGCCCCTTGCTGGTCGGCATCGAAAAACCACGCCGGACGAATCAAGGGTTTACCCGCCACCATCTTATAAAAGTGGTGGACGCTCTCTTTCGAAATGGCGGGTTCCTGAGGCGTTCCCTTCACCAGCTCGCCAAACACCTCCGGAAAACCGGCCAGTTCTTTTTGCAACATCGTCGAGATTTCGTGCCGCTCGGTCATGATGTCGTAGATCAGCACGCCCCGCTCGTCGGCCTTGCGGAAGGCGTCCAGCAGACGCGGGTAGTCGGCCGGTTGGATCACCATCGGCTTGTCGGCCAGCACGTTCAGCCCTTCGTTGACCGCCGCGTTGATGTAGTCGGTTTTCTTCGCGTTGTTGCCCGACAGCACCACCACATTGCCCGGTTTCTGTTTCAGCATCTGTTCCAGAAAATCGGGACCGGTGTAGACCTTTTCTACCCAATGCGTCGGGTCCTCGGCCCGCGTGTTGAACTGCTCGATGCGCGCCAGGTGCATCTGCAGGTCTTCCCCCTCCGGCGCGTAGACGTGCACGACCGAGTCAACCTGTGGATAGTCGTATTTCTGCACCAGTGCGGCGTGGAAATGGCCGGGGTCGAGGGTCATCAGCCGTACGTCGGCCGTTTGGGAGGCGGAGTCGGCCGCGGCACGCGTCCGTTCAGACGAAGAAGAGGAACAGCCCGCGACACACACCGCAAGGGGCATCAGAAGCAATGCAGAATAAAATGAGTTGTACATCAGAACAAAGAAAGGTTATCGCGCAAAAGTAGCCCCCAGGCCCGTCTCGCTCGAACGCCGCAGGGCCGGAATGTGGTGGATGCCGTATGGATAACGCTGCGGCAGGGCCAGCATGGCGTTGGCTTCGTCGTCATTTTTGAAGCGCTCGTTCAGCGGGTCCCAGTACAGCTTCCGGGGCAGTTGCATGGCGATGTGCGCCACCAGACAGGCGCTGCACGAACGGTGGGCGATTTCGGCCGGGGCCACGGTCTGCCGACGGCTTTTGATGCAGTCGAGCCAGTTGCCGTGCTGTTCGGAACTTTCGTACAGGTGAATTTCGTCGGGGCCGATTTCCGATTTCAGGATCTTCGGATCGCTGGCCTGAAACGCTTCGGAGTTGCCGCTCGGTTTGGTCGGGTCGCTGGCCGTGACGCCCACGTCGCCCCGCGAGACGAAAATCCAGCCTTCTGACCCTTCGAACCGCACGCCGTTGGGGTACGATCCGCTGATGAGCATCGTGACGCCGTTGGCGTATTTGGCCGTGACGTTGAAGTCGCCGTGGACCGTCCAGAGGCCCGACTTCGGAAAGTCGGCTTCCGCTTCCACCTCGATCGGACCGGTGTATTCCGTGCCCATGCCCCAGTGGGCCGTGTCGACGTGGTGCGCGCCCCATCCGGTGATCATCCCCGCCCCGAACTGCCGGCAACGCAACCAGCCTGGCCGGGAGAAATCGGCCTGCGGATGGACGCGCTCTTCCGTATAATAGACGTAGGGCGTGGAACCCAGCCACATGTCGTAATTCAGGTTGCCGGGGATGGGCATTTCCTGCGTACTGCCGCCGGGCGGGTCGCCGGGCAACCCGATCTTAACGGTATGAAGCTCGCCGATGCGGCCGTTGCGCACCAGCTCGCAGGCGCGTTTGAACTGCGGCCACGGTTTGACGGACCGCTGCTGGCTGCCGATCTGAAACACCCGCCCCGTTTTGTGCAGGATGTCGCTCATCATCCGCCCCTCTTCCACCGTCAGCGACGCGGGTTTCTGTAGGTAAATGTCTTTTCCCGCCAGGGCCGCCTCAATGGCCGGCTGGGCGTGCCAGTGGTCGGGCGTGCTGATAATCACCGCGTCGATGTCGGGGTTTTGGAGCATCTCCCGGTAGTCGTCGTACATCTGCACGTCGACGTAGTTTTTCTTGCCCTTTTTCTGGTTGTACCACCCTTCGATGAACTCCTTCCCTTTCCGCTTGCGCTTGCGGTCCAGGTCGCTCACCGCCATCACCCGGGCCACGTCGTAGTTCAGGGTTTCGGGCAGGTCGTGTCCCTGCGCAATCCGCCCGAAGCCGATCTGCCCGATGTTTATTTTGTTGCTGGGGGCGTTCTTGCCAAAAACCGTCGAGGGCACAATGGTCGGTACAAAAATGGCCCCCGCTGCGCCTAGCAGCGACGTCTTGAGGTACGCGCGGCGCGTCAGGCCGTTGGTGGAAGAGGTAGGTTGGTCTTTCATATCAACAAGGTGAAAATCCGTTTGGGAAGAAGTTATGGCGTTATGAGTGTTGCGTTAAAAGTTGAAGGGTTGAAGTTCTACGTGCGATGGAACACCTGACTAGTGCGCTCAGCCGCTAAAGGATGAAATGCCCTCTCCACTTCACAATCCAGACTTCACACGTCACTTCCTCTGCACCCGCCCCGCTTCACACGTTACCATCGGCGTACTGCTGCCTGCGCTCTGCGCCCATTCCCTCAATCACGCATTAGTGATTCACGTTGCTTCACAAGGGCTACTTTCCCGGAAACTATACTCAGTGCATTCTTTTCAGGGGGTAGCCGCTTTGTCCGCCGCCCATTGGATGCCGCCCAGGATGTGACGCAGCAGCATCGGGTCCTGGTACTGTTCCGGCCGGTGTCCGAGGGCCGTGTACCACTGCCGCCCGCCGTCGAACGCATGATACCAGGCGAGGGGGCACAGCCCACCGAACACGTCGCCGGGGTACTCTCCTTTTTGATCGTCCGTTACCGTCGACAGGTCGGCGGCCAGCAGTACGTGCATATCGGGATTCAGAAATTTCAGGTAGTAGCACTCGTCGTCCTTCACCGGCCAGACGTCCGGCAGAAAGTCGGTGGACGGATGCGTGCGGTCCAGCACCTTCACGTCGAAGTCCTGGCGCTCAGGATGGCGGAAAAAGCGGCCGCCCAGCATCTGCGCAAACCAGGGCCACTGCCGCTCCGAGCCGCTGGTCGAGTGCAGTCCGACAAAGCCGCCCCCCTGCCGGATGTAGCGTTGAAAGGCGTCCTTTTGTGCCTGGGTCGTAAAGGTTTCGTTGTTGGTATTGGAAAAGATCAGGACGGCGTACCGCCGCAGGTTGTGGTCGGTGAAGACGGCGGGATCGTCCGATGCATCCACCGCAAATCCGTGTGTTTTGCCCAGCCCGCGGATGGCCTCCACACTGGCCGCCCGGTTTTCGTGCACGTAGCCTTCGCCGTTGCGGGTGTACACCAGAACGCGGAAGGAAGCGGGCGTTTGCGCCACGGCGACAGCGCTCGCCAGCCACAGCAGCAGGCCCCACAACGGGACCCAACGGAGGGAGAAGTTCGGCATGGTGGTTAGTAGATCGGTCCTAAAAGTAAGCGAAAGCCGTCGGAACTCGCAACCGATTGCATAAAATATGCTTTGGTCGAGCGAAGCACTAGCGGTAAACACTTCTTCACCGCACCCGTTATGGAAGTATGAAAATTCTTCTGACGGGTGCCAACGGTTACATCGGGCAGCGGCTGTTGCCGGTGCTGGTGGAACAAGAACACGAGATTTATTGCCTGGTGCGCGACCGGCGGCGGCTGAACGCGCCCGACCGCGTGCTGGAGCGGGTCAAGATTGTGGAGGCGGATCTTTTGGAACCGCTTGACACCGACACGCTTCCCCACGAGATCGACGTGGCCTACTACCTGGTGCATTCCATGTCGGGGTCGAGCAGTTTTGAGGAGAAAGAGGCCAAAACGGCGCAGCACTTCGCCGACTACATCGCCACCACCACCACCCAACAGGTGATTTACCTGGGCGGCATCGTGAACGACAAGGCCCTCTCGCCGCACCTGCGGTCGCGGTTGCAGGTCGAGGAGATCTTGCGGAGCAGCGGGCGGCCCGTCACGGTACTGCGGGCAGGCATCATCGTCGGGTCAGGGTCGGCTTCGTTCGAAATCATCCGCGATCTGGTCGAAAAATTGCCCGTGATGGTCGCGCCCCGGTGGGTCAACACGCGCTGCCAGCCCATCGCCATCCGCAACGTGATCGGGTACCTGGAGGGCGTGCTGCTGAAAAAAGAGGCGATGGGCAAAACGTTCGACATCGGCGGGCCCGACATCCTGACTTACCGGCAGATGATCCTGCAATTTGCACACGTGCGGGGGTACGACCGGTTGCTGATTCCGGTGCCCTTCCTCTCGCCACGCCTTTCGTCCATGTGGCTCTACTTCGTAACCGCCACGTCGTTCCAACTCGCCAAAAACCTGGTCGACAGCCTGAAGGCCGAGGTGGTCTGCCAGCTGACGGGCATCGAAGACATTGTCCCGCAGGAGTTGATTCCTTACGAAGAAGCCGTGCGGCTGGCCTTCGATAAAATCCGCCAGAACATGGTGCTGTCGAGTTGGACCGATTCGCTGACCCGCAGCCACCTCCCCTTTACCCTGCTCGACTACGTGGAAGTGCCGCGCCACGGCTGCCTGCACGACACGCGCGAAATTGAGCTAACGCGCTCGCCACAGGAAGTGATGACCAACGTCTGGACCATCGGCGGCAAGCGCGGCTGGTATTTCGGCAACGTGCTCTGGAGAATCCGGGGCTACCTCGACAAACTGGTGGGCGGCGTGGGCCTGCGACGCGGCCGCCGCAGCCCGTTCGACCTCCGCTCGGGCGATGCGCTCGATTTCTGGCGGGTGCTGGTGGCCGACAAAGAAAAGCGACGGCTGCTGTTGTATGCCGAGATGAAACTGCCGGGCGATGCGTGGCTGGAATTCAAGATGGAAAAGCGCGACCACGACAGCTGGGTGCTGAAACAGACCGCGACGTTTCGGCCACGGGGGCTCTGGGGGCGGCTCTACTGGTACCTGCTGGTGCCGGCGCACGAGCTGATTTTCGGGCAAATGCTTTACCGCATTGCTACCTACCCGCCTCCCACGCTACAGACACCGGGTGAAGGGTCGGCACCGCGTTCGGTACCTGCGCCAGATCGGGCAACCACACCGTAAAGACGGTCGTTTCGCCGGGCGTCGAGGTAGCCGAAATATGCCCCCCTACCTTCTGAACCGCCTCGCGGGCAATGTAGAGGCCCAGCCCGGCACCTGCGTTTTTGGTATGGGCCCGGTAAAACATGTCGAAAATGCTGCCCAGGTGTTCCGGCGCAATACCGATGCCGTTGTCGATGACCTGCAAGCTCATGCCTTTGTCTTCCGGATACGCCCGAATCCGCACCCACGAATACGCCCGGTTGGGATCGTAAAACCGAAGGGCGTTCGAAACGAGGCAATTCAACACCAGCAGCAACCGCTGGCGGTCGATGTGCACCTTCGGCAGATCGTGCGGCATATCCAGTAAAATGGAGGGTTGCGCTTCGTCGAACTCCTTGTGGTGCAGTCGCTCCAGCACCTGCGCGACTTCCTGACGCACGTCGATCGGCTCCACGATCAGCTCGGAGCGGTTGTTACGCGAGTACTCGACGATTTCCTTGATCACCCCGTCGATCTTCATCAGGCTTTTTTCTTTCAACAGCAGACACTCCCTGATTTTTTGCGGGTCGGATTCCAGCTTGAGCAGTTGTACCAACCCCATCATGGACGTAATCGGGGCGCGCAGGTCGTGCGACGCGCTATAGACAAAGCGGTCCAGCTCTTCATTGGCTTTTTTCAGTTGTTCGTTGCGCAGCCGCAGGGCATTCTGTTCGGCATCGTAATAGTACTTGAGCATGCCGGTGGCAATGCCCGTAAACGTCATGCACAGCAGCAGCACCGTGGCCTGATCGATTTTATGCAGCTCTTCTGTGTTGTAAGGTGTGACCCACTCCGGATGCAGAAACTCCAGCACGGTAAGCACCACGACGCTCCCCATCATCAGCCCCACAAACGGGAGGTGTTCTTTCCGGCCAACCAGCGTGACGTAGATAACCAGCACGGCAATGACGCCCAGCGGTGTGGACCCCAGCAACCCGCCCGACCAAAACCAGCCGACGATCAGAAACGACAGAAGGAAGACCCGAAACCAGGCCGTGTGGTACACCTTGACTCCCCGGAACCGGTGGAGGTAGTAGAACAGGAGAAACGCCACCCCACTAGCCCCCATCACTACACTCACCTCGTTCAGGCCCATGTAAAAATTGAGCGGAGCCAGGGCCAGCATAATCCCTCCTGCCAGCAGGGAACAGAGATTGAACAAACGCGCCGCTACGGTTCGGTCGGTCGGCCGATGGTCTTGCACAAGCCAACGAACAGCGGCTTTCAGCGGAGAAAGAGAGGTGAGAGGGTCCGAGAATGGCACGCGTCAGATGAAAATTTGCTCAATATAACCATATCTTCATTTGTTCAAACACAAATGCCCCCGTTCCCAATAGAGGGGACTCCACCTAAAAAAATGTACATTTATGTGAGCACAATTTATCCTTCGACAAGAAGCTCGAAAATTCTGATTCAACAACGCTGCGCTAAAATTCGATTTCCCGGGCCACCGCGTTTCCTGAAAAGACAGGCCTCTTCACCTCGCCAATTTTATCGACTTCGTCGCTGGCTTTTCTGCCTAAAAGGGTTAAACTGCGAGCCGGCGATGCGGTGGGGCCACATGGCAATCGGGTTTCCCTTCCCGGGGATTTGTCAAAGGACAAAGCAATTCGCTCCGCGCTGCCGCGTTCCCTAAGTAGCGGGTAGAGGTGATGAATGCGCTGCAACCGCAGCGGGCGAAGTGCAACGACGGGGTACTGCCGCAACGCCTGCCCTGATCCGAATCCAAAGCCATGTCTCCGATGCGAACCCTTCTTTTTACACTCTTTTTTCTGGCAGCCGGTTGGGCGCACGCTCAAAAGGCAAGCCCGACCACAACCGGCACGCCCCACCAGGAAGTGATGCTCTGGCCCGACGGCGCACCGGGCGCCAAAGGCTACGAAGCCAAAGATCAACCCAACCTGACGGTGTTTCTGCCGCCGGCCGACCGCGCGACCGGGGCCGCAGTTGTGGTGTGTCCGGGCGGGGGGTATCATCACCTGGCCATGGAAAAAGAAGGCTTTCACGTGGCCGAGTGGCTGAACTCGCTGGGCGTGGCTGCGTTTGTGCTGAAGTACCGTCTGGGAAGCGACGAAGCGGGCGGGTATCGCCACCCGGCCATGCTGCAAGATGCGCAGCGGGCCATCCGCACCGTGCGCCGCCGGGCCAAGGAGTACAGCATCGACCCGAAGCGGGTCGGCATCATGGGTTTTTCAGCGGGTGGTCACCTGGCCGCAACGGCAGGCACGCACTACGACGCCGGCAACGCTGATGCCAAAGACCGCATCGAGCGCCTGAGCAGTCGCCCCGACTTTATGGTGTTGATCTATCCGGTCATCACCCTCGAACAGAGCTTTACCCACGCCGGCTCGCGCCATTACCTGCTGGGCGACCATCCGGAGGCGTCGCTGGTGCACAGCCTGTCGAACGAGACTCAGGTAGATTCGCTGACGCCGCCTGCGTTTCTGGTACACGCCAACGACGACCAGTCGGTGCCGCCCCAAAACTCCGTGTATTTTTACCTGGCGCTGAAAGAAGCGGGGGTTTCGGCCGAGCTGCATCTGTACGACCACGGCGGACACGGCTTCGGCATGGCCGATGGTGCTTCCTACAGCACGGGACAGACCCTCAACGACCCGATGCTGCACTCCTGGACGCGGCGCTGCGCCGACTGGCTCCAGCATCAGGGCTGGCTGGGCGAAAAAAAGAGCCAACCGAAATAACGGCTGGCTCCCATCTATCCAAACTGTACATCTGTACTGTATACTCGCTTCCGGCCTCCCTTTTTGCCGAAAAGCTTTACCAGGAGGGGTGGTACAGAAGCAAGATCTTCAAAAGATTTCATTTAAAACTACTGTACTCTACTGTCCTTCTTCCGTACAGTACACCGGCTCCACAGGGCTCCGTTGCGTTTTGTACCTTTCCGGAAACCTACTTTTCAACCTAAATCTGATTACGCCGTGGAAGCTACGCTGCTCTACAAAACCGACACGAAACTGGGCGAAGGCCCCGTCTGGAACGAACGCCGCCAACTGCTGTCCTGGCTCGACATCCTGAACGGTCGCTTGCACGAGTACAACCCCGTTACCGGCGAAAACCATACGCACACGCTGGGAATGTACATCGGCGCCTCGGTCCTGCGCCCGGGCGGGAACGGCTACGTACTGGCCACTTACGAGGGTTTTATTTTCTACGACCCGGAAGCCCTGACCTGCACGCCCATTGTCAATCCCAAAGCCCACCAGCCCCGGCACCGTTTCAACGACGGCAAGTGCGATCCGTCCGGTCGGTTCTGGGCCGGTACGATGGAACTGATGCCCATCCATCCGACGGGCGCCCTCTACTGCCTGGAACCCGACGGCACGCTCATCCGAAAATTGGAAGGACTCACCTGCTCGAACGGCCTCGCCTGGTCGCCCGCCCGCAGCGAAATGTACTTCATCGATTCCCCAACCTTACAGGTGCAATGTTTCGATTATGACGACGCTACCGGCGACATCGCGTTCAAACGAACGGCCGTCACGTTCGACGCGGACGAAGGATTTCCTGATGGCATGACGATCGACGCGGAGGGCAACCTTTGGGTGGCGATGTACGGCGGCGGGCAGGTATTCTGCCACGATCCGGTTTCTGGCAAGCGCCTGGCCACGGTGAAGGTTCCTACGCCGCAGACCACCTGTCCCACGTTTGGCGGCCCCAACCTCGACATTCTCTACATCACCACGGGAGCCGAAGGTATGCACGACGAGGAAGATCCGCTGGCCGGTGGCCTGTTTGCCGTGGAGCCGGGCGTAAAAGGCGTGTTGCCCGATCGGTTCGGGACCTAGCCCGGCTTGCTGCCCCTTCCCCAAAACAAAAGCCCTGGCAGAACCGCCGGCAGCGACGGGTCCATCAGGGCTTCACTTCCATGACCAACCGCTACAAAGCCAGTGGGGTCACGAGCCGGAGCGGCTTAGTTGTGGGTAAACGAGAGGGCAAGCGCTGGCGTCGTGCCCAGCTGCTGCCGCACCTTTTCGGGGAGCGTTACGGTCACCCGATTGCCTTCGGCCTGCCATTTTAGTTTGGTACCGGTTGCGAGCAATTTCAGTGCAGATCCCTTTTTGGGCACATTCCCCGTCCAGGAGATCGTGGCAGGAAGGGCTTCCCCCTCCGGGACCGGTACGAGGGCGTAGTGCGTCTTGCCCGATTTGTGCTGCGTGAAATAGACCGATCCGTCCCGGTACTGATCCACGGGCCGCGTTTCGTAGATGGCCGCGCCGTTCTGGTCCAGCCAGTCGCCGATGGCCGCCAAGCGCGTGATGACTTCTTCTTCCAGCGTGCCGTCGGGTTTCGGTCCTACGCCCAGCAGCAGACTTCCCCCCTTCGCCACCACCTCAATCAGGTTGTGAATGACCTTCGCGGGCGATTTGAAATGCTGATCGGGTACATAGCCCCAGGCGTGGCCCAGCGTGATGCAGCTTTCCCACGGATGGTCGATCTTCTCGGCCGGAATCTGCTGTTCGGGCGTCTGGTAATTTTCGTAGGGTCCGTGCACCGTCCGGTCCACAATCAGCAACCCTGGTTGCGCCTCCCGCGCCATTTCGGCGATGCGGGGCATGTCAATGTCCTGGCTCCACTCCGGAATGTCCGCCCCCCAGGCCCGCACCTCGTCGTTTACCGTTTCGAGGGGCCGCACCCAGCCGCCGTCCAGCCAGAGGATGTCGACCTTCCCGTAGTCGTGCGTCAGTTCCCGGATCTGGTTGTAGGTATATTCTTTGAACTGGTTCCACCGCCACGGATGCTTGCGGATGTCGTAGTTGTTGTTGCGGTCGGCCGTCGCATACTTGGGCCACCAGTAGTACGGCGTGTGCCAGTCGGGCTTGGAGAAGTAGGCTCCGATCAGGAAATCCTCCTTCCGAAAGGCGTCGAATACGTACTTCGCTACGTTGGCCCGCGGATCGTTTTTGAACGGCCCGTTCGTGATTTTGTAGTCCGATTCCTGCGTGTCGAACATCGCGAAGCCGTCGTGGTGCTTGGTTGTGAAGACCACATAGCGCATCCCCGCCGACTTGGCCGCCGTCGCCCACTGTTCCGGGTTAAAGTTCACCGGATTGAACTGCTCGCTCTGCCCCCAGTACCAGTCCTTGTAGTCTTCGTAGGCGATGGTGCTGTCGCGCTCGATCCAGTCTTCCGAACAGATGCTCCACGACTCGATGATGCCCGGCACGGCGTAGATGCCCCAGTGGATGATCATCCCGAATTTCTGGTCGCGCCAGTGGTCGAGCTTGGCCAGCACCTGCGGATCGGTCGGCCACTCGTACGTTTTCGATTGCTGATGGAGGTTGCCCTGCGCCCGGGTTCCCCACGAAACCAGACTGGTCAACACCAAAAGAAGAAGGCTTTTTTTCACGATTGGATAGAAGGGGTTACTAAGCATAAAAAATAGTTTCACAAATCAGACGCGAACCCTGCCTATAAAACGGGGCGGCGCGCCCTGCACTTGTTCCGTATCCAGAAACAACAGATCGACTGAAGGATCGATCAGGAGTGTCGCCAGACCTCTTGCGTAGGTTCTCTGCAAGGCGGCTTCCCACGGCAGGAACTGGTCATCGTAGTCCCGATAACTAGAAATCACGTAACAGCGATTTTCCGGCTTCACCCTCAGTGCGGACAGCACCGCTTCCGGACTTTCAATTTCCGGGGAAAGTTGTGTCAGGTACTTCATCTCCAGCACATCCTCCCATCCGTGATTCAGCCGATTGATAAATTCACTTCGTTTTTTCGGATGCATCAACTCAAAAAGACTTCGCTCACGCCTCTCCTTCCGGACAAACCGCCTCACAAAGGTTTGAATCAATACTTCTTTATCCGCCATCACTTCGTTTTGTGATCTTTTCTCTGATTGTCTGATCTAGTCTGTCATCGCCCGTTGCCACGGGGGCCGTCCCACGGGGGCCGTCCTACGGTGGCCGGCGACCCGGCTCGAACGAATGTGAGCGGGGTGCGGTGCCCCGCCGGGTCTCGCCAGACCGGGACCCGTGCCAGATCTTCTGACTTTTGAAGCAAGATCTGGCACGGGCCACCCCGCTCCCGGTGGTCGAGCCGGGTCGCCGGGCGATGACAATAATGATTCAGCGTGTTTGTCATCCTGTCAAGGATCTTTTTGGGCTTTACGGCTCTTTTCCTGAACATGTGCAAAGATCCTTTCAGGATGACAATCCAATGGTAGACCGGTTATGCCGACTTCCGGACTCCGGACTCCCGTCTTCCTGTCCTCCCTATTTCACCACCTCCCCGCTTCCCAGAGTCCAGTCGTTGCCGAAGAAGCCTGCGCGTTTGACGCCGCTGCTGCCTTCTTTCAGCATGTCGAGCGAGAAGATCATGAAGTCAGGAAAGCCGCTACCACCACTGAAATACTGGTTGGCGTCGGTCGCCCGCATCCCGCGCAGCCCGGTTCCGGCAATCACCGCTACGGAGGCGGTTGGGCTGTCTTTCCGGGGCCAGGCGAAATACGCGCCGAGGTCGTCGCCCGTCAATTCCTCCTCGCCCAACTGGAGTTTGCCTTTTTGTACCTGAATCGGGCAGTCGGCCAGCAACTTGCTCCAGGCTTTGTTGGTCGAACTGTTGCCGTAGAGCACCACGCCCCGGTCAGCAAATTTCTTCGGGTTGAAGTCACGGTCTGCCACCAGATCGACGGCTCCGTTCCCCCGGAAGTACCAGGTTTCGGCATCGTACCGTGCCTTCTGGTAAGCCCACGCTCGTTCGTCGGCACTGCCGCCGGTGGCGTAGACGAACACCATCCGGTCCTGAAACGGCTCTTTGAACGTGCCGCTCCGGTGCGGGCCTTTTTGCGTCGCTTCCGGCAGTTCCGTGACGGTCCAGGCGTCGCCTTTCACCAGATGTACTTTTGCGTCCGGCGCTTCGATGGGCACCGCCACGGCCGACAGACTGTCCAGTTGGATCGTCACCGTTTCGCCGGGCTGAAAGTCGTTTAGGTCGAGGGTGAGCACCGCCACGTTTTCGGTAGTGCCTTTGATGGTGCGCGCGGCCTTGTCGCGGTGGAGTTGGATGCGGCTGTATTCCAGCGGTTGTTGTTGCTGCTGAATGGTCGCCCAGTGCATCGAGGCGGAAATCGCCGGGTTGGCCGTCATAAAGTCCAGGTCGTGTGCGGCGCTGTCGACCGGAATCGTATGCCACTTGAAGAAGTCGAATAGAGGTTTCCAGTCGACGCTTTCGTCGCCGTACCAGTGGGAGCCGCCGGGGTATTCGTAGTAGCTCAGATCGGGATGGAACGTACCGAGCAGTTGGCGCATCTGCCGCGCGTAGTCGACCGAAACGACGGGGTCGGCATCGCCGTGCAGCACGTAGACACCCAGCGGTTTGTAGTTGGAGGCTAGCGCAATTGTGTTGCTCGGGTTGCTGGCGCGCAGCAGGAGCGATTCCATCGGCGTCCCTCCCGCTTCGGGAATCTGGCCGTCGTGCGAGCCGTAGGTCCGCAGGGTCGGATAGCCCGCGCAGGGCGCAATGGCCGCCCACCGATCCGGGAACGTCGCGCCCAGGTACCACGTACCGTGTCCGCCCATTGAGTGGCCGGTCAGGTAGATCCGTTGCGGATCGGGTTGAAAGCGTTTTTTGGCGATGTCGAGTACTTCCAGCGCATCGAGGCGGCCCCAATCTTCCCAGTTGAAGCCACGCGGCCGCCGGTTGGTCGGCGTCACCAGCACGCCCCAGTCTTTCGGCCGGTAGGCCCGCGCCTGCCCGATGGCTTCCACCCCGGCTCCGTGTACCGACAGGAACAACGCAGGCGCTTCCCCGTCCGAATTTTGCTGCGGCGCCACGGCGTAGTACTGCACACTGCCGTCGATATCGCTCACAAACGTGGCGCTGTACTGCCGGCCGGGTGCGGGCGCTTCCAGCGGAATTTCTTTTTCGTCCAGCACCTTGCCTTTCTGCAACAGGGCCAGTTGCCCGGTATAATTTCCCTCCTGCGTCACGGCGCTGCCGTCCAGCCAGAAGCCTACTTTGCGAGTGGTCAGCGGCGGCACGGTGGGGAGTTCTGTCGTCAGCTCCTTCCCTTCGACCCGACTGCGCATCGACAGGTTGGTCAGGGGTTTCTCTGTCGTGTTGACGACCACCACCGCGCCCCACAGGCTACGGTTGTCCTGCCCCGGTACCAGCGAAGGCAGCGTGGGATCGTCGGTCGCCAGATGCACCGGTTTCTCCGGAAAGCGCAACTCGGCCGTGATGCTCTGCCAGCGGTACGGCAACGTACGCACGAACAATTCGTTTTTGCCTTTTTTCAACTGTACGGGCATATACATCCAGCCCATCCGGTACATATCGCCCGCACGCGGTTCGCCGTTAACGTAGACCATGTTGTGTCCCTGGATGTGCAGAATCGCCGGACCGGCTTCGGCGGCTTCGTAGGTCAGGTAGAGGTAGCCGTTGGACTGCACGCCGCGCCGGAATGCCCCGCTCGTGTCGACCTGCACGGCCTGCCACGTCAGCGTATCGCCGGGCGTTAACGCTTGGCCTTCCGTCGGAGTTGGCAGCTCGTTCCGGTACAGGAGATACGCCAGTTGATCGGTGTAGAGCGCCTCGCGGCCGTAGTGGTGGCAGGGACCGATGGTCAAACCTTCGGTAAACGTGTGAGTCTGTTGCGCCATCGCCCACGGCGAAAGGCTCCAGACGATAACAAGAAAAAGGAAACGTAGTTTTTGAGGCATGGGTAAATTGGAGGATTGCAAATTGGAAAATTGCAGATTGCAAATGGTTTATGACAGATTTTTTAGTAGCGCTTCTACTTCATTACTAGCTTCAGATTGTATCTGAAGCTTAAAAACACAGGGAAGCTTTTAGCTTCCTGGACCGTCCAGACAGGAAGCCACAGACCTCCTCGTTACTAAAAATCATCGCACCGGTACATACAGTTTCTGGACGTTCCAGCCTTCGACGGAAAGTTCGACCGGATCGGATGACGTGTAGTCCAGCGTTACGGTTTTCTGTTCGCCGGGCCGGACCGAGACGTAGTTGTCGTCGAAAAAGACGGGCAGAATGCGCTCTTTCGTTTTCGGATCGACCAGCGCTAGGCGGTTGAAGAACGCCACCGGACCGTTGGCCGGGTTCGAGAGGGTTACTTCTATTTTGCCTTTTCCGTCGGCTTTCGTAGCGATGCTCAGCGACGCTTTCTTCATCTTCTGTAAGCCGGAATACTGCCCGGTTGAGTCGGGCAACCAGTAGAGGTTGTCGCTCACCACATTTTGATCGGTATCCAAAAGTTGCAACGACAGAAAGCCGCCCTCTTTCGCACGGAAGGCATCGACGGTCGATTTGATCGGCAGGAAGTTTTTCGCCGTGCTGCCCTGAATCTCGTTGAAGACCTGCGTCACCAGTGTCTCCTTTCCGGCCAGGTCGTAGGTCTTGACGACCATCATCAGGTCGCGTTTCGTTTCGAACCCGTTGTTCACCAGCATCACCATGCCCTGCACGGGGTCGTACATGATGTGGAGCGGCGCGCTGCCGTTGCGCAGGCCGTAGAGGCAGGCGTTGACGTCGAGGTAACAGTCGTACATCTGGCCGCGGAGGGCCGTCCAGGGGTTTTGCGTTTTCCAGATGATCGTGCCGGTGTACCAGTCCCACATGTGCGAACTGAATCCTTCCATCAGGGCGCGGTACTGGTCGTAGTTGACGAGTTGCGCCTTCCGGGCAAAATCCTGCGCGTCTTTCGCCTTGCCGTACGGCGCGATGTACTGGTCGTAGCCGATGTACTTGTGGTAGTCCCACACCGAGTCGACCGTGCGTTTTTCGAAATCGGGGGCAATCAGGTTTTGTTCCGGAATGAACCGGGTGAGCGATTCGTAGTCGCCGACGCCCACGGAACCCACTTCGGAGTTGAACGGAAAGGTGCGGTGCTCCCAGAAGGTGTTGATCGGCTGGATGCCGTAGGGGCCGTCGCCGTTCCCGCCGATCGAATTGAACGACATGCTGTCGGAGTTCGAGTAATCGATGAACCAGCGCGTGCCGTCCAGGGCGGGAAGAATGGAGTCGCGCAGCGACAGGAGGATGTCTTCGGGCGGGGTGATTTCGTTGCCGCCGCACCACATCGCCAGCGAGGCGTGGTTGCGGATCAGCTTGATCTGGTCGGCCGCCGAGGTGAGGAACAGCCCGTGGTCGTCGGGATACTGCCGCCGCGTCCACTGGTCGTCTTTTTTGATCGGATCGAGCCAGCGCCCGTTGCAGTCACCCGACATCCAGAAATCCTGAATCACGAGCAACCCGTACTTGTCGCACGCCTGGTAAAACTCGGGCCGTTCGGAAAGCGCCCCGCCCCAAATGCGGATTAAATTCAGGTTCATGTCCCGGTGAAAGCGAATTTCGGCGTCGTAGCGTTCCGGCGTAAAGCGGAGCATCGCGTCGGAGATGATCCAGTTGCCGCCTTTGATGAACACCTTCTGACCGTTCACCAGTACCTGTTTGCTGCGCGTGTGTGTATTCCACTCCGTCTGAATCTCGCGCACCCCCACCGTGACCGTATCCCGGTCCGACACCTTTTTGCCGTCGACCGCGAACGACAGCGGCAACGTGTAGAGCGGCTGCGGACCGTAGCCGTGCGGCCACCAGAGGTGCGGATTGGGGAGCGTCAATTCCGGCAGGGCTACTGCGACGGTGCTGTTGGCTGCAATCGTCACCTCTTTCGCAATCGTTTGTCCGTCCAGGGTGTACTGCAACGTGCCCGTCACCGTTTTTCCGGTCGGGTTTTCCAGTTCGGCCGATACCTGAATCTGGGCCGGTGCCTGCGGACCTTTCACCTTGCGCACACCCGGAACGCGCGTCACCACGTGCGGATTTTTCAGATCGACCGCCCCGGTTTTCTCAATCGTCACCTTGTCCCAGATGCCCGTGTTGCGATCGCGGATCGGCTGAATCCAGTCCCATCCCGCCACGTACTGGTGCGACACGTTCCGCGCAATGGTGCCATCGCCGCCCTGCCCCCGTTCGGCATTCCCCACCGGATCGGGCGGATGCACAATGACGGCCAAACGATTCTTCCCGTCTTTCGCCAGCAGGTCCGTGATGCGGTAGCGCTGCCGCAGAAACATCCCTTTGTGCGTCTGGGCATTGACCTTTTGCCCGTTCAGGAAGACGTCGCAACTGTAGTTGATCCCCCGGAAATGGAGCCACACTTCTTCGTTCCGCCCCGCCTTTTCCGTAAAATCCTTCGCGAACCAGTAGGTGTAGTAGTCGCGGCCCGTGTCGTAGATGTCGGGAATCCGCTCGTTGTTCATTCCGTAAAACGGATCGGGCACTTTTCCGTTTTCCAGAAGGGTCGTCAGCACCGTCCCCGGCACCACGGCGGGCATCCAGCCCGATAAGGCATACCCCGGTTGGGAAAGCTCCGTACCGGCGACCTTGACGTCCCGGATCGGGGCACAGGTCCACCCCGTGTTGAGTTCGTACTGGGATTGTGCCCGGAGCGAAAATGCGCTGACGAGCAGAAGAAGAAAGCGTGTGTACTTGAAAAACATGCGTGTATCAGCCCCGGCCCTCTCCGGGGAAACAGTGTGGAAGATGCGCAACTGGAGGCTGTTCCGAAACATGGTGGGATGCGCGCCAAAAGTTAGGTCAAGCACGCAGCGGTGGTACGAACGAATCGCAAACCTACAGTGCCACGTCCACATCATCAATTGCCCTTTTCCCTGATCTTTCTCAAAAGTGTCCTTTTGACACCTTTCAGACCGAAAAACGCCCTTCTTGTAGAGCGACGCCTCTAGTTGGCAGAGTGCAAAGGTTTGTATGAAGGAAGTAACTCGAGCGCATGCAAGCGCTCGTCTTTCTGCTCCTGATTCTAATGGATTCGGAGTGCCAACTTCTCATCGACATTGTCATCTCGAACGAAGCGAAGCAAAGTGAGAAATCTTGTGCCAGAAGGTAGAAGATCTGACACGGGCCACCCCGCTCACATCCGTTCGAGATGACAAAAATTGAGAGAATCCTCTTCACTAGAAAACAAGCCTAAAGCCAACGCTTCACTCCGCTTTCTTCATCACCCGCGCCAGTTTTTTGGCGATGACGGCATTGCCCTGGTCCGAGGGATGTAGACCGTCGTAGGTCATGTCGATGGCGGCGGGAGGATACGGATAGTCGTCGGTAGCGGGATCGAAGGGGATGTCGGTATATGCCGGATACGTGTACTCGTGGTACTCGCCCGTCTGCGGATCTTTCAGACGTTTAAAATGGACTAACTTTTTGAGCTTCAGGGCAGGTAGGTGGTAGAGGTCAACGACCGGCAGGTGTTCGTATTTCCCGATGGCCATGACCGCCTCGGCAATGGATTCCAGCGATTGGTCCGCCTTCGTTTTGTAAGAGCCGTACGCATGGTTGTGCGGATCGTTGATGTAGACAAAGTCGGCGCGCTGCATCGGGGTTAGCAAAATAATCGGCGCGTCCGGGTTCAGCGCGCGGAGCTTGTCGACAATGATGCGGAACGAACCGTAAATCGTTTCCGTGCCCTTGTTCTTCTGGTAGTCGTCCAGCGTCCCGAGCGGCACCCCCGCCCACCAGTCGTTCGTGCCCAGAAAGACGGTGTAGACCTCGGCCCTCGTCAAGCCCAGGTGGTCGATCTGCTGCGCAATGCGCTGGGCCGTCCAGCCGTTGTAGCCCTTGTTGATGTACTCGTGCTGCGGCAGCATCTCCACCACCCGACTCAGGTACCCTTTGGTCACCTGCTTTCCTGTTTCGTCCAGGTGATCGTTCAGGTAGGTGATGCTGTCGCCTAAGGCCAGCCACGTTTTCGGAGCTGGCTGGAAGGAGGTGAAGCAGACAAAAAGAACGAGAGCGGCAATTTTTCTCATGGTGGTGTATGCGAAAGAAATGGGATCATGTTTCTGTCATCTCGACTCCAAGGAGCGGGGTGCGGTGCCCCGCCGGGTCTCGCCAGACCGGGTCTCGCCAAACCGGGACCCGTGCCAGATCTACTAACTTTTGAAGCAAGATCTGGCACCGGCCACCCGGCTCCCGTTGGTCAAGATGACAAAGAGGTTTCAAATTCAACGTCCTCCTTACTCTCCGCACCATGCCCTTTGCTCGTAACGCCCTGCGCCAAACGCCCCGCCCCCTGCGCCGCATGCATTACCAGCCGCCGCTGAAGCCTTCTTCGAGGGCTTTGTGGTAGCTGGCCAGGTCGAAGCGGTAGAGATACGGTGCTTTGTGGGCGCCGCCGCTCCGCCGTTCGTTGAGGCGTTCCAGAATGCCGTAGGCCAGCATTTTCCGTTGGAAGTTGCGGCGGTCGAGGGTTTTGCCCAGGATGGTTTCGTAAAGCTTCTGCAGCTCGGGCATCGTGAACTTTTCGGGCAGGAGGTTGTAGCCGATGGGCTCCCGGTTCAGTTGCTGCCGGAGGGCTTCCAGCGCTTTCTGGAGGATGCGCGCGTGGTCCATCATCAGAGGCGGCAGGTTGTGAAAATCCCACCAGTCGCAGGCGTCGGACAGTTCGTCGGGACGGGGCAGTGCTTTGGTGAAATCGACCAGTGCGTAGTAGCCAATCGTGATGAACCGCTGCAGGAGCCAATGGTCTTCGTGAGGGTCGACGCCCCGCCCCTGCAACATCTTGCGGTTGAGTTCCCGGTCGCTGCGTTCCACTTCGCCGAACAGGTAAAACTGACGCAGAAAAATGTTGTCGAGCCCCGTACGCGACTGCAGTACGTGGTGCGCCGCCGACTCTACGTCCTCGTCCTTCAGCACAAAGCCCCCGGGGAGCGCCCACCGCTGGTCGGTGTGCGACATCTTCAACAAGAGTACTTTGAGCTGGTTGTCGTGAAAACCAAAAATCACGCAATCGACGGAAAGTCCGGGGTGGTAGCGCTTGTGTCCGTCGTAGAGTAGAGGGTCGGTGTCTTGAGTCACGTGGCTGTTTTTCAAAACGCAAAAATAGTAGAATCCAGGGCTTTTGAGTTCCGTGCTAAATATACTACTTTGCGTCACACCGACACAAAGAATTCACATCTCCTTTTCTGCGGCGCTGGTTCTTGCCTTCTAAAAACCTAACTTATGCGCTACATTACCTCCACGTCTATGTTCTAGTTTCCACCTCTACAACACACCTACGCATGAACAAACTGTTCGCCTCTACCCCTTCGGCCTCGGCGGTACACGTCGGCCTGTTGCTGCTCCGCCTTACCCTGGGCGGGCTGGTGCTTACGCACGGCTTCCCGAAATTCACCAAACTGCTGTCGGGCGACCTGGGCTTTATGGACCCGATTGGCCTCGGTGCCGAATTCTCGTTCATTCTTGTGGTCATAGCCGAGTTTCTCTGCGCCCTGCTGGTGCTGATCGGCCTGGGCACACGGCTGGCCGCGATTCCGCTCATCATCAACTTCACGGTGATTTTCTTCATCGTGCACAGTGCCGACGAATTCGGCCGGAAAGAACTGCCGCTTCTGTTTCTGCTGCTGAGCCTCATCCTGCTGATTACGGGCAGCGGCCGCTACTCCGTCGATGCTGCCCTCGACAAATCGCCCACTTCCCGCAAAGCATGGTAAACCACTCGAGTCCTCAACCCCCTACGCTCCCCGATCCGATGCATTTCTCCCGAAACACGTGGCTTCTGCTGCTGGCCTGGCTGGTGGCAGTGCCCGCCTTTGCGCAACGGCTGCCTGCCGGACCGCAGGTGCTGACCATCTTCTCCGACATCGACGACACCGAACAACCCTACGCGTTGTACCTGCCTCCGAACTACGACGAATCCAAAGCGTATCCGTTTGTGATGATGCTGCACGGCGCGGGCTCCAACCACCGGCTGGCGCTGCGGCGTGTGTTTGGCAAAAGCAACGAAGAAGGCGCCACCGACGTGGAAACGTCGCGCGTTTTCCCCGACTGGAAAGCGGTCGACTACATCGTAGCGGCTCCGTTTGCGCGGGGCACCACCGGCTACCAGGGCATTGCGGAACAGGACGTGATGGACATTCTGGCCGATGTAAAAAAGCGTTTCCGAATCGACGAAAACCGCATGTACCTGACGGGCCTCTCGATGGGCGGCGGCGGTTCGCTCTGGATTGGGCTGACACGGCCCGACCTCTGGGCGGCCATTGCGCCGGTGTGTCCCGCGCCGCCGCAGGGCACCGAGGTGTTTGCGCCCAACGTGCTGAACGTGCCGATGCACTTTTTCCAGGGGGGAGCCGACCCGGTGGTGAAGCCGGAAGGGACGCGGCAGTGGGTCGAAAACCTGAAGCAACTCGGCACACAGGTGACGTACAAGGAGTTTCCCGGCGTGCAGCACGACAGTTGGGTGCAGGCCTATCAGGACGAATTTATCTTCGACTGGTTCCGGCAGTTTACCCGCAACCCCTACCCCGACCGCGTGCGCTTCGCGACCGACCGGTATGCATACAACGGTGCCTATTGGGTGACGCTGGACCAACTCACGACTGGCACGCCATCGGAAATCGACGTGCAGTTCACCGCGCCCAACACGCTGGAAGTCACGACCCACAACCTGAATGCCTTTACGTTGCAACTGGCCGACCATCCGAAATTCAACGCCGGGGCGCCGCTGGCGCTGTCCATCGACGGCAAGAAACTGAAAAAAGTGCCGGCAGCCGGAACACTCCACCTGTCGAAACAGGACAAGGGCAAATGGGCCGTTGCACCCTACACCGCACCGGCGATGGCCAAACAACCCGGGGCGGAAGGCCCGATCAGCGCGGCTTTTGCCGAACGCCACGTGTACGTTTACGGTACGGCCGACGACCCCACGCCGGAAGAGTTGCAAAAGCGGATGGCGATGGCCCAGAAAGCCGCCGACTGGTCTACGTACCGGGGCGAATTTCTGGGGCGGGTGATGGTGTTTCCACGCGTGCTGGCCGACAAAGACGTGCGCCCGAGCGACTTCGCAGAAGCAAACCTGATTTTGTTCGGAACCCAGGAAACCAACCGCATCATCGCGCAGTACAGCGATCAATTACCGCTGCAACTCGATCCCGGCGCCAGCGATTTAGGACTTCTATACGTCTATCCTGTACAGGGGCACTACGTGGTCGTGAATTCCGGCCTGCCGTGGTGGGCGAACCAGGAGGCGTCGGGGATGCCGTTTGTGCCGTCGGTACAACGTCTGCTGGGCGGATTCAAAGATTTTGTGCTTTTCAAAGGCTCGGCCGATCAGGTCGTGACCGACGGGTATTTCGACCAGCACTGGCAACTTCCCGCCGAAGCCGCCGCGGCAATGCAAGCCACGCACTCTGTGGCCGTCACCCCGTAACCACTGCGCTTCTATCTATCCAAATGCGCCACCGCCACCCGACCGGTTCGGGGGCGGTGTTTTTTTGTCGCCTGTTCCTGAGGCCGTTATTCTAAAATCCGCGCCCACTTGTCGTCGCGCGTGGTGGGGTCGCCGTGGCCGGGACATACCCATTGAAACGACAGAGCGCCGGTTTCCCGCACCGATTTGTGCAGAATCCCTTTGTCCCAGGTCAGGAAACCCGGCAACAGGGAAATTTTTCCGTCGCTTCCGGTCATCACCAGATCGCCCGCAATCAGCACCTCTTCCCACAGAAACGAGACGTGCCCCGGCGTATGGCCGGGCGTCGACAGCACCTGAATCGCATCGAACAGCTTTGCGCCTTCCGTATAAATTTCGTCGACGTGGGGCGCGTGCCAGCGCACGGTCAGCTCGATCATCCGGCGTGTGCCGTACCATTTCCGCTCGCGTTGGATGTAGGGCACGTCCAGTTGCGGGGCCCACAATGTCGCGCCGCACAGTTCCTTCAACTCTTTGGCGTTGCCGATGTGGTCGACGTCGTGGTGGGTCAACAGAATGTCGGTCACCTGATCGGGCGTGATGCCGATTTCCTGGAGCTGCATCAGAATCGTCTCCGTTTTGCCCGGAAAAGAGGTATCGATCAGAATCGTATGGTCGGGAAGTTGCAAAAGGTAGACGTGGCTCGCGCTGGTGTTTTCGACGAGGTAAAAGTGCGGTTTGATCTGTTTCATAGGGATGTAAAAAGTAAAGTCGTGTACGGGCTTCCCGTCCGCGGCGGACTGTGGAAGACGCCATGTTTGTAACGGGAGAAGCCCGCGGGGGTTGCTTCTGAACCCTCGCCCCGAAACGCCCGATTGCCCGATTCTGCTACTTTTGTCGCTACACCGTTTCTGCATGACACCTACGCTCCCTCTGCTGCACAACCAAGTCGCCCTCGTGACGGGCGCGGGTCAGGGCATCGGCTTTGCCATTGCCCGCCTGCTGGCCCAACACGGCGCATCCGTCCTCCTGAACGACCTCGACGAAACGCTGGCCACCCGAGCCGCCACCGCGATCCAACAGGCAGGCGGGACCTGTCATCCGCTGGCAGGCGACGTGTCGGACGTGGCCTTTCTCCAGCACATGGTCGACGAAGCGGTGCGGCAGTTCGGGTCGCTGACCATCGCCGTCGCCAACGCGGGCATTACGCTGTTCGGCAACTTCTTCGCGTACCAACCCGAAGCCCTCGACCGGGTGATGCAGGTCAACCTGCGCGGCACATTTTTCCTGGCGCAGGCAGCGGCCCGGCAAATGCGCCAACAACAACGCGGTGGCAGTCTCCTCTTTATGTCGTCGGTAACGGGCCACCAGGCCCACGAGAATCTGGCAGCCTACGGCATGACGAAAGCGGGCATCGAGATGCTGGCGAAAAGTCTGGTCGTCGAGCTGTCGCCCCTGGGCATCACGGTCAATGCTATTGCGCCCGGCGCCACCGCCACGGAACGTACGCTGGAAGATGCTACCTACGAACAAACGTGGGCGCGCCTCACTCCGATGGGACGCCCCGCTACGGTCGACGACATTGCGCAGGCCGCGCTGTTCCTCGTCTCGCCCCACGCCCGGCACATCACCGGCCAGAGCCTCGTCATCGACGGCGGCTGGTCTTCGGTAAGTCCCTCGCCGTATTGAAGTGCGAAGGGCGAAGTGAGAAGTCTGAAGTCAGAGGTTCGAAGTCACAAGTGACAGGTCGCAATTCCATTGACAAAATGCGTAGACGTACCACTTTTACTCAACCACGTCGCTAGTAAAAGTGGTACGTCTTCATTGCTTCCTGAAAGGCGTGAGATTTAACGTCGAAGATCCTAGTTTTTAGATCATTCACCAAGCATACCAGATACTCACAAGCTATGTGGCAATCAGATACTTATGAATTTGAAATCTGTAATGTGCAATTTATAATCTGACCATCACTTCACGTACTCGTCCCAGCCGCCGTACGTTTCGGTGACGTTGCCGCGCGGAAGCGCCAGGGCCGCTACGGCCAGTCCGGCAACGGTACAGACCAGATCGAA